>NZ_JBEPNO010000003.1:0-479972 GCF_040546275.1 Nakamurella sp. UYEF19 | reverse complement strand
TCGGTACCCGAACCTCCGTCGGTACCCGAACCTCCGTCGGTACCCGAACCTCCGTCGGTACCCGAACCTCCGTCGGTACCCGAACCTCCGTCGGTACCCGAACCTCCGTCGGTGTCTGGTTCGGTGTCGGTGTCGGTGTCGGTGTCGGTGTCGGTGTCGGTGTTCGGGACGATCGGGTCCGCATCGCTGTCGGCGTTGCCGCTGTCGCGCGTGAATCCGTCGGCATGATCGTGGTCGTCCTCGATGTCGGCATCGTCCTCGACGTCGACGCGGGCGGAAGGATCTGTCGCAGCGCAGTTCTCACTGTCCGTGCTGGCGGTGCTGGCGGTGCTGGCGGTGCTGGCGGTCTCGCCGCTGCCGCCGGTGCTGGCGGTGCTGTCGGTGCTGGCGGTCTCGCCGCTGCCGCCGGTGCTGCCGGTGCCGGTGCTGCCGCTGCCGGTGGTGGGGGTGGTGGTGCTGGGGTGGGGTGCGGACAGTCCGTCGATGGCCTTTTTGACCACTTCGACGCTGTAGTCGTCCAGTTGCCCTTTGATCGGGGTCAACCCGGTGCGCAGGTTGCGGCGTCCGAAGCTGAATTCCATCTTGGCGGCGGCGGTTTCCTCGTCCAGGTCCCCGTCGGGGTCGGCTTTGTCCAGGACGCTGCGGCAGACCTTCTCGAAGGGGTTGGGGTCCAGCCGGGTGGCGTGGTCGACGAGGAAGTCCTCCCAGAATTCCAGGTCCTCCACCGGCAGCAGGGTGGGGAGTTTGGTCATGGTGGCGGTGATCAGTTTGATGTGTTCGCCAGTGAGGGTGCCGGCGGCCATCGCCGCCGCCAGGGCGGGCATTGCCGGTGGTAGGACGGCGCCGGTGTCGGTCTCGCGGGGGAGGACCTGCCGGGCGGCGTTGACCCGGCCGTAGGCTTCGGCGGGGGAGATGTTGAACTTTTGCCGCAGCAGCGCCGCGGTGCAGGTGCACCCGTATTTGGTGGCGATGTTCTCGCCGTCCAGTTCGCCGGCGAGGTGGACGTTGGCGGTGTACACCTGGTTGGCCAGTTGTTGCAGTTGCTTGCCGAGGGTGAGCATGTCGGCGTGTTGGATTCGCCACCACTGCGTTTCCCGCAGTTGCCCGACGACCCGCAGCGCGAGGTGCAGCAGGTCCTGGGTCTGCTGGGTGTCGGGGAATGCGGTGTCCTTCATGAACAAGACGTTATATCGGGGCACCGACAGTTCCCCTTTTCGCGGGAATACGGCGGTGGCCGACAAAGACTCTGCGACGCAAATGCTGGCCGATTGCGCTGATCATCTGTGACGGCGCGTACGAAGTCGTCTATTTCTGTCCCACCATTCCCAAAATCGGCAAGTTGATGAGCGCCTGCGAAGTTGATGAGCGCCTGCGAAGTTGATCAGCGCGGCAGCGGGCGAGGTTGATCAGCGCGGATGTGCGGGAAGTTGATCAGCGCGGCAGCGGGCGAAGTTGATCAGCGGGACAGTTCGGGAAGATGATGAGCGCGGATTCTGGCGGCGTGCAACCGACGGGCGGGCAAGAGACGTCTTGATGCTGGTGCCAGCATGCGGGCAGTCGCAAGAGGGAGGAAGTCATGCGAACGGTGAGGATGCTCTGCGCCGCGGTGATCGCCGGTGTCCTGGTCAGTTGCGCTGCCGGTGCGACAGTCGAGGCGCCTGCTCCTACCGGTCCTTCGAAGATTGCTACGGCGACCGGCAACAGTCCGGCCGCAAGCGACTCACCGATGGCCGGGACGGCCCTCGAAGTAGGCGTGATCGGATCGAAAGACCCCCACGAGGAGGCGACCATCCACCACGTCGAGCAGGTCTTCTCCCAGACGCCCTCGTTCCCGGGCGCGGTCAGCGTGAGTTCGGCTCCCGATCCGGGCCTGAACGATCCAACCGGTCCTGTACGACCGCCCACCTTCGTCCAGCGGAACGCTTTCTGGACATCGTCGATGAGCTCCGCCCAGTTCCACGACTGGCTGAACAGCCACCTTCCGCCGGCCTGGTCGCTCCCGGACGGCAACTCCGACGCGTTGGGCGATTGGGGCGCCGGCGGATCTTTCGAGCAGTATGTGGCCGGCCCGCGATCCGATGCACGGTGGACCTATTCGGCCGTCAACGTCTTCTGGGTGCCCTTCGGGAACGGTATCGCGATTCGCGTTGCGGCCCAGGCATACTGGGTCGCGACGCGCCAGGCGCAGGAGCGCATCGCGGACGTCGACAGCACTGTCGACGTCACCGTGTTCGCAAAGGACACCAGCTACACGACCGGCCCGATGCCGCCGACCGTGCGCCACACCGTGAGCGGGCGCAACGCGAAGAAGCTGCGCGACCTGGTCAACTCGTTGAACACGTGGACGGACACGGGAATTCACGGCTGCCTGGCCAACACCGGACTGACGGACGTGCTTGTCTTCCACGGCAATCCAGAGACCACCATCACCGTCCATTCGGACGGCTGCACCGGCTCCAGCTTCGTGACCGGCAGCCACACCTTCCCGCCGCTGGAGGACCAGGTCGTGCACGCCGAACTCGTCAGCATGCTCGGCCTCCCGCCGGAGTACGTCGGCTCATGGTGAAGCAGGACCTATGAGGGACTGCGGGACGGTTGTCCCGTTCGTCAGGCCCAGAACTCCTTGACCCGGTCGGCGACGCTGTTGCCCAGGGCGCGGCCGGCGGTCGCGGACGGCGCTCTGGTCGCCGGCGACAACGGATTGAGGCCAAAGGCCTCGAGCGCTGCGTCATCAGCGGAGACGACGAAGACGGTGGCGGGAGCCAGTTCGGCGATCTCCTGTGCGAGCTGATCGGCAAACGGTTCGGCCGTCGCCACGGCGGGCGTGATGATCAGCACCCGATCCGCCCCGAGGGCAAGGTCGGCGTTGGTACCCGAGCGCGTGCCACCGTCGATGTAACGCCGACCATTGATCGTGGCCGGCGGCCAGACCCCGGGCACCGCGCAACTGGCGGTCACGGCGTCGACCAGGTCGACGCCCGACTCGCGGGTGAAGACGACGAGCTCTCCGGTCTCGGCGTCGATCGCCGGGATGAGCACGGCCCGATCCGACCACTGCTGGACCAGAAGACGTCCACCCACCGCCCGTTTGCGCATCGCCTCGGTAACGGTGTCCGCGGCCAGCGCCAGTGCACCGATCCGACGGCGCATGTCCTCCGGGGACGTCGAGGCCGCGAGCGCCTCGGCGAAGGTGGCCATCATGGCCTCGAGATCGAAGTCGACCTCGATCTCGCTGCTGGTCGGCAGGAGCTGACGGTCGTAGAGCGACTGCAGATCTGTGCCGGTGGAAATCTGCGCAGCCACGGTCGAGCCGGCAGACGTCCCGACGACGAGGTCGGCGTCCTCGACCGGCGGCGCGAGATCGGTGGCGCCCTCACGGATGCCCAGCAGAACGCCGAGTTCCCAGGCGATGCCGGCTACTCCGCCGCCGGCGAGGACAAGTGCGCGCTGAACCATGGGCGAGAGTATTCCCTGCGGCGGCGATCGACCCCGCCCGGGCCGGGTCGATCAGGAAGCCCGGACCCGCGCAGGTCGGTCAGGCGGCCGCGACCAGCGCGACCTCGACCAGCCAGGCCGGCTGAGCCAGCGCGGGCACGGTGAGCAGCGTGCTGGCGACCCGGCGGCCACCCAGTGCGGCATCCCGAGCGGCCATCACCGTGGCCAGATCGGGTCCGGCAGCGGCCGCCGTGGTGACGTAGGTCGTCACGCTGACAACCGAGTCCACCGTCAGGTCGGCCCCACGCAGGATCGACGTCAGGTTGGCCCAGATCTGATTCGCCTGTTCCGCCAAGCCGTCCGGGACCGAACCGTCGGGCCGGACGGGCACCACCCCGGAGGTGTGCAGCCAACGGGTGACCCCGGTGGTCAGCACGGCGTGGGCATAGTTCGCTGCCGGCGGTGCGATGTCGGTCGGCATGATCGGGTGTGAGGGCACGTCGCCAGCGTATTGCTCGATGGCCGGAGGCGGATAGGACCGGACGCGGATAGGACAGGAGCGCTGGGGTACTGACCATCCCATGACGATCAGCAAGGGCGACAAGGTCTCCTGGAACACCTCACAGGGCTCGACCCACGGCGTGGCGCAGGAAAGAAAGGTCAAGGACTTCACCTTCGACGGGCAGCAGTTCAGGGCTTCGTCCGACGACCCGTACTGGGTCGTGAAGTCGGACAAGTCCGGCAAGGAAGCGGCCCACAAGGAGTCCTCGCTCGAGGCCACCTGAGTCGGCGGATCGGCGGCGCCGAGCGGATGTGCATCCGGCCGGGTCGAACGGGTCTGGCCGACCGGCCTGCGGTCGGCCGTCCCGGGTCAGCGGTTCTGCGGTCAGCCGGCTCGGCGGCCGGTCAGCCCGCCGAGTTCGAGCGTGTTGGACGCGTCGCTGTGTGGCCCTGCCGCTACCACGTGGGTGTCGCTGATCCGGGCGCCGTTCTTGATGACGTGCACCAGGGCCATGGCGTGGCCGCGACCGAGCCCGAAATCTTCTGCCAGCCAGCCGATGATGACACCGGTCTTCACCTTCGGATCGTCGTACCCCCGTGCATGGGCCAGTTCGACGAACTCGATCGGGGTGACGCCGGTGTTCTTCTCGATGTTGTCGAGATAGGCCCGGAACGACATGTGATCCTCCGTGTGACAGGGCCGGCGGTACCGGCATATCAATGCGTCGATCGGGACGACCTCAGATCGACACCCAGAGCGTGCGGAAGCGCGCTGCATAGTTTCGGCCCGGTTACCGGTTCGACGCAGCGGGCAGAACACAAGCGAACAGCGTGGCCGGTGGAGCCTTCCGCCGGCCACGCACCATCGGAGGTCACCCTGCGCGGCGACCGGTCCGGCTGGTCCGTAGTTCCGCAAGCCGCTGCCCGGTGCAGCCGTCGTCAGAATGGGTCGTTTCTCCATGTCAGCAATCCTTTTCGGGTCCATCAGCACCGTCGCCGATACCTCGGAATTGCAGAGGCAAGCATTCAACGAGGCATTCCAGGCGCACGGGCTCGACTGGAAGTGGGATCGCGACGAATACCGCGACCTGCTCTCCAAGAGCGGCGGCCAATCCCGAATCGACGCCTACGCGCAGTCACTCGGGCAGACCGTTGATGCGAAAGCGTTGCACGACAGCAAGTCCAAGATATTTCAGGAGAGACTGGCCACGGCGGATCTGGTCCCACGCGAGGGCGTCGTAGACACCATCAAGGGGGCCAAGAGTGCGGGCTGGAAGGTCGGGCTGGTGACGACCACGTCCCGCGCCAACATCTCGGCCATGCTGGAGGCCCTGGGGCCGGAGGTGCAGCTGCGCGACTTCGATGTCATCGTCGACGTCTCCGATGTCGATCAGCCGAAGCCGGACGGGGCGGCCTACTCCTTTGCTCTGCACAGTCTGGGCGAGCTGGCCGAGGACTGCGTTGCGATCGAGGACAACGTCGACGGCGTCCAGTCCGCCGTCGCGGCCGGCCTCGTCTGCGTGGCTTTCCTCAACGAGAACACCGCCCGGCATGACGTCGTCGGCGCCGAACGCCGAGTCGACCGGTTGGATGCCCAGGAACTGCGCCAACTGGCACGACGGTAGTCCACCTGCCCTGGATTCCAGGGCTCACCGCACCCACCGCCGTCCGGCGACGAGCGGAATGCTTTCGACTCACGCCGGGCCACCTACTACGACGACCGATGAACTGGAGAACACCGAACATGACGGACAACCCGCAACCGAGCTTCACGGCCACCGAGACGGCCTTCCACGTCCAGGCCTACGAGAAGATCGACTACTCGCTGCTGATGGTCGACGGCGTGTTCAAGATCGACAACTCCGAGATCGCTGACAGCTATCGGCCATTCGGCCGGTGCCTGATGGTGGTCGACAACACCGTCTACGGCCTCTACGGCGAGCAGATCCATGCCTACTTCAGCCACCACCAGATCGCGCTGACGGTGTTCCCGGTCGTCATCCGGGAGACCGACAAGACCTTCGGGACGGTCGAGCGCATCGTCGACGCCTTCGGTGAATTCGGGCTGCTGCGCAAGGAGCCGGTACTGGTGGTCGGTGGCGGTCTCACCACCGACGTCGCCGGCTTCGCCTGCGCGGCCTACCGCCGCTCCACCAACTACATCCGGATCCCGACCACGTTGATCGGGCTGATCGATGCCAGCGTCTCGATCAAGGTCGCGGTCAACCACGGCAAATCCAAGAACCGGCTCGGCGCCTTCCACGCTTCACAGCAGGTGATCCTCGACTTCTCGTTCCTCAGGACCCTCCCCATCGACCAGGTCCGCAACGGCATGGCCGAGCTGATCAAGATCTCCACAGTGGCCAACGGCGGCATCTTCGATCTGCTGGAGAAGTATGGGGAAGACCTGCTGCACACCAGGTTCGGGCATCTGGACGGAACGCCGGAGCTGCGTGAGATCGCGAACCGCGTCACCTACGACGCGATCAACACCATGCTGACCCTCGAGGTCCCGAACCTGCACGAGCTCGATCTGGATCGGGTCATCGCATTCGGGCACACGTGGAGTCCGACGCTGGAACTGGCACCGGATGTGCCCTTCTTCCACGGGCATGCGATCAGTATCGACATGGCGCTGTCCACCACCCTGGCCGAACAACGCGGGTACCTGGCCGTCAGCGAACGGGATCGCATCTTCTGGCTGATGAGTCGACTCGGCTTGTCGCTGGACAGCCCTCATCTCACGCCGGAACTGCTGCAGTACGCGTCCGACTCCATCCTGCAGACCAGAGGGGGCCAGCTGCGGGCGGCTGTCCCCCGTCCGATCGGAACCTGCTACTTCGTCAACGATCTCACGACGGAAGAACTGGGTGGTGCACTCGAGGCCCATCGTGAGGCGGCCGCGAAGTATCCTCGCGGAGGAGCCGGCGAAGACATGTTCACCGCATGACCAGCGTGGTGGATGCCGAGCAGATCCGGTCCGGGGCGGCTTCCGCGGTCTCGGCGCCCGGTTCGCCGAGACCCGTCACCCCGGTGGGGATCGTAGCGGGGCGTCTGGAAGGACTCCTGCGCAGGTTCGACAAGAGGCACGGGCCGGACGACCCGATGGTGTTGGAGCTGCGCGAGATTCTCGAGCTGGCCTCGGGTCTGGATCCCTATCTGAGTCGGTGGACGACCCCGGAGTCGGCGTCTCTGCAGAGGCTTTCCCAGGCAACCGAGGACGAGGACTGGTCTCAGCATTCGAACCCTGATGTACCAGGGCATCTCGAACAGGAGATGCTCTCTGGGCATGTCGAGGGCCAGGTCCTGAAGATGCTGGTGCACGCGACCCGAGCACGCCGCGTGCTCGAGATCGGTATGTTCACCGGCTATTCCGCACTTGCCATCGCCGAGGCGCTGCCTCCGGACGGACGGGTCATCGCCTGCGAGATCGATCCCGAAGTTGCCGCCTTCGCGCAGCGCTGCTTCCTCGATTCCGCCGATGGCGACAAGATCATCGTCGAGGTGGGGCCGGCATTGCCGACCCTGCAGGCATTGTCGCGCCAGGGTGAGGCCTTCGACCTGGTCTTCATCGATGCGGACAAGGCCGGCTACCTCGACTACTTCGAAACGCTGCTCGATGCTGGGCTGCTGGCTCCGCACGCCCTCGTCTGCGTCGACAACACGCTGATGCAGGGTCAGCCGTGGACGGCGGGTGAAGCGACCGCCAACGGCGCGGCGATCGCCGGGTTCAACCGGGCCGTTGCCGCCGACCCACGGGTCGAACAGGTGATCGTCCCGCTGCGGGACGGACTGACCTTGATCCGGCGGGTCGACACCGCCTGAACCGGAGGCCCGGAGAACCAGCTCGCGGCCGTCCGCAGAACTCCTGAAGGGGAAAGCACATGCTCCACCACATCCTGAACCCCATCGGGGTCGAGGTCACCGATCTGCCGCTCACCGACGTCGATGCCGCTGCGGTTTCGAGGCTGGAAGAACTGCTGTCCGAGCATGGCGTCGCAGTGCTACCCGGTCAGCAGCTCGACGACACCGAGTTCATCGGTTTCCTGCAGCAGTTCGGCGACCTGATGCTCTCGATCGGCGAGACTCCGGTCGACGGGTTCCCCGACCTGAACGTGATCAGCAACGTCGGCCGGGAGACTCCGCCGCGCAGTGTGTTCCACGTCGACACCAGTTACGTCAGTCACCCGCCCACCTACACGGCGTTGAGGGCCGTCGAGATTCCCTCGCAGGGAGGCGAAACGCTGTTCACCAACCAGTACCGGGCGTACGAGACGTTGCCGCCGGAGGTTCGCTCGGACCTCGAGGGCCGCACGATCCGCCATGTGATGACAGGTCTGGATCTCGACGAGGACGCCGAGACGGAAGCCGACCATCCCGTCTTCCGTCGGCACCCCATCTCCGGCCGGACGGCGCTCTACCTCTCCACGCCGGCCCGGTGTGTCTCGATCAGCGGCATGGACGATGCCAAGGGTAAGGACATGATCGAGTTCCTCTACGCCCACTCGACCGCACCGCACAACACCTACCGCCATGCCTGGGCGCCGGGTGATGTCGTCATGTGGGACAACGGTTGCGTACTGCACCGGGCAGACCACGCCGACGTCATCGGAGACCGGGTCATGCACCGCGGGATGGTGGCGACCGGGACGAAACATCGGGACGGGACGTTCCCGCATGTCGACTGAACCGGCCACCCCTCGCGCCGAGGCGGTTCAACAGCTGCGGACCGTCGGTAGAACCGTTGGGGTGCTGGCACTTCTACAGGTAGCCCTCCCGGTCAACCTGGCGCTCACCGCCGTTGCCCTGGTCCGGTCGAGCGTCATCCGAAAGCCGCAGCAGACGGTGTCGCGTCCTCGTACGATCATGGTCAGCGGCGGGAAGATGACCAAGTCGTTGCAACTCGCTCGCTCGTTCCACGCCGCCGGCCACCGCGTGATCATGATCGAGTCGCACAAGTACCGCTTCACGGGGCACCGATTCTCCCGATCCGTCGATCGTTTCTACGCTGTTCCGAAACCCCAGTCACCCGAGTACGTCCAGGCGTTGGTCGACATCGTGCGGAAAGAGGCGGTCGACGTCTACGTCCCGGTCTGCAGCCCGGTGGCCAGCTACTACGACGCCCTTGCCAAGCCCGCTCTCTCGGAGTACTGCGAGGTCCTGCACTGCGATCTCGACATGATCTCCGGTCTTGACGACAAATACGAATTCTCCGCCATGGCAGCATCTCTGGGGGTGTCGGTACCTGACTCCCATCGGATCACCTCGCCGGAGCAGGTGGCGGAGTTCGATTTCGCCGAGGCCGAGAACTCCTACATCCTCAAGAGCATCCCGTACGACCCGGTGCATCGGATGGACCTGACGACGTTACCGCGCCCCACCCGTGAGGCGACAGCGGCTTTCGCCCGGTCCAAGCCCATCGGCGGCGATTCGCCGTGGATCATGCAGGCGATGATCAAAGGTCAGGAGTACTGCACGCACAGCACCGTGCGGGAGGGCCGGATCCAGGTCTACTGCTGCTGCGAGTCCTCCGCCTTCCAGATCAACTACGAGATGGTCGACAAGCCCGAGATCGAGGACTGGGTCAGGAAGTTCGTCGAGCCGTTGAAGCTGACCGGGCAGGTGAGCTTCGACTTCATCGAGGCCGACGACGGGCAGGTCTACGCCATCGAGTGCAATCCCCGCA
Organism: Nakamurella sp. UYEF19; assembly: GCF_040546275.1. Lineage (NCBI taxonomy): Bacteria > Bacillati > Actinomycetota > Actinomycetes > Nakamurellales > Nakamurellaceae > Nakamurella > Nakamurella sp. UYEF19. Next base: position 470,350 of record NZ_JBEPNO010000003.1, on the reverse strand, counting down.
CCCACTCTGCGATCACCATGTTCTACGACCACCCGGATCTGGCGAACGCCTACCTGGACGACGACCACCCGATGATCACGCCGCTGCCCGGCAGTCGGCCGACATACTGGATCTACCACGAGGTCTGGCGACTCCTGACCCGGCCGACGCACGTCGCCTCGCGGCTCAGGACGATCTTCCGCGGCAAGGATGCGATCTTCGACTGGGATGATCCGCTGCCGTTCCTGATGTTGCATCACGTCCAGATCCCCTGGCTGCTGCTGAACAACCTGCGGCAGCGCAAGAGCTGGATCCGCATCGATTTCAACATCGGCAAGCTCGTCGAGCCGTCGGGGGATTGAACCGTGACGCTCCGGGTGCTGCACCTCACCGGGTCGGCCGTCAGCGATTTCCTGGCCGACCTGTCCCGCCTCTATGCCGCGGACTGCCTGGAGGCGACCGCCGACAGCGAGCGCTACGACTTCCACATCGCCTATGTCACACCGGATCTGCTATGGCGCTTTCCCGTAGACCTGAGCCAGGCGGCCATCTCCGCGGCGGCGGCGATGTCGGTTGGCGACGCGATCCGGCACATCGCCGCGATGGCGCCCGGTGTCGTGGTGCCGCAGATGTTCTGCGTTCCCGGCATGACGTCCTACCGCAGTCTGTTCGATGTGCTGGGTGTTCCCTTCGTCGGGAACAGGCCAGAGGTGATGGCCCTGACTGCGAACAAGGCACACGCGAAGGCGGTGGTCGCTGCGGCCGGTGTCCTGGTGCCTGCCGGGGAGACGGTTCGCCGCGGCGACCGGCCGTCGTTGGCCCTTCCGGTGGTGGTGAAACCGGTGGACGGGGACAACTCGCTCGGAGTGACCCTCGTGCGCGCGCCCCACGAATTCGCGGAGGCGTTGGACGCGGCTCTCGAGCATTCCGACGAGGCCCTGGTCGAGTCGTTCGTCCAACTGGGGCGGGAAGTGCGCTGCGGCATCATCGTCCGGGACGGTGAGCTGATCTGTCTGCCCCTCGAGGAGTACAACGTCGACAGCGCGACCAAGCCGATCCGCAACCATGACGACAAGATCAGCCGCACCGGCGGGGGTGAGCTGAATCTGGTGGCCAAGGACAGCACCAGGGCGTGGATGGTGGCGCTCGATGATCCGATCACCCGCCGGGTCTGGGAGGTGGCCCGGCAATGCCATGTCGCCCTTGGCTGCCGGCACTACAGCCTGTTCGACTTCCGGATCGACCCCAGCGGGCAGCCCTGGTTCCTCGAGGCCGGCCTCTACAGCTCGTTCGCCCGCAAGAGCGTGATCAGCATGATGGCGAAGGCGGCCGGGATCGGGCTGGACGAGCTGTTCGAGACGGCCGTGCGCGAGAGTCTCCGTTCGAGCAGCTTCCGGGGGTCCAACACATCACCGAAGATGATGAGATAGTACTGAAGAAGTAAATGAACGTACCGCACGAAAGTGCGCAGGCTTCGGGGTATGACGTCCAAGCGCGCACTGTTCGCCGGTCTCGGTGTCGTCGTGCTCTGGGCCGGCGCCTTCCCGGCGGTGCGGGTGGCGGTGCCCGAGTTCGGCGTCGCCGGTCTGTCGGTCGCGCGACTGTCCGTGGCCGCGGCCGTGCTGCTTCTGCTCGCCCCGGTATTGAAGGTGAAACTCCCGGCACTGCGGGATGTCCCGTTGATCCTGGGCTGCGGGTTCTTCGGCATGGCCGCCTACCAGATCCTGCTGAACTGGGGAGAGGTCACGGTGCCGGCCGGTACCGCCAGCATGATCGTCGCGGCCGCTCCGCTGGTCAGCGTCGCGGTGGCAGCGGTTGCGTTCGGCGAACGGCTGACCGTGATCAAGATCGTGGGCAGCGCGGTGGCGATCACCGGTGTCGCCCTGGTCGCGTCCGCACGATCGGAACTGTCGCTGTCCTCGTCGGTGTGGATCCTGATCGGTGTGACCATCGTCCAGGGCATCTACCACCCCATGATCAAGCCGCTCCTGCGTCGCTACAGCGGCGTCGAGGTCGCCACCTACGGCATGGTCGCCGGCACTCTCATGCTGCTGCCCGCCCTTCCCGGAGCCTGGGGCCAGATGGGGAGCGCGTCTGCGGGGGCGTGGTGGTCGGTGGCCTTCCTCGGCGTCTTTCCGTCGGCCCTCGGATTCGTCCTGTGGGGCTACGCCGTCGGACGTCTGGAGATGGTGACCTCGACGTCTCTGCTGTACCTCGTTCCCGCGTTCGCGGTGTTGATCGCCTACTTCTGGCTGGACGAGGTCCCGGTGGCCGGCGAATTGATCGGCGGTGCGGTGGTACTGGTCGGCGTGGTCACGGTCGGGCTGGGCAGCGCTGTCAGAGCGCGTCGAACCACTTCTGCCGTGCAGCATCAGCTTCAGTGAGCAAGGTCGGGCCCGGTCCGTCTCAGCTCGGCTCGACGACACGCCCAACACGACATGTGGGGGTTGTTGATCGACATGCCCCCCACATGTACTGTCCGTTCTGCTGGTGGTTCGCCTGACCCGGAGTGAGCAATTCCGGGGAGGGCGTGCCAACAGGGAATCCGGTGTGAATCCGGGACTGCCCCGCAGCGGTGAGTGGGAACGACAGTCGTCATGAAGCACTGAACGCTCCGGCGTTCGGGAAGCGACGGCCAGTAGGAGATCGGTGTCAGAAGCCGGTCGTGCCCGCGAGTCCGAAGACCTGCCATCAGTGCGCGCGCCAGCCGGTGCGCGCCGTCGGTCGACCCCGTGGGAGGGTCCCTGCGCTCCAGGCCATCCTGGGCACCCCGATCGGGCTGCCTCCAGGACGGTCCTGCGCATCCTCCCCGAGATCCGCCGTCACCGGTCTTTTCTCGCGAGGAGAAAGCATGACCCAGACCCTGCGCGGTCTTCACCTTCCCGACGCCCCCGACCCCGTTGATCTGCGTCACGACCTCAAGCTCCGCACCGATCTGTCGGTGATCCGCCGTGACGGTTCCACCGCCCCGTTCGACGCCGGCCGGATCATCGTGGCCATCACCAAGGCGTTCCTGGCCGTCGAGGGCGAGAGGGCCCAGACGTCCTCACGGCTCCGGACGCTGGTCTCCCAACTGGCGGACGACGTGGTCGGCACCCTGCACCGTCGCCATGCCCCGGGCGGCAAGATCAATCTCGAGGACGTGCAGGACCAGGTCGAACTGGTGCTGATGCGGGGCGGTCACGCCGCCGTCGCTCGCGCCTACATCCTCTACCGCGAGGAGCACCGCCGTGCTCGTGACGAGCGGAACACCGCTGTGTCGCAACCTGTTCCGATCCAGACGTCGATGTCGGTGACCTGGCCGGACGGGACGCTCGCCCGGCTGGATCGCGAACGGCTGAGCTCGGTGATCGACGAGGCCTGCGCCGGCCTGGGCGAGACGGATGCCGCGCTGGTCCTGGCCGGTACGCAGGCGAACCTCTACGACGGCATGACGACGGTCGAACTCGGGCTGGCGCCGATCATGGCGGCCCGCGGACTCGTGGAGACCGAGCCGGCCTACTCGCAGGTGGCCGCGCGGCTGCTCGCCGACACGCTCCGGGCCGAGGCCCTGACCTTCCTGCACGACGCGCCGACACAGGCCACCGCCGCGCAGATGACGGCCGGCTATGCGCAGTACCTCCCCGCCTACCTGGCACGGGGGATCGAGTTGGGCCAGCTGGATCCGCAGCTCGCGGAGTTCGATCTCGAGCGCATCAGCGCTGCGGTGGATGGGCAGCGGGACAACGACTTCACCTTCCTCGGCCTGCAGACCCTCTACGACCGCTACTTCCTGCACCACCGCGGCACCAGATACGAACTACCGCAGGCCTTCTTCATGCGGGTGGCCATGGGGCTGGCCGTACGGGAGCCGGACCGGGAGGCCGCTGCGATCGAGTTCTACCGGCTGCTGTCGAGCTTCGACTTCATGGCCTCCACCCCGACCCTGTTCAACGCCGGCACCACCCGGCCGCAGCTGTCGTCCTGCTTCCTGACCACCGTCGACGACGACCTCGACGACATCTTCCAGTCGATCAAGAACAACGCGCTGCTGGCGAAGTTCTCCGGTGGGCTCGGCAACGACTGGACCCCGGTGCGTGGCATCGGGGCGCACATCCGCGGCACCAACGGACTCTCTTCCGGGGTGGTCCCGTTCCTGAAGATCGCGAACGACACCGCGGTGGCCGTCAACCAGGGTGGCAAGCGGAAGGGCGCCGTCTGCGCCTACCTGGAGACGTGGCACATCGATGTCGAGGAATTCCTCGACCTGCGGAAGAACACCGGCGACGATCGCCGACGCACCCACGACATGAACACCGCGAACTGGGTGCCGGACGAGTTCATGCGCCGCGTCGAGAGCGACGGCCAGTGGACCCTGTTCTCCCCGGACGAGGCCCCCGATCTACATGACCTGTACGGCAACGACTTCGCCGTGCGCTACGCCGAGTACGAGGCCGCCGCCGACCGCGGGGAGATCGCCGTCTTCCGTCGGGTCAGGGCCGTCGAGCTGTGGCGCCGGATGCTCACCGTGCTGTTCGAGACGGGGCACCCGTGGATCACCTTCAAGGATCCGTGCAACCTGCGGTCCCCGCAGCAGCACGTCGGAGTCGTGCACTCTTCCAACCTGTGCACCGAGATCACCCTGAACACCAAGGCGGGCAGCCACTCCGGCGGCGCCCCGGAGGTCGCCGTCTGCAACCTCGGTTCGGTGAACCTCGCCGCGCACGTGCGGCCGGATGGGCTGGACGTGGAGCGGCTCCGCGGGACGGTGCGCACCGCGGTCCGGATGCTGGACAACGTCATCGACATCAACATGTACACGATCCCGGCCGCACGCCGGTCGAACCTGGTGCACCGCCCGATCGGGTTGGGCCTCATGGGGTTTGCCGACGCGCTGTACGTCCAGGGCATCGCCTACGCCTCCGACGCCGCGGTCGAGTTCGCCGACACGTCGATGGAACAGCTCTCCTATTTCGCGATCGAGGCATCGTCGGACCTGGCACTGACCCGTGGTCGCTACGGTTCGTACGAGGGCTCGCTGTGGAGCCGGGGAGTCCTGCCGATCGATTCCGTCGCCATTCTCGACCAGCACCGAGGCGGCCTGCTGGAGCAGGACCGCACCCAGCGTCTCGACTGGGACGGGTTGCGTCACAGGGTGAACCGGCAGGGAATGCGGAACTCGAACGTCATGGCCATCGCGCCGACGGCCACCATCTCCAATATCGTCGGAGTGGCACAGTCCATCGAGCCGACGTATCGCAACCTGTTCGTGAAGTCCAACATGAGCGGCGACTTCACCGTCATCAACGAGCATCTCGTTGCGGTGCTCAAGGAGCGGGGCCTCTGGGACGAGGTGATGATCGCCGATCTCAAATACTTCGACGGGTCTCTACAGCCGATCGACCGGATCCCGTCCGACGTGAAGGCGTTGTTCGCCACGGCCTTCGAGATCGACAGTTCGTGGCTGATCCACGCCGCCTCCCGTCGGCAGAAGTGGATCGACCAGGCCCAGTCCCTCAACCTGTACGTGGCGCAGCCCAACGGGCGCAAGCTCGACGAGACCTACCGCCTGGCCTGGCGTACCGGATGCAAGACGACCTACTACCTCCGGTCCAGCTCGGCCACACACGTGGAGAAGTCGACCATCAACGGCACCGACGGCAAGTTGAATGCGGTCAGTGCCACCCCGGTCGCCCCCGCTGCCGCGCCCCCTGCTCCGGTGACCCCGGTAGCCATCCAGGAGCCGGTCGGCCGAACCGTGCTGACCGCCGAGGACGTCCTCGCCTGTTCCGTCGACAACCCCGAATGCGAAGCCTGCCAGTAGTTCCGGCCCGTCCAACCCGAAGACCCCGACCTGATTGTGGAGAGAGAAATGACCAATCTTGTGACGAAACTGGACGACCCCGTCAGCGGACTCGGCTCCATCGATGCCGGCGGCGGACGCGTCGCCGTCGGCGACAAGGCGATGATCAACGCCCGCGCCGACGTCAACCAACTGCTACCGCTCAAGTACCACTGGGCCTGGGAGAAATACCTGGCCGCCTGCAACAACCAGTGGATGCCCACCGAGGTGTCCATGCAGGCCGACATCGCGCTCTGGAAGTCCGCGAACGGCTTGACCGAAGCCGAACGGAGCATGCTGCTGCGCAACCTCGGCTTCTTCGCCACCGCGGAGTCATTGGTGGCCAACAACATCGTGCTCGCCGTCTACCGGCAGCTGACCAATCCCGAGTGCCGGCAATACCTGCTGCGTCAGGCGTTCGAGGAAGCCGTCCACACCCACACGTTCCAGTACATCTGCACCTCGCTCGGACTCGACGAGGGCGAACTTTTCAACATGTACCGCGAGGTACCTTCGATCACCGAGAAGGACGCCTGGGCACTGCAGTACACCCGGCACCTGGAGGATCCGGGGTTCCGCACCGGCACCCCGGAGTCGGACCAGGCGTTCCTGCGCGACCTGATCGCGTTCTACGTCATCTTCGAGGGCATGTGGTTCTATACGGGTTTCGCCCAGATCCTCTCGCTCGGGCGTCGCAACAAAATGGTGGGCATCGCCGAGCAGTACCAGTACATCCTGCGTGACGAGTCGATCCACCTGAACTTCGGCATCGACGTGATCAACCAGATCAAGATCGAGAACCCGCACCTGTGGACCCAGGCATTCCAGGCCGAGGTCAGCGGAATGCTCGCCACAGCCTGCGAACTCGAGATCGCCTACGGCCGGGAGACCATGCCAACCGGGATGCTGGGCCTGAACGCCGCGCAGTGCGAGCAGTACATCAAGTTCGTCACCAACCGGCGATGTGCCCAGATCGGGCTGGCACCCCTGCATCTGCCGACCGAGAACCCGTTCCCGTGGATGAGCGAGATGATGGACCTGAAGAAGGAGAAGAACTTCTTCGAGACCCGCGTCATCGAGTACCAGACAGGTGGCGGGCTCGAGTGGTGACCACGAGGTCAGGACGGGGCTGACGCCGACCGAACGGCAGGCGACTACTCATGGATGCGTGCGCAGACCGTCGAAGACCACGGCGGACACGATGGTGCCGAGCTCGGTGGCCGAGTGTTTGCTGCCCGGCTTGAGCCATTCCGTCAACGAGTTCACCGTCCCGAACAGCAATCGGGCGATGACGGCCGGGTCGATATCGGGCCGGAGAGCTCCGTCACCGACCGCCTCTTTGACGAGATCGGTAGCCAGGCGGTCGATCTGGCGGCGGCGAACGAGGGCCTGTCGTTCCACCTCGCTGTTTCCCCGCACCCGCAGCAGGAGCGTGACGAATGGCAGATCGTCGACGAGCACGGCGACGCTGCGCCGCAACAGCTCCTCGAGCCGTTCGACCGCCGGCCCGCCGAGGGCGCGGACGTCGACGGCCGCCTGCTCCAGCCCGACGAGCGCGCGGTCCAGGGCCAGGCCCAGCAGCGCCTCCTTGCTCTCGACGTGGTGGTAGATCGAGGACTTGCCGATGCCCAGCCGCGCGGAGAGATCCTCCATGCTGGTGCCGTCGTAGCCGCGTTCGATGAACACCTCGACCGAGGCGGCCAGCACGGTGGACAGGTCATGTCCCGGCCGTCCGCGACGACGGGCGGAGGGGCCGGCCGCCGTCATCGCGGCGGTTCCTTCAGCTCGTGGCTCCGGCCCCGGAACTCCGCGACCAGGGAATCGCCGCAGATGATGGTGACGTCGTACCGGCCAGATCGGCCGAAGCGGGTGCGCTCCCGGGCCCGGGCCACCAGGGTGTCTCCGACAAGAACCGGCCGCACGAACACGATGCTGCAGTCCGCTGCGACCGCGATCCGGCTGTCGCTGTTGCAGGCGCAGGCAAAAGCGGTGTCCGCCAACGAGAAGACGATGCCGCCGTACCCGTCTGCCACGGAGATCTCCCTGTCCGGAACGAACGTTCGGACGGATACTACCCTGGTATGACACCAGATCAGCTGGATCGGGCTGGCGGAGCAGGTCCTGCTCACCGACGCTGCGCTGCAGACCGGACCGCAGGTACCTGGCACGCTCAGACGAGTTCCCGCTCGGCCAGCGCCGCGCGGATCTCGCCGGACGCGGAGGCTTGACGGCGCAGCGGCCGCAGCCGGTCGAGAACTCTTCCGAGGACAGGCTCGTCGATGACGCCACCGAGCAGGTGGAAGGTGTCCAGCAGGGCGATCCGCTCCGCCTGCCTCCGATCGACCGGAGTGCCCTCGCGTAGCGGCCGGACGATCTCGGCGAGCAGGGTCTCGCGCCGGGCCGGCGACGACGGACGGTAGCGGCTCCGTTGGAATGTGCCGGTGGGTTCGGTCAGCAGGTGTCCGTCGCGGACGAGATCGTCGAGGACCAGTCTGTCCGGCAACGTCTCTCGATGCATCGTCCAGTCCTTTGCGGTGATCAACGACGTGATCAGTACGGAGCCATCCGGGTCGTCGAGCTTCCGGAGCACCTGGTCGATCACCCCGACACCCGACGGGCCGACCCTGGTGCGGCGGGCCCGTCGTTCGTGCAGCCCGACGAACCCGCCGAGTTCGGCCTCGACCAGCGCGGCGGCCAGCGTCAGATGCGTCGGATTGGCCGATACCGGGCTCCGTCCGTTCTCCGGATCGCGGATCAGGTAGAGCAACTCGTGGGGGAGCGTCCAGGTGGTCATCGTGTGATCCTCTCCTTCGGGGGCTCGCCGAGGTTGGTCGGTGTTCGACAGGGGTCGTCGATCGGGGTCGGGACCGGGCGGTCACGGCCGTGCTGCCGTCATGAGGGCACCGACTTCACGGGACCGCCGTGGTGACGACGGTGGTTCGGGGACCGGCGAAGAGCCCGGCAGCAACTGCCGCAACCTCCGCGCTACCGATCCGCTGCAACCGATCCGGGTACGACTCGAGTTCTGCCGCGGACGAGCCCGTTGCCATCAGATGCGCCAGCAGTGCGACCATCGATGCGGGTGAGTCGGTGGCACTCTCGATCTGACCTGCACAGTAGAGCCGGGCCGGCTCGATCTCCTGCGCCGTCGGCGGATGGCTGGCCAGGTCGTCGATGACCGTCAGCACCTCGTGCTCGACATCCTCGAGTCGGGCGGTCGGTGCGCAGGCACGCACGAAGGACCGCCAGTGGTCCCCGAGTCTGTCGTAGCCGGCGAACACCTGGTAGGCGACGCCGGGGCCGTTCGTCGATCGGAGCGCAAGCCGGGCCTGCCGGTAACCGCCCGCGACTGCGGTCGCGAGATACCGTGCCGGGTCGTGCATCCGCGGCGTCGGATCGGGCACGCTGATCGTCAGCGTGCCCCAGTCTCGTTCGCCGCCCGGAACCAGCAGTCGCGTCGGCGCCGGAAGCCCTGTCACGTTCGATGTCTCGACCGGCCGTGTGTCGCGGAGGCCGTGGACGAGCGATTGCTCCAGACCACCGATGTCGTTCGATCCGGCCACCACGACGACCAGCCCGGCCAGGTCCAGCAGCGGGCCGGGTACCCCATCGTCGGTCCACCGCAGCCGCAGGAGGGCGTCCCCGTCCGGGGGCACCGAACGTGTCGATTCGGTCGGTGCGGCTCCGATGGGCAACCGCGCCAGCAACCGGTCGAGCACGGCCGTCCAGGCGTTCAGATGCTCCGGAGCCAGAAAGCTGCGCAACTGCCACCACTGGCCGTCGGTGGTGATCGAACTGCCACCTCCGGTGCGTCGGCCGAACGCATCGACCTCACGGTGCAGGTCCGCCACCCACCCGTACAGGGCGGACGGATTCCGGCGGCCGGCGGCGGCGACCGATCCGCGAACCGCGATCTCCATCGGTCCTGCAGTTCCCGACAGGATCAGCAGTCGACCACCACCCGGCAGCTCGACCGAGCGGGCGACCGGGATCTCCGGGCCACGAGGCGATCTGCGTGCGAGCAGAGCGGGACCGACTGCCGCACCACCGGTATCAAACGTTGGACCGCCGTCGGTCCCGTCCGGGAGTGGTCCGGGGGTGACGACCGGATGCGCCGACAGCAGCCACGGTGCGCGAGGTCCGCGGTTCCGGACCGTCACGACCGCCGGTGCGCGACCCAGCAGTGTCGCCGCCGCACGGTCGAGCGAGACCGCATCGACGACGGCCAGCTGGGCGATGACGTTGTCGACCGACTCGGCTCCCCCGCCGAGCAGCTCGCCGCGCCCCCTGGCCCTGGCCGACGTCACCAGATCCGCCTGCGCGCGCCGGAAACCGGTCAGCACGTGGTTGCGGGCGGCGGCGATATCGGTCTCGTGCTGCCGGATCGCCCGGCCCCACCACCCCCGGAGGGTGTCGGCCAGTCGTTCGCCGGTCCAACCGTCCGGCAGCGCGGCCACCACGACCAACGCATCGGGGCTGCGGGCATCGAGCGGACCGAGCAGTCCGCATCCGGCATCGAGGGGGCCGAGGCCGGTTGGCGGATTTCGCGTGAGCAGGGCGGCCAGCACCAGTTGAGCGGCCATCGCCCCGGGGTCGGTCTCGGCTCCGGCGAGGGCGATCCCCAGCACGGCCAGCGGATGCGGTACCAAGGCGTCTCCGCTCTCGGCCGCGGTCGGCCCGGCGGCGCTGCTCCGGATTGGTTCCGACAGATCGGGTGCGTGGCTCTTCGACCGACTCGCGATCGAGCCGAAGTGCCTGTCCACCAAAGCGATCGCGTCCTGCGGATCGAAGCCGCCTGCCACTGTGAGCACCGCATTCCCGGGTGCGTAGTGGGTCAGGAAGAATTCCTCGCAGTCCTCCACGGTGGTCTGCATCAACCGGCTCGGCGACCCGTAGCCGTCGTGGGAGTTGGCGAACCTGGAGAACAGCAGGCCGGGCAGCAGAGGCCAGGGCACCCCGCCGTAGGGGCGGTCGCCGATCGCGGACGCGATCTCCTGGCCGACCCCGATCAGTTGCTCGGCAACGCCACGGCGGGTGAATCGCGGCGCGGCCATGCGGTCGGCCTCGGCGAACAACGCCAGATCGAGTCCGACGGCCGGGACCACCTGGTAGAAGTCGGTGTAGTCCTGGTGGGTGGTGCCGTTGGCCGTTCCGCCCAGAGCATGCACGTGGTCGTAGAATCGGCCGTCCGGAAGGTGCCTGCTGCCACGGAACATCAAGTGCTCGAACAGGTGCGCCAGGCCCTCCTGCCCCGGTTGTTCGGAGCGGAAACCCACGCCGTAGTGCATGCAGACGGCCACGCGAGAGATGCGGGGATCGGGGAGCAGCAGCACCCGCAGGCCGTTGGACAGGGTGTAGCGGATCAGGGCCGGGGGTGCCGGTGCAGGTTTCGGCGGAATTTCGAGTGCGGTCGTCATGTGGTCTTCACCGATCCAGCAGCAGGGTGAGAAGGCCGAGGTACCGACGTACCTCGGCGGGGTCAGGGCGCACGTACGCCACGTAGTCGTGCAGATGCATGGCGATCCGCAGCACTGCCCAGTCGGCGCATCGCTCGTCCGGCTCGCGCCCGTATCCGAGAGCCAGCGAACCGGCGAGATCCGGCCAATCGGTGGATGCACCTGCCCGCCAGCGTATCTCGGCCAGTTCCCCGAGTGTCCAGCCGACGTCGACGTACCAGGGCGCCGCACCCAGATCCTCCCCGGTGAGCAGATCCGCGCCGCCCCCGTCGGCGGCCGGGACCAGGCCACCGAGACCCGGCGCCCCGTGCACCAGAACCACGTCCCGGTCCGTGGTGGTGTCCCGCCAGCCGTCGACCAGGCGTGTCCAGCGCCCCTCGCCGAGGCCGTCACGGAGCTCGCCGGCTGCCTGGGCCGCCCAGACCCGGCGGGACCGGCCGGTCAGCCAGCAGCCGAGACGGTGCATGCCGCGGTGCGGCGTCAGCTGCACCGGAAGGCCCTGCCGGTGCAGTTCGCGGAGGCTGGAGCCCAGCCCCTGCAACGTCTCCGACAGCCCGGTGGTCTGGCCGACCGACAGCAGCCGGGCTGCCGAGTCCGAGCCGCGGACCAGATAGTCCCGTCGACGGTTGCTGCCGGTGCCGGCGACCAGTCGTACCTCGGTCGACGGCCGGCCGGCCGGTGCCCGTGCCGGCCCGGTGGCGGTGCTCGGCGTGGCTGTCGTCGACAACGAAGCCGGCGTAGCGATCGTCGAGAACAGTGACGGCGCCTGGGGTCCGAGCCGCCGGATCCACCGGATGAGATCACCGGACGGTGAGATCTCGGTTTCCAGCAGACCGGTCCCGTAGTGCGCCGGACGGCTCTTCACGCAGGCGCTCACGCTGCCACCTCGGAGGTCGACCGCTGCGCGAGCGACCGGCCGGTTGGGTCGGCGGCCAATTCCCTGAGCAACTCGAGTGCCTCCGGGAACGGCGCCGGCGCCCAGGCGGTTGCTGTCGCGTCGGCAGCGCTCTCGCCGCGTCGGCACGGGGCAAGGGCGACCCCGGGGCGATCGGCCAGCTTCTGCCAGTGCTCCTGCAGCACAGCGCTTTCCAGCCCTCCGGGCGGCAGGGCTGGCGCGATGACGAGCGGCCCGCCGCTGCAATGGGCGGCCAGTACCGCCGGGCTGTCGGCCAGTCCCAGGGCCAGCCTGGCCACCACGCCGAAGGTCGCCGGGTAGACCAGGACGGCCTGGGCCCACTGGGCCCAGTCCACATGCGGTGTCTGCGAACCGGTCTCGGCCCAGACGTCGGACTCGGGTTCGGCGCCGAGCCGGCTGGCCACCGCCTCCGGCGTGACGAACCGCCGGGCCGAGCGCGTCAGCACCACCTTGAGCTGCAGCCCGGGATGACCGAGGCGGACCCAGCGCACCAGGAACGGCACGTCCGCGGCCGCCACCGATCCGGTCACCAGCCACAGCAGCCGGTCGATGCCCAAGGGGGCCGAAGCTGCCCCGGCTGCCGCTGTGGTGCCGGGACCCTGGCCTGCTGCCGTTCTCATGCCGGGACCGTCGCCGGCTGCCGTTCTCATGCCGGGACCCTGGCCTGCTGCCGGGTCAGGACGCCGACGATCGCCTGGAGTTCGGACAGTGCCGCGGTGGGTCCGGCGGTCTGGCACAGACCGGTCACGTTGAGCACGATCTCGTCGACGCCGGCGGCCTCGAACGCCGCCACCTTGGCGGGCAACGCGTCCTCGTCGCCGTAGAGGAACACGTCGTGCCGAACCGCGGATCGGGCTGTCGCCGGGAGGTCCTCGGGGTCCACTGCGACCCCGGACCGAGCGAGCATGTCCTGGTAGTGCGGCATCGAGAGGTGCCCGGAGCTGCCGGCCAGCAGCAGAGCGGCAGGGTCGCGGTCCGGCCGGGCCAGCGCTATCGGGATCACCGCAGTGACACGGGGTGTCGGGTGACCGCTCGCCCGTGCTCCGGCCTGGAGTGCGGGCAGGACTTCGGCCTCGAGATAGGTGACCGGCGTCATCCAGGTGATCGCCACGTCGGCCAGTTCGCCGGCCAGTCGGGCCATGCCCGGCCGCAGGACGCCGAGACCGATCTCCACCCCGGGTGCGGGAGGCCCGGCCGATTGCAGCCGATTCGTGAGGTACTCACCGCTGACGTCCGCATGTCCCTCGCGCAGCAGTCCGGCGACCACCGTGAGGTACTCCCGGCTGGCCTGCAGCGGTCTGCGGTAGGCGCTGCCGAGCATGGCCTGCTGCAGCCGGGGTGCGCCGGGCCCGAATCCGGCGACCACCGGGCTTCCGGTGGTCAATGCCAGCGAGCGCACCGACAGGGCCGCGTCGTACGGATGGCGGAAGGGCATCAGGGCGACACCGAGACCGACCGGTACCCGAAGTCCCAGCGCCGCGAGGTGTGCGAACGTCAGATACGGGTCGAGCAGCAGCGCCTGCCCCTGCCAGAGGGCGTGCGCCGGACCATGCTGGACGAAGGCGGCCAGCGGGACGACCTGCTCGGACCGCGTCGGCATGAACGGGATCAGTACGGAGATCTTCACCGGGCACCGGCCAGGACGGGATCGACGTCACCGTCGAGCATCTGCCACCGGACCAGCTGGGCGTACTCGGGAGAATGCGACAGCAGACTCTGATGGTTGCCACTGGCCTGGATGGTCCCGCCCTCGAGCAGCAGCACCTGATCGGCGTGCTGCACGGTGGACATCCGGTGCGCGACCACGACGACTGCCCTTGTCCGGGCCAGCTCTCCGACCACCTCGCGCAGGATGTGCTCGTTCCCGCCGTCCAGCTGGGAGGTCGGTTCGTCAAGCAACACGAGATCGGCGTCGGCCAACAGCACTCTGGCGAGTGCGAGCCGCTGACGTTGGCCGCCCGAGAGGTCCTGGCCCATACCGAGTGTCGTGTCGAGGCCGAGGGGAAGAGAGGCGATCACGTCGTCCAGACGTACCTGGGCGAGGGCCCGCCACAGCTGTCCATCGGTGATCGGATCCGTCCGCCCCAGGATCAGATTACGTCGGACCGTGTCCAACAGGAGGGTGGACGATTGGTCGAGCATGGCCACTCCCGTCCGCGCGTCGTGCACGGACCGACCGGCCAGATCGCGGCCGAAGAGCTCGATGCGTCCGGCATCAGGAGTGATCAGGCGGTCCAGCAGCATGAGCACGGTCGATTTCCCGGCTCCTGACGAACCGACCAGTGCGGTCATCCCGCGCGCAGGAACCTGGAGGGATAGTCCGTCCACGACGGTCTCGGTGCCGTAGGCGAAGTGGACGTCGGTCAGCCGGACCGCGGGCGGTCGCACTGTCCCTGTCTCCGCGACCTCGGGATGCCCGACACCGGAGCCGTTCTCGGTGGCTACTGTGTTCTCGGTGTTCTCGGTGTTCTCGGTGTTCTCGGTGTTCTCGGTGTTCTCGGTGTTCTCGGTGTTCCCGGTGGCTTCGGTGGCTTCGGCTGGCACGGCGAACACGTCGTCGAATCGGCCACGGGCCACCAGACCGGCCTGGATGGCCGAGACCCCGGAGGTCGCCATCACCAGCGGTGCGGTGAGCTGCAGCAGGTAGAGCAGGAAGGCCACGAACTCTGCGAGGGTCAGCCGGCCGTCCACCAGACGCGCACCGCCGCCCACCAGGACTGCGAGCAACGCCACCTGTTGGCCGAGCGTCACGACCGGGACCATCAGCGATTCGAGCCGCGCGGTCTGCACGCCAAGTCGATGGAGTCGGCCGGCATCCTCCCGCAGCTCGGCGGCCACGGCGGACTCCGCGCGGGCCGACTTGATCACGATCAACGATTCCATCGACGAGACGAAACGCTGGGTCAGCAGGCCGAGATCCTTCTGCAGGGATAGGTATCGACGTTTCAGACCGAGGATCACGAGGGCGATGACGACGATGGCCATGGTGAAGCCGCCGACGGTGATCAGCAGCAGCACCGGATCCAGCAGACCCATGATCACCAGGGTGCCGACCAGGGTGAGCACGGCCATCGGCAGCTGGATCGGCACCATGTTGACGGCGCCCTTGAGCTGCATGGCATCTGCGGTGATCCTGGTGCCGAGGTCGGCGGTGCCGATTCGGCTTGCCTCGCCGAGCGGCAACCGCAGGGCGTGATCCATCAGGCGGGATCTCAGGCCCAGCACCAGGTTCTCGCCCAGCCGGGACAGGAGGTAACCGGCCAGGGCCGAGGTGCCGGCGGACAGCAGGGCGGCGCCGATCATCAGGGCGGCAGCTGAGGTGAGGCCACCGCCGGACTGGACCGCGGAGATCAGACCACCCACGATCAGCGGCAGCACCAGCGTGGAGGCGACCGATAACAGGGCGCACACGGCGATCGCCGGCGCGGCCAGGCGGTGTCCGGCGACCAGTTCGGCTCCCAGCCGCAGATCCGTCGGCCGTCGGACGGGCCTGGTCCTCTTCGCCCGGGCCGCGGTCTCCCCGTTCGGCGCCGTGGGTACCTCGGTGGTCCGCGTGTCGGCGCCAGGTGTTTCGGTGTTCGGTGTCTCGGCGCCAGGTGTTTCGGCGCCAGGTGTCTCGGTGTTCGGTGGCTGGGAGTGCGGTGCGGTGATCGTCATGACAGACCTCTCTCCTTGGCAAGTTTCAAAGCGGATCGGGCGCGCAGCATGCGGCCGTGTTCCAGGGCCCCGCCGAGGTAGACCAGGCCGCCCAATCGCAGCAGGACGGCAATGGCGACCCCCATCAGGCCCAGTGACAGGACCATTTCCCACCAGGCCACGTCCTCCGAGACCAGACGGACGGGCATGGCGGCCCAGGACGTGCCGGGCAGGTAGGACAGCACCCGGCCGAGTCCGGGGCTGAAACCGGTGAACGGGACCAGCGCGGCGAAGATGCCGGCTGTCTGCAGCAGGCTCACCGGCCCGGCCGCGTGTTGCAGGTCCTCCGGACGGGAGACGAGGGCACCGGCCAGCGCCCACATGGTGGCGAACAGGAAGAAGCCCGGGACGAACCACACCAGCACGATCAGTCCGACGCCGAGCGCGTCGGCCGGGACGTCGATCACCCCGAACAGCGCGGCGCCGAGGATGCCGGCCCCCAGGATGACCGCCATCTGCGTCAGTACCACCACGCCGACGCCGAGCACTTTGCCGGCCAGCAGTTGTCGGGCCCGGACCTTGGCCAGCAGCACCTCGACGATCCGGCTCGTCTTCTCCTCGAGGACGCCCTGGGCGATGCCCTGGCCGTACATGAACATCAGGAAGAACAGCATGAAGACGGCAATGGCGGCGAGGTAGAGGCGTTGCTGATCGCGCACGGCGTCGGGGTCGAGGGTGTCGAAGACCAGCGGGGCGATGGTGAACGCGGCGCCCACCTGAGCCGGCGTCAGGCCGGCGGCACGCAGGTTCTCCACCGTGTCGGACTGTGCGTGGGCGCGCTGCAGGGACGTGGTCAGCGGTCCGTTCAGCGGCTCCTGCGACATCACCCGGCGATCCGCAGCGATCACGGCGTCCAACTCGCCTGCCTGCAGTTGCGCTCTGGCCTGTTCCAGGTCGGGGACCGCGAGGATCTCCAGATCCGCGCCCCCCGAGGCGGATTCGGCCTGCAGGGACGTGGTCAGGGACGGCTGGCTCCCGACCACTCCGACCTGGTAGGTCCTGGCCGAGCCGTCGAACAGCTGGGTCAGCCCCATCGCGCCGACCAGGACGATCACGGTGATGAGCAGGGAGGCCCACAACTCACGTCGGCGGAACTGGATGCTGATCTCCCGTCCGGCGATGATCCGCACGGCACGGCCGGCGCTGATGCCGACCGGGCGGTCACAGTCGGCCACCGGCCGCTGCGGGTCCGCGACGTCCAGGGTCGACGTCATGCCGCCACCGCCTGGTGGAAGATGTCGGTGAGCCTCTGCCGGAGCCGCGCGAACTGCTCGACCTCGCCGGCCCGCTGTGCGGCCGCCAGCACCGTCGCAGGCGAGGTCTCCGGGTGCAGCTCGACCACTACCCGGCTGCCGTCGTCGGCCAGCACACGCACCCCGGGTAGTCGGCCGGGCCACCCGGGAACTGCTCGCAGTACGGTGATCTCGTAGCGTCGCAGGCCGTCCGAGCGCAGGTCGGCGACCCGTCCGTCGGCGACCAGCCGACCGGCCGAGATGATGGCAACGCGGTCGCACAAGCGCTCGACGAGGTCCAGCTGGTGGGAGGAGAACAGCACGCCGACTCCCCGACGGGTGAACTCCGCGAGGCCGGCGGCGACATGGTCGGTCGCCACCGGATCAAGGCCGGAGAACGGCTCGTCGAGGATCAGCACCTCCGGGTCGTGGATGACGGCGGCGATCAGTTGGATCTTCTGCTGGTTGCCGAGGGACAGCTGGTCCAGCGTGTCGTTCGGGGCCATCGTGACCTCCAGTCGCTCGATCCATTCGTCCGCGCGGCGAGCGGCCGTCGCCGGCCTGATCCCCGAGAGCCTGGCCAGGTACACCAACTGATCCTTGGGACGCATCCGCCCGTAGAGCCCCCGCTCCTCCGGCATGTAGCCGATCCGGCGTCGGATGTCGTCGTCGACCGGCCGGCCCTGCCAGCACACCTCCCCGGAGTCGGCCCGGAGGAGACCCAATGCGATCCGCATCGTGGTCGTCTTGCCCGCGCCGTTGGCACCGCAGAAGCCCAGCATCTCGCCGGGGGCGAGCCTCATGGTCAGCTCGTCGAGCACTGTCTTGGTCCCGAAAGCCTTTGTCGCTCCGATGAAGTCGAGCATGATCAGCTCCTGCCGCGGAACGCGAGGACGGACCGGACCGGGTCCGACGGACCCTTGTGGTGCAGTTGCAGGCCGGCTGCGGCAGCCAGGGCCAGCAACTGGTCCTCGGTGCGCGACGGGGCGGGCAGCGACGCCGACAGCAGGAGATCGGTCGTCGGGTCGAGAGCAGGCAGGCTCACCTCGGCCAGCAGGACGATCCCGGTCGGGCCGGCCGCGTCAGCGCAGCGGCTCAGCAACCTGATTGCGTCGCCGTCCGCCCAGTCGGCCAGGATCGCGGACAGCAGGTAGACGTCCGAGCCGCTCGGTAGCGGCGCGAAGAAGTCGCCGGTGACCGCTTCCGCCCGATCGGCCAGACCCGCGGCTGCGATGGCCTTGTCTGCGGTCTCGGCCAGGTTCGCCAGGTCGAGAACCCGACCCGAGAGATGAGAATGGGCCTGCAGCAGACTGATCAGGAGCGTTCCGTTGTTGCCACCGATGTCGGTGACGTGGTGCGCGGTGGTCCAGTCGTAGCCGTGGATCACCAGATCGGCACCCCAACCGGGCCGGACGGCGCCTTCGCGCTGAATTGCCGCCAGATAGCGCGGATCACCATTGACGTCCTGCCAGTAGTCGCTGCCGAACGCTGCGCGGTAGCAGCTGCCGCCGGTGCGGACGGACTGCAGGAGTCCGGCAAGGCCAAGCTCCATCCGTCCGAAGAGTCCTTCGGCGGAGAGGTACTGGCCGACGCTCTGCGGGTGGCTCCGGTGCAGGGGTGCGCCGGCCTCGGTGACCGACCACTGGTCCGCCGACCGGCTCAGGACGCCGCGCAACTCGAGGTAGTTCAACAACTTCGCCAGCATGGCGGGGTCTGCGCCGGTGGCCACGACCAGATCATGGGTGGTGGTGGCACCCGCCTCGATGTGGTCGGCCAGCTCCAGGGCGGCTGCGGTCCGGATGGCGTGCGGACGCAACAGGTCTGCGGCCTCCAGCAGGGTGGTGGCCGGGTTTGGTGCGGTCATGGCTTCTCCCTCACGGGCGGGTGGGATCGGACAGGGCAATCGGACGGAGTAGTGGATAGGCATGGAGGGGAACGGATGGGAATGGTGGTGTATCGGGAGTGCGGCGCCGACCGCGGCATTGGTCCCCTGGGGGAACCGCCGCGATCGGCGCCGTGCCCTTGTTCGGGCGAGCTCTGCAGCAGGGACGGATCAGCCCGGCCCGAACGTGGTCACGTAGCTGAACGCGAAGCTGGCCACAAAACCGCAGAACGGCGTGGTGGCTGGAGCTTCGCCCGCCGCGCTGACGACCAGGTCCTCGGTATCGGCATACGACCGATAGCCGCCGATCATGTCCTCGAGTAACGAATCTTCCATTGGAGCACCTCCTTTCGTGGTGTCGATGTCACGGATCCGCCCGATGCCGGGCGGAGATCTTGGGCCGTGATCAGCGGCCCAGGTGGGATCAGCAGCCCAGGTGGTAGGTGGCGCCGACCGATGCGCCCGACACGGCGCTGGCGCACCACCACGAGCTGGCGACGCTGACCGCGACCGAGGCCACGCAGACCGGGGTGGTGGCCGGCGCATCGGCGGCGGCACGGACGTCCAGCTGGTCGGCCGAGGTGTACGCCTCATATCCGGCGACGAGCTCGAAGATGTTGGCTGTCTGGTTCATGGCAGATCTCCTTTGGTGGGTGAACTTGGTCTGGCTGGGCCGCCAGACAGGACGCACGCGCGCGTTCGTGTGTCCTGCACGGTGGCTCGGTCCGGTGTTCGGATTTTTCGGTCGGGCTTCCAGGTGCGCTCGGCGGGTTCTCAGAGGTGCGTGGCGGTGCCTGCAGAGGTGCGTGGTGGTGCCTGGAGAGGTGCGTGGTGGTGCTTTCAGAGATGCGTGGCGGCGCTTTCAGAGGTGCACGTGCGGAGTGTCGGTGTTTCGCCACGGGTGGTCGGGATCGATGCCGGCCGCGAGGGCCATTCCGGTCAGGACCGTGGCGAGATCATCGGTGTGATCGGCGGTCTCGATCAGGGCCCCGGCGGCAACCAGCGCCCGGTGCTGGCCGAAGCTCAGGCCGGGGCGGGTCGCGTCGGAGGGTTCGGCGGCCAGCGCGATGCCACGACCGAGGCGCTCGGCGAATCGGGAGGTAGCGGCACCCCGGAGCTCGTCGGGTGACCGCTCGACGGCAGCCACGAGTTCGGCAAGAGCCGGCCAGGACTCCTTCGGCAGGTAGACCACGATGGAGTCCTGCCGGGGGTAGAAGGCACTGCTGGACAGCACTTTCGCCCGGTAGGCCAGATCGGCCGCGTGCAGGTGGTCGATCGTCAGGCCCCAGAGTGTCACGGCGTCCTGTGCTGTCCGTGCGTGCAGGTACAGGCGGAGCAGCGGCTGGGTGCTGCTGGTGGCGCCCCGGGCTCCGTCGACCAGGTAGAACCCGGGCGACAGTGTGGGCCGATGAGCCGAGACCCTCAGCGGCACCACCGCTCCCACCGGCGAAGGACGACCGTCGTTGACGGCGTCGAGTGGAGCCCAGACGCGGAGTCCGGCGTGCTCGATGAGCACGGTCCCCTCGGGACCGGGGCGGGGAGCCGGCCGGACCAGGAGTGCCGGTCCGCTCGTGTAGCGGTGCCCGACCTCCTTCCCGAGCAGCGCTTCCATCGACTCGTCGCGCTGTGGCCGCTGATGTCCGGCGTCGTCTGCCGTTCGCCCCGCGTGCAGATGGTCGTACAGGGCCACCGAGAGTTGTGATCGCAGCTGACGTTCCGTCTCGGCGGTGATCCGATGACCGCCCACCGATGCGCCACGGCGGTCCTCGTCGACGGTGATGTCCTGCAGGGTGGCCAGGTACTGGCCGGCCCCGTTGCCGGGTGTGCTCCGGGTCGGAGCGTCCGTAGTCCGCCCACGGGCGGTGTTCCCCGCGGCGGTGTTCCCTACGGCGGTGTTCCCTACGGCGGTGCTCACCGCAGGTCCGTCAGGCCGATGACACCGGAGAATCGTTCGGGCTGCAGCAGAATCGATCGACCGACACCTGCAGCGGCCCGTTCGATACCGGCGAGTCTGGCCTGCCAGTGGCTGCCGGCCATCAGCCGGTCGAGCATGTGCCAACCGGCGAACGCGGCCGACCGGACGTGCAGCATCGGATCGGTCGGTGTCCGTTCGTCGCGATAGGCCCGCCAGAACGCGACGATCAGCGGGCGTAGTGCCGAGATCCGGCGGGCGCCCCGTTCGAGGATCTGCTGGTGGTCGAAACTACCCGCTGCATCGGTGAAGTCGCCGCGCGTGGTGACGATGTCCAGGATCGCGCGATACATCCACTCGCCGGCGAAGGCACCGATGTCCCTGGCCGGATCGGCGAGCCGGAATTCTTCCCAGTCGGTGATCCAGAGGGCGCCGTCGGTGATCATCACCTGGTCGACCCGGAAGTCGCAGTGGGCCGGGGTGCGAGGTGCGTCGCGCTCCCATCCGTCCAGCCGGTGCAGCGCGCCGATCAGATCCTGGTCCTGCTGCATCAGCCGCCAGGCCTCGATCTCGCCGGCCGAGAGCGTCTCGACGACGCCGAGCGGGAGGCCGTCGAGCCAGGGCAGCGGGGGCAGCAGGGGCCGGCTGGTGTCCGGTTCGTCGTCGGCGGAGTGGGCAAGGCCGTGCAGCCCGGCGAGCGCGTGCCCGACCAGGGCTGCATGGCCCTCGTCGAACTCCTCCAGGATCATCAGTTCGGCGCCGCTTCGTCCTTCGCTGATCTGCTCGAAGAGCACGACTGCCGGGTCGTCGTGGGTGGCCAGCAGCGCCGGGGTGCGGAAGCCCAGGGCGCCCGGGTCCAGGACACGCAACCGCTCGAACGACCGGATCCTGGCGAGCCGGGCGGCGACGTCCGTCCGGTGCCCCTCGAGGCGCTTCACGAACAGCGCGATGCCCTCGGACGTGCGGCCCGACCAGATCTGGTTCCGTCCGATCGGGCTGGTGATGGTGGCCGCGTCCAGGGTGCTGTACCCCCAGCCGGCCAGCATCGACTCGACCTGGGCCGGCAGTGGTGCGGTGGTCGGGGTGCTCTCGACCACCTGTCGTTCGAGAACGTCGGTCATCGCTACGCCTCCGGAGATGATCCCGGGCGGTGCCGACATCTGATTCGATCTGCAGTGCCCGAGAGTGGTTGATGAACAACCGATTTCGAATCTGCAGAGGCGATGGATGCTGGGCCGCCGGTGGTATGGAAGACGTTAGGGGCGGCCGCCGGGCCGGATCAAGCGTTTGGCACTTTGCTGCCAAAGGTCCCCATGTGACGCGTCGACCCGGCAGGCTGACTCCCACGGGCCGATCGAGGCCTCCGGACGAACGAGGGAGTGGGTTGTGATGGGACTTGCACAGAGCGCAGTTCAGTTGGTGGCCGGGGTCATTGCCGGAGGTGCCATCGCGATGGCACCACCCGAGGGTCCGGTGACCGGTGTGGAGGGTGCTGTTCAGGTGGTGGTGGAGCTGGACCTCATCAAGCATCCGATCTGTCTGATCTGTTGGCTCTGAACGTTTCGGCGATTCTCGGACCCCGCTCGGCAAGCCGAACAGGCGTTGCCCGGCCTACAGCCACCCGGCCTCTGCGGCTTTCACGCCGGCTTCGAAACGGCTGGATGCGTTGAGCAGTTCCAGGACGGCCGCCACCCGGCGGCGCACGGTTCGTAGCGAGACCCCGAGCTGGTGGGCGGCTGTCGCATCGGTGACACCGGACGTGAGCATTGCCAACGTTTCCCGGATGACCTCCTCCGACAGCGAGTCCGACCGGGCGTCTCCGATCGCCCGGCCGCTCTTCCACAAGGCCGCGAACTGGGCCACGAACGTTTCCACCATCACAGGTTCGGTGATGAACAGCGCCGCGCCGCCGGCCGCTCCCGGTTCCGCGGCCACCACCACCAGGGCCCGATCGATCACCACGGTGCGCGACGGCAGCAGTGGCCGGACCCGGACTGCCATCCCCTCCGCGGCGAGAGCCGCGAGATAGCCGAGGATCTCAGGTCGGCGGGCCGCCTCGGTGTGGTACATCGCCCTGGTGAGGACGCCCGAGGCCAGGATGGCCATGTCCGCGTCCCAGGAGCTCATCATCGCGGCCAACGGGATGTCGGCGCTGGGCACGATGCTCAGCAGTTCGCGGGACGGGCCGGCAAGATCGAGCCGCCGGGCGATCTCGGCGGGATCCTCCACCCGCTCCATGCCGACCCGTGGGCCGTGTTCGGCGGCCAGTTCGGCCAGACGTGTGAGCGGGTCAGGGCCCTGCTGATGGCTCTGCCTCTTGGTCACCCCGCGCTGTGTCCCCTCGGATGTCGTGGCACGGCCGGCCGCGCTCCTCGGAGAAGTCTACGGATAGCGACCATCGGTCCACGGATGTCGGCCGTGCAGAGGTGCGGTCATCCAGGTGGACCGGTGGTTCGGTCGAACCGATGGCTCGGTTCGATCGGCCGCTCAGGTGGCCCGGCCGGGCAGGCGGATGTCGTACTGGGCGATCTTGCGGTAGACGGTGGCCCGGCCCATGCCGAGTTTCGCGGCGGCCTGCGCCACCGTGGCGCCGGGCTCGGTCAGGCAGCGGATGATCTCGTCCCGTTTCATGCTGTCCAGCCGGTTCAACGGGCGTGCCGTCCCACTGAAGACCTCCGGCGGCAGGTGACGGGTGTCGACGATGTCGGTGCGGGCGGCAGCCTGTCGGGCCACCCGCTCGAGCTGGGTGACGTTGTCCGGCCAGTGGTAGGTCGTCAGGGCGCGGATGGCCATCGGGGTGAACACCACCTCTCGGTGACGTTCCTGACGAGCGAAATATCTTGCGAGCGGGAGGATGTCATCGGTACGGCTACGCAGCGGGGGAGCCTCGACGACAGTGTCGACCAGCGCCCGGAGGCCCTTCGGGATCGAGGCGAAGTCGGCGGCCGTCAGCACAAAACCCTGCGGCCTGCCCGGCTGCCGTCGGCAGTCGGTCAGTGCCGTCGCCAGTTCGTCGGCCGACCACGCCGGGAGGCTCTCGACATGTGCCACCAGGACGCAGGTGTCGGCATGGCGCAGCTCCGGAGTCCAGAGTGCAAGCCAGCTCTCGAGCTCCTCCGGGGCCGGGGGCCGCACGCTCAGCAGGCGCTCGCGGTGCGAGATCCGCCGCCGCGCCGTCGAGGCCAGCGCGGATTTTCCCGCCCCGGATTCGCCGACCACGACCACCACCTGCCCGGCCGACATGGCCCGTTCCGCCGCGGTGATGGCATCGTTCCAGGCTCGGGATCGGGCGCCATCGGTGCCGGCCGCATCGCCGCTGTCGGAATGGACGTGGGAACAGACCCTGGCGACCTCCCCGCGGGGTGCGGGCCGGGGCCGCCCACCGGTGGCCCGCAGCAACATCAGATGCGAGGTGTTGCTGGCCGCCGACTGGGCCAGGGCCAGCAGCAGCTCCGCCGAGGTGTCGGCCCAGGTCGTCAGGTTGACGCTGCCGGCGAGGTCCCCGGTCAGCGGGTCGAGGACCGGCACGGCAGCGCACGTGTAGCCCTGCAGGTCGCTGCAGTAGTGGTCGCTGCCCCGGACCAGGGTCGGAGCGCGGTCGGCCAGCGAGAGCCCGAGCCCGTTCGTGCCGGCGTTGCGCTCGGTGAAGAAGAAGCCGGGCGCGAGATGGACCTTGTCCAGCGATCGATTGATGGCCCGGTCGTTGCAGAGTCTGGTCAGCACCAGTCCGTCACGGTCGGCGATCATCAGGCTGACCGGTTCTCCTGCGAGGGTCGCGTGCAGCCCCTCGAGCACCTGCAGTCCGCACTCGTAGAGCAGCGAGCCGGTGTCGAGCGAGCCGGTGAAGATCGGCTCGACGTGCTCGGGGGAGACGCCGTAGCTTCGGCTCCGCTGCCACGAGGCCCTGACCCGCGACGCGACCGAACCCGACGCCACCGGACCGGTCGTCAGGTGATCGGAAGGCCCGGCCGAGGTGAACAGCCCGGATAAAGGCAGATCAGCGGCCTGCGCCTGATCGGCCATGTGCCTACCGGATGAGTTCCGGCGATCACCCACCACGAACCTCCACGAATGCCGACGGCGGCACCTTTTCGGCCACCGTACTCCGCCTGGCCTGCGGTCCCGGGGCCGGAATGACGAGGGATGTCCCGGGCGCGGTGGCCGCCAGGTTCTCAATTTGAGACACCAAAGGGGTGCCGGTACCGCCCGAACATGCCTACGGTCCAGTAAGGGCGTGATCCAGCTCACTGACCATGGAGGATTCATGTACAGCAAGGACGGCCAGGACTATTTCATCGTCGACAGCCACGTGGCGCTGTGGGACGCACGAGAAGCCAACCAGCGCAACATCCACGGCAAGCAGTTCATCGACTGCTTCTACGACTACCACCGCAACCTCAGCCCGGAGTCGGAGGTGTGGTCGTACGAGGAGTACCTGTACCAGGGCGGTCAGCGGTTGATGAAGGACCTGTTCACCGACGGCTACGTCGACCATGCGATCTTCCAGCCGGCCAACCTGGGCGAGTTCTACCACAACGGATTCGGCCAGACGCAGGAGGCCTTCGAGCTGACCCAGGCGAACCCGAAGAAGCTGACCTACAACCACCACTTCGACCCGCGCAACGGGGAGCAGGGCCTGATCCAGCTGCGCGAGGACGCTGCGAGGTTCAACCTCAGGGGCGTGAAGCTGTACACGGCCGAGTGGCACGGCGAGTCCCGCGGGTGGAAGCTAGACGACCCCTGGGCCTACCGGTACTTCGAGGCCTGCCGCGAACTGGGCATCAAGAACATCCATGTCCACAAGGGACCCACCATCCGGCCATTGGACCGCGATGCGTTCGACGTCGCCGACATCGACAAGGTGGCCACCGATTTCACGGATCTCAACTTCATCGTCGAGCACTGCGGTCTGCCCCGCCTCGAGGACTTCTGCTGGATCGCCACCCAGGAGCCGAACGTCTACGCCGGCCTCGCCGTTGCCATGCCGTTCATCCACAGCCGCCCGCGGTATTTCGCCCAGATCATGGGTGAGCTGCTCTACTGGGTCGGCGAGGACAAGATCATGTTCAGCTCGGACTACGCGATCTGGACCCCGAAGTGGCTCATCGAGAAGTTCGTCGACTTCGACATCCCGGCAGACATGACGGAGTACCCGGCGCTGACCACCGACGCCAAGAAGAAGATCCTCGGGCTCAACGCGGCGCGTCTGTACGACCTCGAGGTGCCGGCCGGCCTCGAGGTGCAGGTTCCGGCACAGCCGGAAGCAGAGGTTGCCGTCGGAGCCTCGGCATGACGGCGGTTCTCGCCCGGGACTCCACGCTGCTCGGCGCGGTGAACACCGCGCTGAACACGGTGATCGACCCCGAGTTGGACGAGCCCATCACCGATCTCGGGTTCGTGCAGTCGGTGGAGATCGACGGCGGCGACGTGATCGTGCACCTGCGGTTACCGACGTCTTTCTGCTCGCCGAACTTCGCCTACCTGATGGCGTCGGATGCCAAGGACGCGATCGGGCAGCTGCCGTGGGTGCAGCGGGTGGTCGTCCAGCTGGACGACCACCACGACTCGGACCTGATCAATCGCGGTCTGGCCGCCGATGCCGGTTACGTCGGCACCTTCGGCCACGAGGCGGAGAGTGATCTCGACGAACTGCGGACCACGTTCCGACGCAAGGCCCACACGGCGGCGATGGAGCGCTGCCTGACGGCGATCCTGCGGGCCGACACGTCGTTGACCGAGCAGGATCTCTGTTCGCTCACGCTGGCCGACCTGCCGGCGGAGGATCGTTTCGCCGTTGCGCTGCAGAGCCGTCGGGTGGCCATCGGCCTCCCGATGCATCCCGCCGCGCTGGTGTTCGTCGACGACCAGGGAAACGGGTACCCGCGGGAGGACGCCGTCCTGCGGCTGCGCCGTGCCCGCTCCACCCGGATCTCGGTCGACGGCAACGCTCACTTCTGCCGCGGTCTGCTCGTCACCCGTTATCCCGGTTCCGACGGGGACCAGACCCCGCGCGTACAGGGCGACGCACCGGATGATCCCGCCGGACTGTCCCGGCCGCCCGCCCGTTCACTCCTACCGCTGAAAGTGGTCTCGTCATGAAGGCAGTGCAGGTGGTCGGCTACCACCAGAACCTGGAGATGAAGGACGTCCCCGCGCCGGAGGTGACCGGCCCGCACGACGTCATCGTGAAGGTCGGAGGGGCCGGAGTGTGCCGCACCGACATCCACATCCTCGAGGGTCAGTGGGCCGAGAAGTCCGGCGTCGCACTGCCCTACACGATCGGTCACGAGAACGCCGGCTGGGTGCACGCGGTCGGCGGCGCGGTGTCGAACGTCGCCGAGGGCGACAAGGTCATCCTGCATCCGCTCATCACCTGCGGGTTGTGCCGGGCCTGTCGATTCGGCGACGACGTGCACTGCGAGCAGTCGGCGTTCCCGGGCATCGACACGTCGGGTGGCTACGCCGAGTATCTGAAGACCTCGGCGCGCAGCTGCGTCAAGATCGACGACTCGCTCGAGCCGGCCGACATCGCCGCGCTTGCCGACGCCGGACTCACGGCCTATCACGCCGCGGCCAAGGCCGCGCGGAGGCTGCATCCGGGTGACCGCTGCCTGGTGATCGGCGCCGGTGGTCTCGGGCACATCGGGATCCAGGTGCTCAAGGCCATCTCGGCGGCCGAGATCATCGTGCTCGACCGCAATCCCGACGCGGTGAAGCTGGCCGTCTCGATCGGTGCCGACCACGGCATCGTGGCCGACGGCACCCAGATCGCGCAGGTGCTCGAGCTGACCGGTGGTCACGGCGCGGAGGCGGTCATCGACTTCGTCGGTGAGGGCGGTTCGACGCACGAGGGTGTCCAGATGCTGCGCCGCGCAGGCGATTACCACGTCGTCGGATACGGCGAGGACATCGTCATCCCGACGATCGACGTCATCTCGACGGAGATCAACTTCATCGGCAACCTGGTCGGCTCTTACAACGATCTGGTCGAGCTGATGGCGTTGGCTGCCCAGAAGCGGGTCGAACTGCACACTGCCAAGTACTCGCTCGACGACTTCCAATCCGCTCTGGACGATCTCGGTGCCGGGCAGATCCGGGGTCGTGCGATCCTGGTGCCGTGAGTGCGTCTGGGCGAGAGGAAAGAAACAGATGATCTTCATTACTGCGAAGTTCCAGGTCCTGCCGGAGGACGCCGACACCTGGATGGACATCGCCGGTGAATTCACTGCGGCCACCAGGGCCGAACCCGGTTGCCTGTGGTTCGACTGGTCGCGCAGCATCGACGACAGCAACGAGTACGTGCTGGTCGAGGCGTTCCGGGACGGCGACGCCGGCGGCGAGCACGTCAACTCGGCCCACTTCCAGAAGGCCCGGGAGACCCTACCGCCGCACCTGGCCAGCACGCCGAAGGTCGTCAGCACCTCGGTGGACCAGGGCGACTGGTCCGAGCTCGGGGAACTCGCGGTCAACCGGTAGCGGTGATGCGCGAGGTCGGCGTGATGCGCGAGGTCGGTGTGGTCGACTACCACACGGCTGGTGAGCCTTTCCGGATCGCGATCAGCGGGGTGCCGCCGATTCCCGGGTCGACGATCCTGGAGCGGCGGGCCTTCGCGCAGACGTCGGCGGAGGTCGATGCGGTCCGGCAGCTGCTGGTGAACGAGCCGCGCGGTCACGCCGACATGTACGGCGGATTCCTGGTGCCGCCCGACGATGGCGGCGCCCATCTCGGCGTGTTGTTCTGGCACAAGGACGGGTACTCGACCGCCTGTGGCCACGGCACCATCGCCCTCGGCTGCTGGGCGGTGGAGAACGGTGTGGTGGCAGGGGATCCGGACGGTGACACCGAGGTCGTCATCGATGTCCCGTCGGGCCGGGTGACCGCCAGGGTGACCAGTCGCAGCGGTCGGGTGCAGGCAGTGGCCTTCCGCAACGTGCCGTCCTACGTGGTGGCCACCGGCGTCGAGGTCCAGACCGCCCGGGGCGTCGTGCGGGCCGACGTCAGCTACGGCGGTGCGCTCTATGTATCGGTATCGGCTGCATCCGTTGGCCTCTCGGTGACAGCAGCGCACTATCCGGAGCTGATCGCGCTCGGGCGCGAGGTCAAGTGGGCCCTGAACGACAGCGAGTGGGCCCGGCATCCCAGCGACTCCCGACTCGACGGCATCTACGGGACCATCCTGTTCGACGACCTGGGGCGCAACGAATCCGGGCCACACCAGCGCAACGTCACGGTCTTCGCCGACGGCGAGGTGGACCGATCACCGTGCGGCTCGGGCACTTCTGCGCGATTGGCCCTGCTGGCTGAGCGGGGCACGGTCGCCGACGGTGAGATCCTCACCCACGAATCGATTGTCGGGACCTTTTTCCAGGGCCGGATCGTCGAGCCGGTGACCAGCGACGGCCGGGCCGCCGTCGTCACCGAGGTCAGTGGCAGTGCCTACCGGACCGGCACTGCCACCTTCACCCTCGATCCTCGCGACCCGCTCGGCACCGGCTTCGTCCTGCGCTGAGAGCTGTTGCTGCGTCGACACATCGCCCTGACAGCTGGTGCCCTGCCCATCGCAACCTCTCAGTGGCCGCCGGGGTCCGGGGCGAAGTGGGCCATGGCGGGGAGCGGGCGACCCTTCCAGTCGAAGACGGCCTGGTTCTCCCACGCGTCGCCGGTGGTGGGATCGGTCGGGTCCCAGCCCGAGCCGACCACCGAGGTCCAGGCCGGCTCCCAGTAGACGGTCCCCAGTCCGCGGCCGCCGGGTGCCGAGGCGACGACATCCTGGATGGCCCGGAAGTTCGCAGCCTGCCCGGCCGGGGTGGCCGGGTAGCCGGGAATGAGCTCGGCGGCACTCTCGATGACGTTGGCGTACGGCGAGTTCGGGTTGTCCTCCAACGTCCACGGGTAGGCCGTCTCGAGGATCATCACGTCCCGGTCGTATCGGCTCGACAGCGTCGTGACGGCCGACTGGAGATCGCGCAGGCTGCCGTGCCAGTAGCTGTAGTAGGACAGCCCGATGACGTCGAACGGCACCTGCTGGGCAACGGCCTGGTCGAACCACCAGGTGAGCGAGTCGATCCCGTTGTTGATGTTGGTCAGGTGCAGCAGGACCTTGGTGCGCGGGCTGATCTTCTTGACCGCCGTCGCGCCGGCCGTCAGGAACGCACCGAGGTTCGCCCACTGGGCGCCGGTGACCGAATCAGTGGTGTCCACGTCCCAGGTCTGTCCGAGCGGCCAGAGCATGCCCGGGTTGATCTCGTTCCCGACCTGGACGAAGTCCGCGACGATACCCCGTTTCCGCAGAGCGCCCAACACATCGAGCGTGTGCTGGTGGACTGCGGCGGTCAGCTGAGCGGCGGTGAAGTTCTTCCAGGCGGCCGGCGGGGCCTGGTGGCCCGGATCGGTCCAGGTGTCCGAGTAGTGGAAGTCGACGAGCAGCTGCATCCCCGCCCGCTTGATCCGGCGTGCCATCGTGACGACGTGGGCCAGATCGTTGTAGCCGTCGGCCGGGTCGACCCAGACCTTGAGCCGCCCGACGTTGGCACCGGCCGCGGCCAGGATCAGCTCGGGTGCCCGGCGCCGGCCCTGTGCGGTGTAGTACAGGGCACCGTGGTCCTCGTTCTTGGGTACCGAAGACAGGTCTGCGCCGCGGATCTCGCGGGAGACCTTGCCGTACCGGGCGGTGACGTCGTCGATGGTCGCCCACGATCCGCCGGGCGCCCTGGTGGTCAGGCTGAGCGTGGCCGACCGCCCGCAGATCCGGGCGGAGACGACCAGATACACCCAGCCGTCGTCTTGTTCGGTGTTCGGGACGGTCACGGCGGCGTGGGATTCCGCGGCGTGGGTTGCGGAGGCGTGGCCGCGGGATCTGGGCAGGGGATCGGACAGACGCAGGGAGGTGGTGCCCAGGGCGCCGCCGGACTTGACCCAGGCTCCGACGGTGAGCCAGCCCGGCCGGAGTCCGGTCAGTTGCTGCGAGGTGGTTGCGGTGTAGGCGGTCTCGGACCAGTGGGTCAACCGGAACCCGGTGCCGTCCCGCCCGCCGGCGTCGAGGTGGGCAGCGCCGGCGGTGCCCGACGTCTTCCACCCCGTCAAACCGTTTTCGAAGGCTCCATTGACGACGGCCGGGGCTGGGGGTCCTGCGGGGGCCGTGCGATTCGTCGGAGTGGCCGGGGCCGCATCGGCCGCGTTGCCGCCGAACAGCACCAGGCCCGCTGCCGCGCCGGTGGCGCCCATGGCTCCGAGGAATTCGCGTCGACCGAATGTGGATCGTCTGCTGTGCATCTTCGTCCTCCTTGACGTCGTGCTGGGGTTGCGAGGTGCTGGGGTTACGTCCTGCAGAGTGATCGCTATAGCGATCACTCCGCAGGACGCAGCGGGGTGTGCGGGTGGGGTGTGCGGGTGGTGCGGTGGTGCAGGCAGTTCAGTGCTGCTGCCGGATGACGATCACCTGGGTGGCCGGCACCGGCACCGAGTGCTCGTGCCGTTCGCCGCTGATCACGTCGGTACCACTCAGCGGTACGTCGACGGGTTGATCCGTGTGGTTCAACAGGAAGTAGAACGTCTGGCTGTGGTCGCGGCGGGTGACCATCTCCAGTCCGTGGGGCAGACCGGCTACCGGGGTCACGCCGGCCGCCGCGTAGAGCGGATCCATCACCAGGGCAAGCGATTCCGGATCCAGCCGGGTGGCCAGGTACCACGCCGACCCCTGGCCGATCCGCCGGCGCGTCAGTGCCGGGCGACCGGCCGCCGGACCGTCGGTGAAGGTGCCCAGGATCTGGGTGGCCGGGTCCGTCAGGACGAGCCGATCCGCCCAGACGTCGGCAGAAGCGTTCTGGCCCCACAGATCCAGCGCGACATGTTGCCCCTGCGCGAGCGGCGCGAACTCCTGGACGCTGATCCCGAGCACCTCGCCCACCGGCCCGGAAAGACCTTGGGGGTGCACGGCGTCGTGGGCATCGACCACACCGGAGAAGTAGGAGACGAGCAACTGCCCCCCGCCGGTGACGAAGGTGTCGAGATTGTCCGCAGCGTCCTGGTCCAGCAGATACACCTGGGGCACGATCACCAGCTTGTAGCCGCTGAGATCAGCGGTGGGATGAGCGAAGTCGACGGTGACGTTGTCCTGCCACAGGCGGGTGTAGAACGCGATGGTGCGCTCGCGATGGTCGAGGTCGACACTCGGGTGCCAGTCCAGATCCTGCGCCCAGAACGATTCCCAGTCCCACAGCAGCGCGACCTCGGCGGTGACCGTCGTGCCGCGGACATCGGCGAGTGCCTTGATGGTGCGGCCCAGGTCGACCAGTTCCGTCCACTGCTCGCTGTTGGTGCCCGCATGCGGCAGCATCGAGGAATGGAACTTCTCGGCACCTGATCGAGAGCCCCGCCACTGGAAGAACAACGCGGCGTCGGCGCCACGAGCGATGTGCGCCAACGAGTTCCGGGCCATCTCGCCGGGTTCCTTCGCGAGGTTGCGTGGCTGCCAGTTCACCGCCGAGGTGGAGTGTTCCATCAGCATCCACGGGCGGCCGCCCGCCAGCGAGCGGGTGAGGTCGGCGTCCATGGCGAGCAGCACGTGCCGGTCCGTACGCTCCGCGGTGAGGTAGTGGTCGTTGGACACCACATCCACCTCGGGCGCCCAGCCCCAGAGGTTGACCGATGGACAGTTGGTGGCCATGAAGTTGGTGGTCACCGGCTTGTCCGCCGACCAGGTGCGCAGGATGTCCCGCTCCCGCAGGTAGCAGCTGAGCAACTGGTGATCGCAGAAACGCTGGTAGTCGAGCTGCTGGGCCGGGTTGATGACGGAGGCAGAGGCTGCGGGGGTGCGGATCTCGTCGAGCTCACCGTAGCGCTGGCCCCAGAAGTTCGTGCCCCACGCGTCATTGATGGCATCGAGGGTGTCGTAGGTGAGCAGAAGCCATTCCCGGAAGGCGATCTGGGACTGCTCGCAGTGACACTGCGACACCGGCGCTCCGTACTCGTTGTGCACGTGCCACATCAGCACGGCGGGGTGCGCGGAATAGCGCTCGGCCAGTGCGGTGGTGATCCGGGCCGAGGCCGCGGCGTAGGCCGGCGAGCTGGGGCAGCAGATGCCGCGGGAACCGGGGCCGAGGCGTCGGCCGTCGGCATCGACGACCCACGATTCGGGCTGGGCCCGGTAGAACCAGGCAGGGGGAGCCGCGGTGGGCGTTCCCAGGTCCACCGAGATGCCGCCGTCGTGGAGCAGATCGAGAATGCGGTCCAGCCAACCGAAGTCGAATACTCCGGGGCGTGGCTCCAGTCGGACCCAGGCGAAGATGCCGACGCTCACCAGGTTGACGCCGGCCGCCTGCATCAGCCGGATGTCCTCCGGCCACACGGATTCGTCCCATTGCTCGGGGTTGTAGTCGCCGCCGAAGGCGAGGCCGGCCACCTTCGGCCACGGGCGTTCGGACGGTGCCGCCTTCGCCGACACGTCGGCGTTCCGCCCGCCCGCCGGTTTCGCGCCACCGTTCTCGTGGGTGTCGCCGTCGTCCACGGCAATCCCACCGTCGTCGGCGGATATCGCCGGGATGGGTGGTACGGGCCGGATCGTCGTCTCGAGCGACATGGATCTCCTTCGATCATCAGGGTGTGGCGTCGGGGTCGGGAGGCGATCGCCGGGACGTCATGCAGCGCTCGTTCTGAACCGAGAATAGGCCAGGGAATGTGTTCGGTCCCAAGCCCCAAACCGGAGTGAGCCCCACTTAAACACGAAGAACTGGGGCTTGACAAGGACGGGTTCTTGTTCCAAAGTGGGACCGGTCACAGGCACATCGAGGTGCGGAAGCTACCTCTGCCCCCATGCGTCGCCGGTCCGGCGGCGTCTCGCTCCCAGGAGGACTTCCATGCGATTGATCCGGAAACCGCTGACGCTGGCGGTCGGTGTCCCCGCCCTCGCAGCCGTGCTGATTTTGTCGGCCTGCTCGAGCAGTTCGACCGGTTCCGCCGCCCAGAGCTCGGCGCCGGGTGCGGCCTCCTCAGGGGCCTCCAGTCCCGCAGCCCCGGCGGGAGGGACCGGCGCCAAGGTCGATCTGAACTTCTGGAGTTGGGCGCCGAACGTCGACAAGGTGGTGGCGATGTGGAACGCCAAGAATCCCGACATCCAGGTCACCGTCAACAAACAGGACGGCGGAGATCCAGCGGTCACCAAGTTGCTGACCGCCATCAAGGCCGGAAGCGGGGCCCCGGACCTCATGCAGGCGGAGTACCAGAAGATCCCCACCCTGGTGTCCGCCGACGCCCTCACCGACATCTCGAAGAACATCGACCCGGCACTCAAGAACGACTTCCCGGAGTCGGTCTGGAATTCGGTGACCCTCGGCTCGCAGGCCGTCTACGCCGTGCCGCAGGATTCGGGGCCGATGGAGTTCTACTACCGGGCTGACATCTTCGCCAAGTACGGACTGACACCACCGACCACCTGGGACGAGTACGCCGCCGCTGCCGAGAAGTTGCACGCGGCCGATCCCAAGCTCTACCTCGGCACGTTCTCGGCCAGCGACGCCGGATGGTTCACCGGTCTCACCCAGCAGGCCGGCGCCTCGTGGTGGGGCATCGACGGTGACTCCTGGTCGGTCGCCATCGACTCGGCCGCCAGCCAGAAGGTGGCCTCCTACTGGGGCGGACTCGTCGCCAAGGGCGTCATCGACAACAAGCCGATGTACACCCCCGCCTGGAATGCGGCGCTGAACAATGGCACGCAGGTCGGCTGGGTCAGCGCCATCTGGGCGCCGAGTGTGCTCGTCGGCAATGCCGCGTCCACCGCGGGCAAGTGGAAGATGGCACCGTTGCCGCAGTGGGACCCGGCGAAACCGGCCACCGGCAACTGGGGCGGATCGGCGACCGCGGTGACCAGTCAGTCCAAGCACGTCGCAGAGGCGGCCAAATTCGCCGCGTGGATCAACAGCGACCCGACCGCTACCCAGGCGCTGGCCAGCGTGATGGGTGTCTACCCGGCGTCCACCTCGGCCCAGAAGACCGCTCTGACCAAGCCGCCGGCGTTCTTCTCCAACCAGGCCGACTTCTACGCGGTAGCCAGCAAGATTGCCGCCACTGCAGCACCTTTCACCTACGGACCGAACGTCAACGTAGCCTTCAGCGCCTACAACGACCAGTTCGGCAAGGCAGCACAGGCCAAGTCACAGCAGGGGTTCCTCACCGCCCTCACTGCGATGCAGGCCGCGACTGTCGCAGACATGAAGAACACCGGCTTCTCCGTCAAGTAGCACCCGCTCCCCCGTGCCTGGACAGCCCAGTCCGAATAGCACTGTCCGAATAGCCCAGTCCGAATAGCACTGTCCGAATAGCACTGTCCGAATAGCACTGTCCGAATAGCACTGTCCGACCGTCAGGAGTTGTGATCATGGTTGCGCCTGCCCTTTCCGCCACACCGCTTCCATCAGAGGCGGTCTCACCCGCGATCGGCTCGGCTGCCGGCAGTTCCCGCCGCGGGCGGTGGCGCGGGGCGGGCGCACCCTGGGCCTTCCTGGCCCCGGCCATCGTGCTCTTCGTGGCCTTCCTGGCGGCACCCATCGGCTACACGCTGTACCTGAGCCTGCGGTCGAGCAAGGTCAGTGGGCTCGGTCTCGGGCTCGGCTCGCGGCGCGAGGTCTGGGCGGGGCTGGAGAACTATCGACAGGCACTGTCAGATCCGGATTTCCTGTCCAGCGTGGGGCGGGTCGCGCTCTACGGGCTGCTGCTGGTACCGACCATGATGGGGCTGGCTCTGCTGTTCGCGCTGCTGCTGGACTCCAGCCGCAGTCGGGCCACCGGCTTCTCCCGCATCTCGATCTTCCTGCCCTATGCGGTGCCGGCCGTCATCGCGTCACTGCTCTGGGGTTTCCTGTATCTCCCGGACGTCAGCCCGTTCGTCTTCGTACTGCAGAAGTTCGGCATCACGGCGCCGGATGTGCTGTCCTCCGGCGGGATCCTGTTCGCGGTGGCCAACATCGCCCTGTGGGGTGGCACCGGGTTCAACATGATCGTGCTCTATACATCGCTGAAAGCCATCCCGGCCGATCTATCGGAAGCCGCCATGATCGATGGGGCGTCCGAGGTCCAGATCGCCT
This sequence comes from Nakamurella sp. UYEF19, assembly GCF_040546275.1. Taxonomy (NCBI): domain Bacteria; kingdom Bacillati; phylum Actinomycetota; class Actinomycetes; order Nakamurellales; family Nakamurellaceae; genus Nakamurella; species Nakamurella sp. UYEF19. Next base: position 434,378 of record NZ_JBEPNO010000003.1, on the reverse strand, counting down.
GGCGCATCAAGATTCCGATGGTGATGCCCTCGCTGGTGATGACGTTCATCTTCTCGCTGATCGCCACCCTGCAGGTCTTCGCCGAACCGATGACGCTCAAGCCGCTGACGAACACCATCTCCAGCACGTGGACGCCGTTGATGAAGGTCTACCGGGATGCGTTCACCCGCAACGACATCTACTCCGCAGCGGCGACCTCGGTGATCATCGCCCTGGCCACGATCGCACTGTCCTTCGGATTTCTCAAGCTCGTCGGGCGACGGGCCTTCACCCAGGAGTCAGGACGATGACCACCCTCACCACCAAGGACGTGTCGGCCCCTTCGACCGTGAAGCGTTCCCGGCGCTCGTCACCGCTGGCCACCACCGCGCTGCTGATCGGGGCCGCCTACTGCCTGATCCCGGTGCTCTGGGTGCTCATCGCCTCGACCAAGAGCGCCAGCGAGTTGTTCTCCTCCTTCACCTTTGCCCCATCAACACACCTGTTCGACAACATCGGCGAACTGAGTTCCTATCGGGGCGGCCTGTACTGGCGGTGGATGGCCAACACGCTCCTCTACGCCGGCGGCGGTGCTGCGCTGTCGACGGTGGTGTCCGCGATGGCCGGGTTCGCGTTGGCGAAGTACTCGTTCCCCGGCAAGAACATCGTCTTCAACGTCATGCTGGCGGGTGTACTGGTGCCCGGCGTGATCCTGGCCATCCCGCAGTATTTCCTGCTGGCCAAGGTCGGCATGACGAACAGCTACCTCTCCGTCCTGCTGCCCAGCATCCTGAGTCCCTATGGCATCTACCTGGCCCGGATCTTCGCCGGGGCAGCGGTTTCCGACGATGTACTGGAGGCGGCGCGCGCCGAAGGGGCCAGCGAGGGAAGACTCTTCTACAGCATCGCGCTGCCGATGATGCGGACCGGAATGGTCACCGTCTTCCTGTTCCAGTTCGTCGGGATCTGGAACAACTACATGCTGCCCTACATCATGCTGGGTGACGACAGACTGTTCCCGATCACTGTCGGGCTGTCGGGGCTGCTGAACCAGGGGGCAAGCCAGCCGGCCCTCTACACCTCGGTGATCACCGGTGCACTGCTGTCCATCCTGCCGCTGATCGCGCTCTTCTTGGCGCTGCAGCGTTACTGGCAGGTCGACCTGTCGGCCGGTGCGGTCAAGGGGTGAACACCGGACGCGAGCGAGAAGGTCGTAATGTCAGTCGATGTGGAACCAGGCAAGGGTCGTAAGCGGCCGACGATCCGTGATGTCGCCCGTGAGGCCGGTGTCTCGCGTGGAACGGTCTCGCGTGTCCTCAACGGCGGCAACCTGGTCAGCCCGTCGGCGCTGGCTGCCGTCCGAGATGCTATGGCGCGCAGCGGTTATCAAGCCAACCCGCATGCCCGTTCGCTGAAATCGGGGCGAGCCGACTCGGTCGCGTTCCTGCTCACCGAGCCCCAGCACCTGCTGTTCGAGGATCCCAACTTCGCGGTGTTGCTGCGTGGCGCCGCGGCCGCCCTCGCTGATCGGGACTGTTCGCTCGTGCTGATGTTGGCCGGGACCAAGACCGAACGTCGGCGCACGGTCGACTACCTGACCAACGGCCACGTCGACGGCGTGCTGCTGGTGTCGAGCCACTCCGGTGACACGTTGGCGCGGGAGTTGCTCGCCGCTGGCGTGCCCGTCATCGCGTGTGGGCGTCCACTGGGTCTGGAACGTCGACTGGGCTATGTCGCGGCCGACGACCGGCAGGGGGCCAGGCACATCACCGAGCACCTGCTCGAACGCGGCCGCCGGCGGATCGCGATGATCACCGGCCCGATGGATACGTCCGGCGGAGTTGATCGGCTCGAGGGGTACCGATCGGCCCTCGGGTCGCAGTTCGACGATCGGCTGGTGGTGCACGGTGACTACTCGAGGGCGAGTGGCGCAAGGGGCATGGAGGACCTGTTGGCGCAGACCCCTGACCTGGATGCGGTGTTCGTCGGGTCCGACCTGATGGCCTCCGGAGCTCTCGCCGTGCTGGACGGGAAGCGGATCTCGGTGCCCGGCACGATCGCGTTGGCCGGTTTTGACGACTCCGGCCTCGCAGAGACGTTGAACCCGCCACTCACCACGGTCAATCAGCCGTTGGACACGATCAGCCGGGAGATGGTGCGTCTGCTGATGGATGTCGTCGGCGGAGGTACGGCACTGGGGATCACCGTCCCGACGACCGTGGTCGTTCGGGGGAGCACCTGACGGCGGAGCCTGGCCGCGCTTGAAGATCCGAGGAGTCTGGGCCGGGTCAGGCTGCGCGCTGATGAGGTTCTGGGCTGGTCAGACTGCGCGCTGGTCAGACTGCGCGCTGGTGGGGCTGTGGGCTGGTCAGACTGCGCGCTGGCTGCGGAACTGGCCCAGGTATTGGGCGGACCGCAGGGTGATGTCCCCGGTGGTGGGGCCGGTCGCGGTGGTGATGCCCCCGGTGGTCGTGCCGTGGGTCGATTCCCACCGCGCGAGGACCGTCTCGGCGCGAGCGTCGGCGTCCGCGCGGCGACGGTCCAGTTCGGCGAGGTGCGTGAGCAACTCTTCGCGACTGATCATCTGATCTCCATCGGGCCGGGTGGTGCATTGTGCGATCCGTCGACAGTGACGCTGGTTCATGAGATATTCGTGTCAACCTGTATGGCGGATGGGTGCATCAGGTCACTTTCTACCCGAAAGGAATCGACGGCTCCGTCAGATGCACTCCTATGCACAAAGTAGCAGGGCATCACTCGTCGTTGCGCGAACCCGAGGTCACGTCGAGAGACAGACCTGCGTCCATGTCGGAGCGGGTGCGCCGGCCTACCGATCAGGCCTGGAAATCTGTTCATCTTCGGTGGGTAGCTTGAGGCCGTGCAGCCGAGGCAACTTGATCAGACGTGCCCCATCTGCGGTGAGCCGTTGGTCGTCATGGAAGAACTTCACCCGTCGGTCGTCGATCTGGGCCGGTCGGTGTGGGTCGCGATGACCGCGCCCGTCTGTCGCAACGGGCACGAGTTCGCGCGAGTCCGACTGCACCAATTTCCGGCGGCCAGCTCACCCACGGCGGTGACGGCTGCGTCCGGACATCGCTGAGATCAGGTCTCACACGTCGGTAGCCGTGGCTGGTACCGCTCCGATACCGGTTCCGGGTCTCCTGGCATCACCGAATCCGTGGCCCGCCCGGTTGCCCGAACGGGGCTGTTCGGATCGGTTGGTGGTGTCGGGTCTGGTTCGGGTGTCGGGCCGGTTGGTGGTGTCGGGTCTGGTTCGGGTGTCGGGTCGGGCCAGTTTTCTGCCGGCAGGGGTGGGTCGGGGGTGGTGTAGGTGTGGCCGGTGGGGGTGGTCCATTGGTTGGTGTGCGGGGTGGTGCGGGTGCTGTGGTGGCCGGCGTGGGTTTTGGCGCGGTGGTCGCCTCGGCATTTGTTGTCCAGGTTGTGGGCGGCGGTCGGTCCTGATGGTGCGGGTTGCAGGTGGTCCAGGTCGCAGCGTCGGCCGGGGACGGTGCAGATGGGGTTGGTGCAGGTGCCGTCGCGGAAGGTGAGGGCGTGGCCGAGTGTGCGGGAGGGGAACCGGCCGAGTTCGGTGGTGGCCAGCAGGTTCCCGGCCTGGTCGGTGAGCAGCTGGTAGAACAGGGTGCCGGGTTGGTGGGCGTAGTCGCGGATGGTGTCGGCGGGGATGAGGGCGGAGCGGTCGGCGAGTTGGCCGGGGGTGTCGGTGTAGCCGAACAGCGATTGGATGGTGATGATGACGCCGATGGTGACCGGCAGCGGCCGCGCGGGGTGCGGTTGGGGGCAGGGGGTGATGACGGGCCGGCCGGGGCGTTCGGGGTCCCGCGGCTGGGTTGCCGGGCCGCCTGGACCGGTGCCGGGTAGCGCGGGGTCGGCATGGTCGGCATGGTCAGCGGGGTATGTGGTGGGTTGGTTGCGGGGGTCGGGGCGGAACGCCGACGGCGGCAGGTCCCACTCGTCCTGGACGGCAACGTCCTGCGCGGTCGTGTCTTCGAGGTCGGCACCTTCAGGCGCAGCGTCGTCGGGGACCTTGCCGGCGTCCGGGCCGTCGCTGCGCTCGTCGACTGCGTCCTCGGCCTGCCCGGCCTGCCCGGCCCGCTCGGCCCGCTCGGGGTCGTCGACCTCGACCTCGTGGGTCTCCTCCTCGTCGTCTTCGACAAATTCGTCGTCTTCCCAGGCGACGTGGCAGCCGTTGCTGACCCGACCCAACACCAGATCGACCAGCACATCGGCGCGGCGCTGCGCCCAGGTCCGCCGATCACCCGGCTCCGCCAACCCCGCCACCGCGTTCAACACCTGATCCACCGCATCGGCATCGACCGCCGAGATCGCCGCCGACAAGAACGAGATCCCATCGACATCGGGCCGGACCGAGACGTACCGGTCGGCGAAAGACCGCCGCAACCGCTCGTTCGTCTGATCCGGTTCGACCTTCGCGACGAACTCGTTCAACCAGCGACCCAGCAGCTCCGCGGTCTTGCACGTCGCCACCGGCACCACCAACAAATTCAACAACCGTTTCGAGGAGTCCCGGGTCAGCCGCAGCAACGCACTGCTGATCTTGCCCGCCCGGCGCAGGTCCACATCCCCGGCCAGCCACGCATCCCACACCTGCGGCGCCTCCTCCTGCAGCCGCCGGGTGATCCCCATCGTCCGCTGCACCGAAAACTTGGTGACCTTCACCGCCAGCCCGATCTCCGTCGCCGCGAACTCGCCCGGCTCGTACCGCGCCGAGATCCCCACCCCGGTGCGGTCGGCGATCCGCCGAACGTCCACATCGTGGCGCAACGCGGCGAACTGCACCATCAACTCCGCCTGCCGCGCCTGCGCACAGGCCAGAACCCGCTGCTGGCAGGACAACTCATCAACCAACGCAGCCGCCCGCTCGGCCTGCACATCGGTGGCTGTCCCCATACCAAAACCCTAGACCGGACCACCGACAGTCACTCCAAGTCAGCAACCCGATACGAACAGGCGTCTCGGGATCGTCACCATCATCTGCAGCAGCCAACGATGGCAGCGGCAGCCGACGATGGCAGCGGCAGCCGACGATGGCAGCGAGAGCGACGACCGGAGGAGAGCGACGATTCAACCGCGGTCCGCGCAGTTCGACGACAGTCGGCCGTCCGCCGGTTGCCCGGTGTTCATTCGCGGGGCGAACAGTGGCGGGGTGACCAACACACCTTCCCGCCGGACGTTCCTACAAGCGGCAGCAGTCACGGGGGCGTCAGCGGCGCTGACCCTGGCTCCCCTCCACTTCGCCGATGCGACTCCGATACCCACCAAGGGCACCAGGACGGCGACGATCTCCGGCCATCTGGAACCGGGTGCGGCGGACTGGGTCTACCTGCCGATCGAGGTTCCGTCCGGTGTGGCTGAGATCGCGGTTTCCTACCGCTACAGCAAACCCGCGGTCCCGTCCGGAACGCTCGGCAACTCCTGCGACATCGGGATCTTCGACCAGCGCGGCACCCGCTTGAACAGCCGTGGTTTTCGGGGGTGGTCCGGTGGGTTCCGAACCGAATTCACCATCGCCGCTGACGCGGCTACTCCCGGCTACCTCCCGGGGCCGGTCCGTCGCGGCACCTGGCACGTCATCCTCGGTCCATACCAGGTGAGCCCGCAGGGTTTGGACTACTCGGTGACCGTCACGCTCACCTTCGGCCCCGATCGGGCGCCGGCCTTCGCGCCTCGCTACCCACCGCAGTCGATCAGGGGGACCGGACCGGGTTGGTATCGCGGCGACAATCACCTGCACACGGTCTATTCCGACGGGAGGCGTACGCCGGACCAGGTGGCGGCCGGTGCTCGGACCGCGGGCCTCGACTTCATCTCCACCACCGACCACAACACGTCGTCCTCGCATCCGGTCTGGGGACCGCTGTCCGGTGACGACCTGCTGATCATCACCGGGGAGGAAGTGACCACCCGGAACGGCCACGTGCTGGCGCTGGGGCTGCCACCGGGCCAGTGGGTGGACTGGCGGTACCGAGCGGTCGATGACGACTTCGACGCAGTCGCCCGGATGGTCCGCCATGCCGGCGGCATCGTCGTCCCTGCACATCCCTACTGCCCCTACGTTGGTTGTCGATGGAAATTCGGGTACGCCTCCGCCGATGCCATCGAGGTGTGGAACGGACCGTGGACATTGGACGATGAATTGTCGGTCGAAACCTGGGATGCCCAAATGGTTTCCGCAGCGCACGGCCGAGGTGGTTGGCTGCCGGCGATGGGTAACAGCGACGCCCACAGCGAGCCGCAGGTCATCGGGCTCCCGCAGACTGTCGTGTACGCCGACCGGCTGTCCCGTGACGCGCTGCTCGCCGGGATCGCCGGTGGTAGAAGCTATCTGGCCGAATCCAGATCAGTCGTGCTGGCCATGACCGCCGCGTCCGGGCGCCGGTCCGCCGGCATCGGTGAGTACCTGGGCGCCTCCGCGGCGGCGGCGGTGACCGTCACGGTGCAGATCAGCGGGGTCCCGAACGCAACTGTCCGGCTGATCACCGACGAGGGACAGATCCTGCAGACTTGGCTGACATCCTCCGGGACCGGCACCATCACCTGGACGACCACACCGCAGAACTCGGCGTATGTGAGAGCCGAAGTGCGGCATCCACTTCCCGACGGCACCCCGGGTAGCGGCACCTCGATCGACACGGTCCCGACGCTCGGCCCGATGGCCGCCATGACCAACCCCGTCTGGCTGGGGCGTGCGACCTGACCCCCTCCGGACCCTCGAGCAACTGACCGCCCTATCCGGCCGGCTGGTAGAGCCGTGTGCCGGTCTCCAGGACAGACTTGAGGCCCGAGAGGATCGACACCCAACCGATTTCCAGGTCGGCCGCAGCGGCGGAGTCGGGAAGCTCGTCATGGGTGCACGAGAGAAAGGTGACTCCGGGCATCGGCATGAAAGGATCGAAGCCGGCGAAGGTGACCCTCGATTCCGGAAGCGCTGCCACGTCCGGTGCCCAGGGGCCATTGAAGCTGGTGCTCAGTCGCCTTCCCGGCTCGACGGAGAGGATTTGACCCGTGATCTTGTCGAAACCGCCTCCGGTGTAGCGATAGCTGGATGCCTGCTTCAGATGACCGCAGTCTGCGGAGAATCCGAGGTAGTACGCCGGAGTGGCCGCAGGGTCGGTCAGCGCATTCCAGACCTGCTCAGGCGTGGCTCGGATCGCGAGCTGGATCTTCTGGGCCGTCTGCGTCGCGGAGTGTCGACGAGAGGGGTTGCTGTGCAATACATGATTCTGGCGATGGGGGACCGGGCAGCGTTTGTCGACCGGGAGGATCCCAGTCGCGCGCCGGGCTACTGGGCGCCTGGTCGGGTTACCTCGCCGATCTCACCGCGGCCGGTCTGCTCGTCGATGCCGGCGGACTCCAGCCCCCGTCGTCGGCGACGACGGTCAGGGTGCGCGACGGGCGACGAGTGTTGCAGGACGGGCCCTTCGCCGACACCAAGGAACAGCTCGGCGGCTACTTCCTGATCGAGGTCGAGAATCTGGACATCGCCCTCGACTGAGCCTCCCGCTGCCTGTGTGCAGGGGAGGGATCGGTGGAGGTGCGCCCGCTGCTGCCGCCGCGGAGCGGCTGATGCACGACGCCTCCAGCCGCCGCGACACTGCAGGTGTGGCAGCTGCTGTCGCCCGGGAGTCGTCCGCCCGGCTGGTGGCCTATCTTGCGTCGATGACGGGGGACCTGGCGGCCGCCGAGGTTGCTTTCGGTGAGGCGTTGCTGTCCGCTCTGACCGTATGGGCAGAACATGCGTTCCCGATCGGCCGGAGTCGTGGCTGCTGACCGCCGCTCGGCACAACCTCATCGATGTGGCCCGCCATCGGGATGTCGCCCGCCGTGCCATGCCGGGGGTCGCCAGGCCGATCCAGGAGAGGGCAGCGATAGAAATCGACGAAATACCCTACAGGCGCTTACATCTCATGTTCGCGTGCGCCCACCCGGCGATCGATCCCAGCATGCACAGTCCCTTGATCCTGCAGGCAGTGCTCGGCGTCAGCGCCGACCGGACAGCGGAGGCCTTCCTGGTGCCGGGGAAGACGATGGGGCAGCGCCTGGTGCGGGTGAAGGCCAAGATCTTGCAGGCCGGCATTCCTTTCGAGCTGCCGTCCCGGTCCCGCTTCCCCGATCTACTTCCGGACGAACCGGAGGTGCGCGGGATGCTGGCGCTGCACCTCGGGATCGAGGCCCGGAGCGCGGCCCGGCGCGATGGCGACGGTCAATTCGTAGACGTCGGCGATCGCCGGTTTGTACGACGGACTGGCGGCGATCCATCCGACCGTCGGTGGGTTGGTCGCCCGGGCTGCGGCGCGCTGGGAAGCCTTCGGGCCGCAGGCTGCGCTCGATCTGCTCGGCCAGTTGCCGTCCGCGGATGTGCAGACCTGCCAACCGTGCTGGGGTCCTGATGACTCATTGCCGACGCGCTCTCGGGGATGAGGTCGGTGCCCACCCATTCACTGCGTACCGCTCGTTCGTTGACGCGCAGCGCGACGATCGACGAGTTCTCGGTCGAGGAGTTCACCGGACTGGAGAGGACGCCGAAGTGAGGAACTGCCCAGCAGTTCCGCTGCGGCTGAGGTGATGGCAGCGACGTCGATACCGTGCAGGCGATAGGCATCGGCAAGGTCGCTGGACTGGCCGAACTGGGTGACTCCCAGGCATCTGATCCGGTCGCCGCGCACCCCCGCGAGGAAGGAGAGCGTGTGGGGATGCCCGTCCAGCACCGTGACCATCGCCGACCGACCGCCTCCGGTGGACGCAGGGAACAGCACATCGAGGATCTCGTCGGCAGTGTCGCGCGCCCGGTCGTCGTCGGGGCCGCTTCGAGCCTGGAAGGCCCGGAACAACAGGTCGGCGCTGCTGACGCACACCACCCCTGCCCTGGTTCCGCCGGTGGACAACTCGGCGGCAGCGGTGATCACCTCGGGCATGATCGCCCCCATGCCGACCAGGGTCACCTCGTCGCCCGCGCCGCCGAGGATGCGGTATCCGCCCTGGACGCAGTGCTGCTGCCGCTGTGGATCGTCCCCGGCCAGATGCTGTGGAATCGCTCTCGTCGTCAGACGGAAGTAGGCGGACGATCCGCCCGGCCGGCCGAGTTCGGCCAACGCGGCGAGCATCGTCCACTCCAGGTCCTGGGTGAACGCAGGTTCCCAGGCCACGCACCCCGGCTGCTCCAACCCGATGGAAGGTGACGTGATCGACTGGTGCGCCCCGCCTTCCGCGGCCAGCGTGATACCGGACGGGGTGCCGACGAGGATGCTCTGCCCGCCGGCGTAGATGCCGAACGACCACGGCTCGAGGCAACGCGCGACGAACGGGTCGTAGAGGGTGGCGATGGGCAGCAGCGGCTCGCCCTCGCGACTCCAGGTCACCCCGAGTTCCCCGAGCAGCCCGACCAGGTTGGTCTCGGCGATGCCCAGTTCGATGTGCTGCCCGGCGACACCTTCCACCCAGCGGACCAGACGTTGGGTGTCGTCGGCGAACCAGTCACGGCGTTCGTCGACCGACCAGACCCCGGTGCGGTTGATCCAACCGCCGAGGTTGGTCGAGGATGCGACGTCCGGACTCAGGGTGACGACGCGGGCGGCCACCTCGGGCGCCGCCCGCCGGAGGTCCAGCAGGAACCTGCCGAGCCCGGCCTGGGTCGACTTCACTCCCTGATGACGCACCCCCAACGACGCCGGGACCGGCACCGGGGCCTTGAGGACGACGGGCTCGCGCCGCATCACATCGGCCCGGTGATCGACCACCGCTGCTGCCCGTGAGCCGAGGAACGGGGTCCACGGACGGCCTCGGTCCGCCCCGAGGTCGACTGCGAGCAGGTCCATCTGCTCCGGCGTCAGCAGCGCGGAGTGGTTGTTGGGATGCCCTTCCGTGGGGAGGCCCCAGCCTTTGATGGTGTACGCGAAGACGACCGTCGGCCGGTCCGGATCGACCTCCCCGTAGGTCTTCCCGAGCAGCGCCTGGTCATGGCCGCCCAAATCACGCAGAGCCGCGGCGAGTTCGGCCGGTGAGAGGGACTCGACCAGTCCGCGAAGCGCCGGCGTGCTCGGGCCGGAGTGAAGGATCCTGCCGTCCAGTGCCTCCGCCGACGTGCGCAGCAGCAACTGGTACTCCTCGTTGGGCATCGCCTCCAGCCGGTAGCGGAGTTCGTCACCGCCGCGACGGGCGAAGAGCGACTGCAGCACGCTGCCCCACTGGCAGGTCAGCACCTGCCAACCGGCGGCGCGGAACATCCCCTGCAGTCGGGCGATCTGGACGTCCGGGACCACTCGGTCCAGCGACTGCCGATTGAGGTCGACGATCCAGAGCAGCTCGCCGATGCGGCTGACCATCGGGTCTGCGACGGCCTCCCAGACGGCGCCTTCGTCGAGCTCGGCGTCACCGACGAGTGCGATCCACCGTCCCCGCGACCCAGTGTCGGCCGACCGCGACCGGAGATAGCGTCGCGAGATGGCCGCCCAGATCGTTGCGGTAGCACCGATTCCCACACTACCGGTGGAGAAGTCAACGGTATCTGGATCCTTGGAACGGCTCGGATAGCTCTGCAGGCCGCCCAACGACCGCAGGGTCGACAGCGCCTCCGCCGGCAGGTCGCCCAGGAGGTAGTTGATCGCGTGCAGCACCGGCGAGGCGTGGGGCTTGACCGACACCCGGTCGGCAGCCGTCAGTTCCGCGAACCAGAGACTGGTCATCACCGACACCAGGCTGGCGCTGGAGGCCTGGTGCCCGCCGACCTTCAGTCCGGAGGGATCGGAGCGGCCATGATTGGCAGCATCGACGATCGACGCCGACAGCCACAGCACCTGCCTCGAGATCTCCGTCAGCAGAACAGGATCACGCGGAGCTCCCGTGGAAGGGACAGCCATCGAGGTGACAGCCCTCGGAGGGACAGCCCTCGAAGGGACGGCTGCCGGAGGGACCGTCACAGCGCCTGCGTCACGAGCTTGACCCGGCCGTCCTGGGCGAAGGCACGGAACACCGGGACGGCGACCTTTGCCGGGGGCCCGTCGGGACGCCCCGTCCGCAGATCGAAAGTTGATGCGTGCAAGGGACATTCCACGGCGCAGCCCTCGATGAATCCGTCGGAGAGCCAGGCCTGCTGGTGCGAGCAGCGGTCCTGAATACCGAAGTACTCGCCCTGCGTGAAGAACACCGCAATGCGCCCGACCTCATCGATGGTGACGATCGCCGACTCACCGTCCGGCAGGTCGTCGATCCCGCAGACGTCGACGATCTGGGCGGTCTCGGCCGTCATGCGATACCCATCCGGTCGCGGTACCAGCGGTAGTACCAGTTGCCGATGATCTCCGACTCGGTGGGAACCAGCACGCCACCGTTCGCATACTGGCGGGAGTTCATGTTCGGCTGGCACCACTGCGCAGCGGCGAAGTCCTGCTCGTTGACCAGGTGGAAGAGCTCGACGGAGTCGGAAGGGTCGAATCCTTCGAGCCCGACCAGTTCGGCATCGAAGAGCCACTCGCACACCACCTTGGTGCGCTCGGCCGACACCGCCTCGAACCGGTGGATGATGACGTGATCCGGCATCAACGAGACGAAGCAGTTGGGCCGCAACACCATTCCGAAATATTTCTTGCTGTCGTCCGCTCCCAGCCCCGGTAATTCGTCGAACCGCGCCTGTCCCGAGAGCGAGAACCCATCCCGGCCGGCTGCGAACTGGTAGCCGCCCTGGTGGTAGGCGCCGTCCTTGAGCTCCTCGAAGCTCGCGAAGGTCGGGATCTGTTCCACCAGTTCGGGATGGATGGTGCCGCAGTGATAGCACTCCTGAAAGTTCTCCTGGATGATCTTCCAGTTGGCCGCCACGTCGTAGTCGATCCGCCTGGCCACCTTCAGCTCACCGATCCGGTAGCGGTCGATCCGCGATGCGTCGGTGCCCAGTCGGTATTCCAGGATCGGGTCGAGCTGGTCGGTCAGCGGAGCGGCGTCGGGATCCAGATTCACCCAGATCAGGCCCTGCCACACGTCCACCGACACCGCACCCAGGCTGTATTGCGCGCGGTCGAGGTTCGGCATCGCCTCGAAGTTCGGTGCGGCGATGAGCTTTCCGTCCAGCCCGTAGGTCCACGCGTGGTACGGGCAGCGGATGGCGCGGCCCACGTTCGCCGTCTCGGTGAGGCACAACTGCGCACCACGATGACGGCAGACGTTGAGGAATCCGCGGAGCACGCCGTCCCGCCCGCGGACCACGATGACCTGCTCGGTGCCGACGTCGGATCGCAGGATGTCGCCCGGCTTCACCAGCTCATCGGCACGCCCGACGTACATCCACTCGACCGAGAAGATCTTCCGCTGTTCCTGACGGAAGATCTCCGGATCGGTGTAGTAGTGCCCCGGCAGGGTCGAGGGCAGTACGGTCGGGGTGTACTCGGCAGGTGTGTGCCGGGCCTGGTCGAGACTCATGGGTGCTCCACTTCGAGGTCGTACGGTCGCAGCACGGCAAGTGTGCAAGAGCTTTCACAGCAATGGTTGTCGCGGTGGGACCCGGACATCTCAGGCCGCCGGAACGGCGTCGGGCAACAACCTGATGGTCGGGTCGAACCCGTGATCGGTGATTGCCGGACGGTCGTACCGGAAGCCCTGGATCGGGTAGTCGGTGCCGCCCTCGACCGCCAGGTCGGCCATGATGCGGCCCATCAGACTGGCGAACTTCGCTGCGTGCCCGGCCCCGACGAACACCGAGATCCGCGGATGGCCGGGTAGGAAGTCGAGCAGGAAATTGCGATCCGGCGTCAGGTCGTAGACACAGGTCTTCGTCATCAGCTCCGGCCCGAGTGCTGCCGGAAGACGACGGGACATGAAGTCCGTCAAGTGTCCCAGGTTCTCCAGATCCGCTTCCCAGCTGCGAGTTTCCTGGGTGACCACCCGCCCGGGCTCGTCCCGGCCGGCCTTGACCGCCACCTCGCCGTAGACCGGGAAGCCGTAGAAGGTGAAATCGTCGTCGTGGTAGACCCAGATGCCGAATCGGTCAGGGGCGAAGTCACGCAGGTTGACCGTCGACCAGTAGGTCACCTGCTCCGCCGTCAGGGTGATCGGCAGATCCACCCCCAGGGTCGACACGACCGGAGCGGTCCAGGAGCCCGCGCAGACGGACACCGTCTCCGCCTCGAACGTCCCCTTGTCGGTCGTCACCACCACCTTGTCCGGATAGGACTCGACCCGCAGCACCCTGGTGTTCTCCAGGAAGGTGACCCCGGCCGCTCTGGCCAGTGCGACGTGGGTGGCGTTGGCCTTGCGGATGTCCAGGATGCCGGACTCGGCCTGGTAGAGGGTGACCGTGTCGGGGTCGAGGTGCCATTGCGGCCAACGGCGCATCGTCTCGCCCGCGTCGAGCACCTCGTAGCGATGGCCCGCTGCGTCGAGGGCTCCGACGTAGCTGTCGATCCGGGACCTGGCCTGCGACCCGACGCTGAGGTTGACCCCGCCCGTGGTGTGCACCAGCTTCACCCCGCTGAGGTTCTCCACCTCCGTCCAGGTGTCGAACATCGATTGGGTCAGGTTCGTGTAGTCGGTCGAGTGGTAGGCATGCCGGATGATCCGGGAGTGATCCTCGGACGCACCCATCGAGTGACCAATCGAGAACTGTTCCAGGACGAGTACATCGGCGCCGGATGCTCCCAGCCAGTGGGCGGTGGCGCTACCGATCCCACCCGATCCGAGCACGATGTGTCGAAACCTGCCGTTGGCAGCCATTGATCTCCCAGGGAGCAATCGCGGCGGGCGGCCGCTGTCGTGGACGTACTGGTTCGGCACGTGTGGCGAGCATAGGAAGAAGTTCCGCTACGGGTCATCCAGCATGGTGCACGAATGGCGGACCCTCCGATGCGACACCGCAGTCGCCCGCCAGTCTGGCCAGCTTGACGGCCACATGCAGCAGCAGGCGATCGGCGCCATCGGACAAGGACAGACCGGTGATCGCCTCGATCCGGTCCAGCCGGTAGTAGAGCGTCGTCCGGTGGATGTTGAGTTCCTTTGCGGTGCGCTGCTTGTCACCGACGCAGTCGAGGAACTTCTCCACCGTCTCCACCAACTGGATGGACTTGCCGGAGCGGAGCAGGGTGAACAGGCCCAGCGGAAGCGAATCGTCCGAGAGCACGGAGGTGGGTAGCTGGCCGATCAGCGTGTAGGCGCCGAGTCGGTTCCACTCGGTGGTGGTCGGCGCGGTCGGTGCGGGTTGCAACCGGCGGGCCACCGAGAGTGCGACCATCGCCTGGCGTCGGCTCGCTGCGGCGCCGCCCAGCCCCTGGCTACCACCGCCGACAGCGATCCACCAGCCGCCCGGGGCGGCACCGAGGTTGGCGCTGATCCGCTCCGCGCCGGCCAGCATTTCGTCCTCGACCGGTCGCGGCCGTGCGACCAGCACCGTGGCCCGCCGCGCCGTGGTGGAAATCAGCCATCCTCCGGGACGGGCGCTGCGCGCAGCCCGGTGGACGGCCTCGCTCAGCGCGGCCGGATTGCGGCCCGACGTCTCCGCCGCGTCGATCACCAGCACCCCGACATGTCCGTCCTCGTCGAGGAATCCGTGCTGCAGCAGGTCGGTCGCGGCCTGGGCGGCGCTCTGCTGGTTCTCCGAGAGGACCTGCTCCAGGAGGGACGCACCGAACGCACTGTCCCTGTCCTGGATCATCAGTTCCTGCCGGAGCGAGACGGCGATCTCCGCCGCTGCCCCTTTCGCATCCTCCAGCTGGTCGGTGCCGAGAGAGTCCTCGCCGTCGATCAGCCACAGGAAACCCAACAGCGTGCCGTCGTGGCGGATCGGCACGCACACCCTTGCCAGCAGGCCGAGTTCGGCGTTCGGCTCGATCCGGATGGGATCGACGGACGTCCGCAGGCGGGCGTAGTCGATGTCCTCCGGGCGGGTGCGCCGATGGAGCAGGGACCACATCCGGGCCGGATCGGCATCACCGAAATGTTCACTCGCGGCCAGCATGTTGAGCATGTGGTCGTCGACGATCACCCCGCGGCGCAGACGCTCGCCCAGTGCGTCGACGACCTGCTGCACCCGGTTACGCATGCAGACCGGACCGTCGACGTGGATGCGGAGCGGTCAAGTCCATGGACGACAGTATGGCTGCCGTCCGTCAAAAGAGCCGGTCGGATCCGGGTCGATGATGTTTCCGGATGGCAACGTCAGGGCGGTCAGGCGTGCAGGGCCTGGTCCAGATCGTTGATCAGGTCCTCGACGCTCTCCAGCCCGATCGAGAGTCGGAGCAGGGACGCCGGGACCGACACCGCGGTTCCGCCGGTGGTGCAGTGCGTCATCTGCGCCGGGTGCTGGATCAGCGATTCGATACCGCCGAGGGACACGGCCAGGGTGAAGATCTTGGTGCGGGCGCACACCGCTGCCGCGTCGTCGAGCGTGCCGTCCACCTCCACCGACACCACCCCACCGAAGCCGTTCATCTGACGGGCTGCGATCAGGTGGTCGGGATGCCCGGGCAGACCTGGGTAGTGCACGGTGCGCACCCTGGGATGCCCGGCCAGGAACTCGGCGACCGCGGCAGCACTGGCGCAGATTCGTGACATCCGCACCGGCAGGGTCCGGATACCGCGGAGCACCAACCAGGCGTCGAAGGGGCCGGCAACGACTCCGATCTGCCCGGCCAGGCGCCTGATTCGGGCCGCCAGTTCCGGGCCCCTGGTCACCACCACCCCACCGGTCACGTCCGAATGTCCGCCGAGGTACTTGGTGGTCGAGTGGATCAGCAGGTCGGCGCCGAGCACGAGAGGCCGCTGCAGGGCCGGTGTCCCGAACGTGGAGTCGACGCCCAGCAGCGCGCCGCCGGCGTGCGCGATCGATCCGATCGCGGCGATGTCGGTGACCTTCATCATCGGATTGGACGGTGTCTCGACCCAGACCAGCCGGGTGCGCGGGGTGAGTGCGGCGGCTACCGCTGCGTGATCCCGCATGTCGACAGCGGTGTGATCGATCCCCCACGAGGGCAGCACCTCGCTGAAGAGATCCCAGGTGCCGCCGTAGATGTTGTCCGGGATCACCACGTGCGCCCCGGAGTGGCAGGTGCCCAGCACCGACAGCAGGGTGGCTGCCATCCCGGAGGCCGTCGCCACGGCGTCGCTCCCGTGCTCCAGCAACGAGAGCGCCTCTTCCAGGGCGGAGCGCGTCGGGTTGGCGATCCGCGAGTAGTCCCAGGTGCCGTCCAGCACCACCGACCGCTCGAAGGTCGCCGTCTGGTAGATGGGCACCGGGATGGAGCCGTTGTGGGCAGCGGGATCCATCCCGCCCCGGACTGCATCGGTGAAGACGGACGACGGAATGCCGCTGTCGGCAAGTGGAGATGCGGTCACCTGCCCGACGGTGCCAAACGCCGGGGACGAAAGCATCCGACACCCCCCATCAAATCGGTGCGATGTTTTACGACCTGGTGTCGGATGACGAGCAGTTGGCCGGCGGGGGAGAGTGACGTGGCCGGGACCTTTCCGAAGTTCGGCGCACTGATCCCGACCAGCCAGCCAATCAGCCGCCCACGGAAGGGAAATCCTGCAGATGGGACCCTCGATCTGGACTTACCTCGACAAGCAGTGGGTCCGCATCGAACCTCTGGTGTGGCAGCAGATCGAGTTGATCGCATTGTGCATGGTGCTGTCCGCGCTGATCGGAATTTCCGTCGGGGTGCTGGTCTGGGACAGACCGAAGCTCGCCGGTGCGGCCCAGTCGACCGCCAGCGTCATCCTGACCATTCCATCGCTGGCTCTACTGGTGCTGTTCATCCCGCCGTTCGGACTCGGTTGGCTCCCGACCGTGATCGCCCTAATCCTCTACGCCCAGCTCCCCATCATCCGGAACACCATCACCGGACTGCGGGGCGTCGACGCCGGCATGCTCGAGTCCGCCACCGGGATCGGGATGACGCGCACCCGCAGGCTGTTCCGGGTGCAGCTGCCGCTGGCCTGGCCGGTCATCCTTGCCGGACTGAGGGTCTCGACGATGATGACGTTCGGCATCTCGGCGATCGCGTCCTACATCAACGGGCCCGGACTGGGCAACCTGGTGTTCACCGGTTTGTCCCGTCTCGGCTCCGCCAATTCGGAGAACCAGGTGCTGGTCGGTGGTTTCGGTATCGCCATCCTGGCCCTGGTGTTCGACGGCCTGTTCCTCGTACTCCGCCGCGTCACCGTCTCGGGAGGCCTTCGTGTCTGACTCAACAAAGTCCCTGTCGCATTCCGACCAGCCCACCGCGCTCGGCATCGAACTGGAGAACCTCACCAAGATCTACCCCGGCCTGTCGATCCCGGCCGTGGAGAAGGTGAGCATGAACATCCCAGCGGGCGATCTCGTGGTCTTCGTCGGCCCGAGCGGTTGCGGCAAGACCACCACGATGAAGATGATCAACCGGTTGGTCGAGCCGACGAGTGGGGTGATCCGGCTGGGCGGCAGGGACGTCACCACAGGCAATCCGGTCGACCTGCGCCGCCAGATCGGTTATGTCATCCAGTCGATCGGTCTCTTTCCGCACCTGACGATCGAGGAGAACATCGGCGAGGTGCCGAAGATGTTGGGCTGGCCCAAGGGGAAGATCGCCGAGCGGGTCAGGGAGATGATGGCGATCGTCGGCCTGGAGCCGGGGCAGTTCGCCCGGCGCTATCCGCGCCAGCTCTCCGGTGGGCAGCAGCAGCGTGTCGGGGTCGCCCGGGCCTTGGCCGCGGACCCGCCGGTGTTGCTGATGGACGAACCGTTCGGTGCCACCGACCCGATCACCCGCCTGAACATGCAGCGCGAGTTCCGCAAGCTGCAGCAGGATCTCGGCAAGACCGTCATCTTCGTGACGCATGATTTCGAGGAGGCCCTGCTGCTCGGTGACCGGATCGCGGTGCTGGGCGACAGGTCCAGGATCGTCCAGTACGACACCCCGCTCGGTCTGGTCGGGAGACCGGCGGACGAACACGTCAGCGCGTTCGTGGGTGCGTCGGTGCACGTTCGCCTCCTCGGTCTGATCACGGCCGGCTCGGTCGCCGACACCTCCCTGGCGGCGCCCGGCACCCGTCTCGTGCCGGGGGCGGTGACGGTGGACGCAACCACGACGCTTCGTGACACGCTGGATCGGTTGCTCGGGGGGGCAACGGTGGTCCCGGTGGTCGATGCCACCGGAAAGGTGCTGGGCGGGTTGGACTATCCGGCGATCCAACGGGCGATCGTCAGTCAGATGGCCGCTCTGGAGCACAACACCGGATATCAGGGCGCGGTGCGAACCGGTGTCGCCAGACAACCGGTGGTGGCGTCGTGACGATCTCACTGGACAAGCCTGGCCCGCCGCCGCTGGATGATCATCCGCCGGCGCAGGTGATGGAACCGTCTCCGTCACACCGTCGAGGGCTGATCCATCTGCTGTGGCCGCCGGCCGGCATCATCGCGATTCTCGTCGTGCTCTGGCTCTGGGTGCACAGCCGGACGCTCGACTCGATCGAACAGCGGACCCTCAACCCGCAATTCATCACCGACGCGGTGCTCAGCCATCTGAAGATCACCGTGATCGCCACCGTGCTGATCCTCGTGATCGCCATTCCACTGGGCGTGATCCTGAGCCGCCCGTCCACCAGGTGGATCGCGCCATTGTTCCTCGGTATCGCCAATCTCGGACAGGCTTTTCCGGCGATCGCCCTGCTGGTGCTGCTGACGATGTGGCTCGACATCGGACTGACCCCGGCGATCATCGCTTTCGTTGCCTACGGCGTCCTTCCGGTACTTCGCAACACCATCGTCGGTCTGCAGCAGATCGACAAGGGCCTGATCGAAGCAGCGAAAGGCATGGGTTTCACCCCTGCCCGCATCCTGTTCCGCGTCGAGTTGCCGCTGGCGGTGCCGACCATGTTGGCCGGTGTGCGCACGACGCTGGTGCTGACCGTCGGCGTCGCCACCCTCGCCACTTTCGTCAGTGCGGGCGGGCTCGGCGACATCATCGTCGCCGGTCTCAAATTGAACCGGCTCCCGGTGGAGGTCACCGGGGCGGTGCTCGCCGTCTGCATGGCCCTGGCCGTCGATTGGCTGGCCCGTATCGCCGAGGATGTGCTTCGACCCAAAGGTCTCTGACGACAGAGCCTGCCATTCCGCTGCTCCATTCTGTGCAGCCACAGATCCACACATCGAACGCCGGGGTAATTCCGCCTCAGGCGTCAGCACACCGTTTCTGGAGGACCAATGAAGAAGAGATTTCTCGGCCCTGTTGCGCTGGCAAGCGCAGGCCTGTTCCTCCTCGCCGCCTGCGGGAGTTCCTCGACCGCCTCGGCCCCCGCTTCGTCCGGCAGTCCGGCGGCCGCGCCGTCGGCCGGTAGCCCGTCATCCGGGTCGGCCTCCAGCACCGCCCCTGCCGCACCGTCTGGATCCTCCTCCGACGGGCCCGCACCTTCGGGCGCCGTCGTCCCCTCGGCCGGCCGAGATCCCGCTTCGGTGAAGTTCGACGGGGCCACCTTCGTGGTGTCCAGCAAGGACTTCACCGAGAGCATCCTGCTGGGCAAGATCACCGGATCGGTCCTGAAGTTCCACGGCGCCAATGTCACCGACAAGACCAACCTCAAGGGTTCCGTCACCACGCGGACGGCGTTGACCAGTGGCGACGTCGACATGTACTGGGAATACACGGGTACCGGCTGGATCACCTACCTGAAGAACACCAAGCCGATCTCGGACCCGACCGCCCAGTACACCGCAGTCAAGACCGCCGATGCGAAGAACGGCATCGCCTGGCTCGCCCCGACCCCGATGAACGACACCTACGCCATGGCGATCCGTTCCGGGGTCAGTGGTCCGGCCGGCAGCGTCAAGACCCTGTCGGAGCTGGCGGCACTGACCAAGAGCAGCCCGGCTGATGCAACCTTCTGCCTGGAGAGCGAATTCGCCACCCGTGACGACGGTTTCCCGGGTATGACCAAGGCCTACGGAATGACGGTCCCGGCCTCGAACGTGAAGACGCTGGATACCGGCGTCATCTACAACGAGACCGCCAAGGGCAGCAGCTGCAACTTCGGCGAGGTCTTCGCGACCGACGGCCGGATCTCGGCGCTCAAGCTGACCGTCCTGGAGGACGACAAGCACTTCTTCCCGAACTACAACGCCGCGCTGACCCTGAAGGCAGGCCTGCTGGCCAAGTACCCGGGCATCGCCACCGTGATGGATCCGATCGCGGCCAAGCTCGACAACGCGACGATGACCAAGCTCAACGCGGAGGTCGACAACGACGGGAGCGACCCGCAGGACGTGGCCGACGCATGGCTCAAGGCCCAGGGTTTCATCTCCTGACCCGCTGAAGCCGGAGGTCAGGTGCGGTGGAGAACGAGAAGGGCGGCGGTGAAAGGGAAGTGCGGTGGGGAACGGGAAGGGCGGTACCGCGGGAAGTTCCGCGGTACCGCCCTCGTGGTATTACCTCGATGACTCGCGCCCGATCGCGGGCGCGAACGACGTCACCCGGTGAAGACGCCCAGCGCCCTGGTCATCGTGTAGAACAATTCGGTCTGGTCGGTGACACCGAGGACGTTGGCCGCCTGCGGGCCGCCCGCAGCGATCCGGACCTGGGTGCCGGTGTGCTCCTGGGACGAACCGGCCGGTGCGGTGCCGTAGCTGATGGTCATGTTCGCGCCGTCCTTGGTCACCAGAGTGGCGGTGAGGCCGGGGGTGACCGAGCCGGCTTCGACGATCTGGCTGGTGTGGCCGTGGTCGGCGGTGACGATCACCAACGTGTCGGGGTGGCGCTGCTGGTAGCGCAATGCGGTCTGTACGGCCTTGTCGAATTCGACGGTCTCACCGATCTGTCCACAAGGGTTGGCGGCGTGGTCCTGCTTGTCGATCGAGGCACCCTCGATCTGCAGGAAGAAGCCCTTGGACTTTCCGTTGGACTTCTTGTCCAGTGCGGTGATGGCGGTCTGGGCCATCACCGACAGGTGGGGTTGCGTGTTGGCCCGCGCGGCGTTGATCTGGCAGGTCGACGGGACGGTTCCGGTCAGCGTCGGGGTCGGCCCGACGTATTCCAGGTCCATGTTGCCGGCAGCGAAGGTGCCAAGGATCGGCTTGGCGAGGTTGGCGTCAGCCAGCGCATTGGCGTCGGTGACCACCTGGTATCCAGCGGCAGAAGCCTGCTGCAGCACAGTCTTCCCGGTGAACGGCCCGGCTGCGATGGTCTCGTCGAAGTACTTCTTGCCGCCGCCGAGGAGGATGTCCGGTCGGGTCTGGACGAGCTGCTCGGCGATGGAACCCTTGCCCCCGTTCTGCTTCGCGTTCGCCGGGCACAGCGTCAGCGTGGCCGCCGGTCCCTTGCAATCGCGGTTGACGACGTGCGCGCCGAGCACCGCGGGTGTTGCGTCCTGCAGTTCGGCGGTGGTCACGTCGCCGGTGGCGTAGCCGGCCATGCGGGCCAGTTCCAGCACCGTCGGAACCGCCTTTCCCGACGGAAGAACGGAAATGGCGCCGTTGTAGGACTTGTGGCCGGTCGCCCAGCCGGTGCCGGACGCGGCCGAGTCGGTGACGTAGTCCGGCAGGGACGGGTTGTCCTTCTGGACCGAGTAGGTCGTGTACGCCCCGGTCAGCGGCAGGGTGTCCATCGACAGCCGGCCGGCTGCGCCCTTGGCGTAGTTGCGGGCGATGGTGATCTCGGAGTCGCCCATCCCGTCACCGATGAGGAGGATGACGCTCCGGGCCTTGCCGCCCTTGATGGCTTCACGTGCGGCCTGTGTGTTGTCGCGGTGCTTGCTGGTGACGACGGCCGCAGTGGCGATACCCGCCGCTCCGATCGTCACGGCGGTGACCATCAGAACCACACCCGCTCGGCGGGACATTCTCGATCCGAACATCAAATTCACTCCTGCTCGTCTGCTGTGGTGCCGGGGGTCGACATCTCAGCTAGAGCACAGACGAGCCAGATTAAAGTCGCAGTAAACCCCTGCGTACGGGAAGTGTCGCCGTGGTGAACACTGCGTCGCAAGTGGTCGAACGGTGAGGATCGGGACGGGCCCACAGAGCCCCCTGCCTCGAGGTGCAGGAGATGAACGGCGAACCAACGTTGGGCGTTCTGTTCATGAACGACAGGTAGCTTCGAGGATCTGTCCGCGACCGCGGGCTCCCTGGAGGTTGTCGATGCCCGCCCCGATACGTCTCTGCCTGGTCCACACCGATGCTGCGGCGGGCGGAACGTGCTGAACAGGGTATTGATCGTCGACGCCGAACTGTCGGTCACCGAGCCGCTCAGCTACCTGCTCGAGCAGGCCGGATTCCAGGTGGCCCTGGCTGATTCAGGCCAAGGAGCGGAGGCATCGATCACCGGCGCCGGGGCAGATCTGGTGCTGCTCGATCTCGAACTTCCTCGTGGCAATGGGTTCGACGTGTGTCGGCGGCTGCGGTCGCTCGGTGCCGTGCCGATCATCATCGTCACTGCTCGCGACAGTGAATCGGACAAGGTCTCAGCGCTGGAACTGGGAGCCGATGACTATGTCGTCAAGCCGTTCTCGAGCCGTGAACTCATCGCCAGGATCGGAGCGGTGCTGCGTCGGTACGACCTGCAGGACGAGGACAGGCCGGACTCGGTGCTGACGGTCGGGACGGTACGGATCGATGTGGACCGCCATCGGGTGAGCGTCGACGGCGTCGCTATCACCCTGCGGCTCAAGGAATTCACCGTGTTGGAGTTGTTGATGCGCAACCGCGGACATGTGGTGAGCAGGGGCCAGTTGATCGAACGGATCTGGGGTGATGACTTCGACGGTGATCCGAAGCGTGCGGACGCGATCATCAATCGGTTGCGGCGCAGGCTGGAGCCCGATCCTGGCGAACCTCGTCATCTGCTCACCGTGCGGGGGCTCGGCTACCGATTCGAGTCGTGATCCGTGCGTGTTCGGCCGATGTGGCTGGCGCTGGACTGGTCGCCGGGTGGTCACGGGTGGCCACCCAGACCGTCCGGGTCGCACGTGGGTGCAACTCGACGTCGGAGAACCGCTCCAGCAAGTCACCGACGGCGTCGCGGTCGTCCCGCGTCAGGGTCGTCAGGTGCGAGAACCGCTCGAACCACCCCTGGGCGTACTCCTTCGCAGAAGGGGTCACCGGCGCGACGGTCGTCACCTCGGATCTGGTGACGGCGAACCCCGCGGCCTCGATGATCGGCGTCCAGTCGGGATGATGGTTCCAGCCTTCGGTCGCCGCCGCTGCGTGGCAGCGCTGCTCCAGCGCACGGAGCGGATCGCCAGGACTCGGATTGCCAGGACTCGGGTCGGCGAAACTCGAGTCGCCCGGAATCGGATCACCGAGGAAGCTGGGCAGGTCGGCGAGCTCGACGACGACCAGGACCCCACCTGGCGCCAGCGCCCTGCGGACGCCCGACAGCAGTCGGGCCGGGTGGGCGACGTGGTGCAGCGAGGACGACGCCCACACCAGGTCGACCATTCCCGCGGCCACCGAATCCTCCGTGCCCGAGGATCGGGTGTCCATCGGAAAACCGTCATCGAGGTCAGCCTCGACAACAGCAAAACCCTGCCGGCGCAACAGTTCCAGCATGTGCAGGTCGTTGTCGACGCACGTCACCGCTGCGTCGGGGAACCGCCGGTGCAGCAGCCGACTCCCGACACCGGTGCCGGCGCCCAGGTCGAAGACCTCGCGTGCGTCAGCCACTCCGGTTCGGTCGAGAACGGCCGCGAGCTGGTCGCCGAACACCTCGGCGTCGAGGTCGAGGAAGCGCTGGTGTCCATCTGACCCCGGGTGGGATTGGCGGTCGCGATCCGGCGACTGCCGTGCCTGGTGGTCGTGATGGTGGCTGTGCGGGGGATGGTGTTCCATGCTTCTACGGTAGACACACTATGCGCGATAGGCATAGCATCTTGCGTATGAAGCAAGACATCGACGGGCTCATCCGGCAGCGCATCCGCGCCCTCCGACTGGCCCGTGGATGGTCGCTCGACGTCCTTGCCGGGGCCTGCTTCCTGAGTCCGTCCACGCTGAGCCGGATCGAAACCGGGGACCGGCGGATCGCTCTGGACCAACTGGTGCCGATCGCCCGCGCCCTGGAGACCACCCTGGACGAACTCGTCAGTTCCGAGGAGGACGAGGACGTCATCATCCGGCCTCAGCCCGCGCACCGTGCGAACGTGACCACCTGGCTGCTCTCGCGCGACCGGGCGGCCGCAGGAGTAGCCGTGGTCAAGACGCGCGTGAGTGCCGGAGGGGCGCTGGCGTCCGAGAGCCAGGTCCACCCGGGGTGGGAGTGGTTCACCGTGCTGACCGGCCGGGCCCGACTCGAGCTCGGCGACCGGGTGCTCGTCGTCGAGGCCGGCGAGGCCGCGGAGTTCTCCACCATGGTGCCGCACCGGATTGTCGCCGTCCCGGATTCCGGAGACCTGGAGATCCTGTCGATCTTCAACCGCGACGGGGAACGGGCGCACCTGCACCACTCATGACCGACCCAGAGCGGCAGGGCCCGCCGGCGACTGCCGACGGGCCCTGCCGGGAGTCCGACAACGGTGCTACAGGCCGGGGAGAACCCTGGTGTGTTCGATGCGAACCGCCTGCAGGGCTCGCGGATTCAGCCCCAGCAGCGCCAGGATGGTCGGCGCGATGGAGGTGGTCTGGACCGCTGTGCTGTTGACCGCGTGGTGGGTGACAGCAGACCCGGACACCACGAGTGCGACGTCGCGGTCGGCAGCGGAATTGCCGCCGTGTTCCGCGATCTTCTTGACCCCACCGGTGTAGACGACGCCGGGCTGGGCGATCCCGATCAGGTCAGGAGCGTGCGGGTCGCCGGCCTTGGCGCGGACGAGCGTGTCGGCGGCGGCGCCGGTGTAGACCCTCGTCAGGCCGGAGGCTCGGACCGTGGTCGAATACGTCCCCTTCGGGTCGGTGATGCGGTTCGCCGGCACGGTGTGATCCAGCAGGAAATTCCTGGCGAAGCTCAGGGCTGCAGCCGACCGTTCGGACAGCCACAGCAGCATGCCGTCGTCGTCGACCGAGAAGGTCACCAGCGCAGCAGCTCCGGGGTGGTGCGCCGCCCAGGCGGCGTTGAGTCCGTCGATGATCTTGCCGTCGTCGACCCGTCGGAGGGCTGATCCGTCGATCGGCGCCTGTCCGTGCTTGGCGGACAGGATGATCGTCGTGTTCCCAGCCATCCCCTGGTGTCGGATCGCCGCGCGAAAGATGCCGACCTGGGCGTCGACGAAGTCCAGTGCGCGCCGCAGCAGTGGACCAGGGGTTCCGTCCGTCCGGTATCCGCCGGCGAGACCGTCCGACAGGGGCAGTTTCTCGGCAGTGGACACGGTCTGGAAGTTCATGCCGAAGATCGCCGGGGTCCCCACCCGGTGCGTCCCGGAGTGATCGAAGCCGTTGATCTCGTTGACCACCGCGGCCACCTTCGTGCCGTCGTACACCTGGGTCAGCGCGTTGTCGGTGGTCCAGTCGTCGCCGACAGCGTCGGCCACGCTGTTGATCTCGGGGGTGAACAGGTCCTGGATCCCCGTACCGGACGGTCCGTCGAGGATTTCGTAGGCCGCGTGCTTGTCCGACCAGGCGGTCCGGAGGCCGTGGCTGCGGGCGACTTCGAACACGGTGTTGACCCGCAGGTACTGGGATGGGTAGACGGGCAGGCACGTTGCCGGGTCCACCGGCAGCGCGGCAGGGTCGAGCAGCGTCTGCGGGGTGGGGGTCATCTTCAGGATGGCTGCGGTGATGGCCGGCGCGGTGGCCACGGTCCGGGCGAGGGTGTTGGTCGGAAGGGCCTTCAGAGCAGCGGCGGTCAGCCCCTGGCCCGCATCAAGAGTGATGGGATTCTGCGAGCGGTCGGCAGCCTCGGTCCAGGAGACCTCGGTACCCGGATGGGCTGTGCTGCAGTCGATCGTCCCGGGAGCCAGCA
Source organism: Nakamurella sp. UYEF19 (assembly GCF_040546275.1). Lineage (NCBI taxonomy): Bacteria > Bacillati > Actinomycetota > Actinomycetes > Nakamurellales > Nakamurellaceae > Nakamurella > Nakamurella sp. UYEF19. The sequence continues at coordinate 408,525 of NZ_JBEPNO010000003.1, read as the reverse complement.
ACTGGTGATTGAACGTGTCGTCGTAGAAGACGCCGGTGGTGCCGGGTCCGCCACCGGTCAGCTGAGCGACCATGCCGGGGAACGAGTCCGACGGAAAGGTCGTCTTGGCATGCGTGTATTCGGTGCCCCCGGCGACCAGGGCGGCGAGGGCCGAGCGTGGATGGTTCCTGATGTACCAGACCAGGTCCGACTGGTGGAGCCCGTCGACCGACAACAACAGGACGTGTGTGGTCCGGGCGGGAGCTGCGTCCTGTCCCCGGCCCGCACGTCCATCGATTGCCGAGTTGTCGACTGTTCTGGCGATGCCGGTGACTGCCGCCTTCTCCACGGTGCCGGGGTGGGCAGCCGATGCCTGCCCGACCGCGAGGGACGTGAGGATCAGCCCGGTTGCCGCTACCGCGGCACCGAATCGATATCGGTTGCGAATGAACATGTGTGCCTTTCCGAGTCGACCCACGTCGAGCTCGGATCCAGGTCTATTACTAATATTCGAGTAGTACCACCACATCGCGGGTAACAGCAGATTAACGTCGGGTGAACCCAGCGTCACCCGGACCCGCGACGGCATGCCGGCCGCCGATCGACCGAGACCTGTTCGACTGCAGAGTGTTTACCCCCTCTTGACTCTTCCCGGCTTTTGCACAGCTGGCCATGTTCTGTTCACCGGATGTTCGGGGTCGGTGCGGCGTGTGACAGCTCCGCAGCCACCGTGAACAGCCACTCGAACTCCTCGAGCGGGCTCAGCGATCACGCCATTCTCGGAGCTGTTCGGCAATCCGAGTGGACCACAGCACGACAAATGCTGCGTCGGCTGCTGCTCCCCTTGACTGCTGCAGGGCATGGAGACGCCCGACGGTGAAGGGGTTGTCGCCGTCGGCGAACATCTCCACCCCGATGGCGCGCAGCGTGACGCGCAGCACCACGCTGTCCTGGTGCTCGCCGAGGACCTCCTGCAACTCCTCGGCTGCCGCGGCCAGGGCGCCGGCCGGCTTTCCCAAAGCGGGTCGGGCTGCTTCGGCCGCATACCGAACCCGTTTCGCGGCCTTTCGGATCTCATGGAGCCACACGTCCCGGTTCTCCCCGACTTCCGGTTCACCGAGTGACACCAGCGCATAGAGGATGTGGCAGGCGTGGCGGACCCGTTGCCTCAGCAGGGTACGAGCCTTGTGGGACGCTGCTGCGGTGAAGGGCGGCCCGGCAGCCAACAGGTCCAGCTTTCCGAGAAGCTCGAAGTAGCGGTCCGAGTCCAGGGCAGCCGACAGTTCGTCATGAGTGGTTCGGAACGCTGACTGCAACTCGACCCGTATTCGTCTCCCTACCGGGCCCAGTACGAGGTCATCGGGTTCGGCGACCACTGCGGTCAGCAGATGGTTCCGCTGCACCTCGGAGTCACGGGCCCGGCCGAGTGCTGCTGCCAGCCACTTCAGCTCTTCGCGAATCGGGTCGGTGACGTCCCGATCGAACAACGGGCGAAACGTGGACAGGGCACTGCGCAGCCGCCGAGTGGCCACCCTCATCTGGTGCACGCTGTCGGGTTGCGCATGACGCACGCTGCTGTCGTTCGCCAGAATCATGGCGATCTGGGTCGCCAGGTAGGTTGCGACGACGTCGCCGGCTGGACTCTTGTCGTGCAGTCGTGCCGATCCATTGACGGCGGAGCCGGGTTGGAGTCCGAGAGCGTGGTGGAGTTTGGACGGCCAGGCCGACGGCGCCGCACCGGAGCGGGCGAAGAGCTCGTCGGCGGCCGCCAACAACTTCCGGGTTCCCCCGACCAGTTCGATCTCCCACTCGCGCCAGGTGGTCAGGACCACTTCACCTTGCTGGGGAGTGGCCTGTGCCGTCACCACATCGTCACTGATCTCGGCCAGTACCTTCCCGCTCTCGCTGATCAGCCGATGGACGATCCGACTGGTCGACAACGTCGCCATTGGCCGCAGCTCCCGGCGCCGCGCCCACGCGCGCACCTTGTTCACCAGCGCCTCGGGTACTGTCCCGTCGTCCTCGCTCAGCGGTTCGGCAATCTCGGAACGGTCGTCCCCACCGTGGGGAAGTTTCAAGTGCCAACCGGCATCCGATCCTCCCGTCCACCGACGGATGGTGATGCCGGCACCGGCCAGGGCGAGGTCGTCGGTATCGCTGTACACGGCTTCCAGGTTCGACTGCAGAGCAAGCTCGACCCGGGCAACCTTCGGCAGATCGGTGAGCAGCGGCAAGCCCGTGGCCGGCTCGACTTCGTACTTTCGTTTGATCTCGAGATGCTCTGCGGTCATGGTGCTGGTCTACCAGAGTCGATGGAACGGTGGGAGTTGCGATGGTGGGACCGCCCGATGATCGGTGCGCCTCGGGAACGGCCGGGAAACCTCAGCCCAGCGTGTCGACGAGATACCACCGTCGATGTAGAGCGTGATGCCGGATCATCTCGGCCGCATCGCTGACGAGATAGACGACGCCGGCGGCGATGTCGTACGGCCGAACGACCTTTCCAGCCGGGGTGGTGGTCGTCATCTGGTCCAGGACCGCACGGGATTCGGCATTGCCGGGCGTCAGGGTGGCGCCGGGAGCGACAGTGTTCACGCGTACTCCGCGGGGGCCGTACTCGGCCGCCCAGCTGCGGGTCAGTTGCTCGTCGGCGGCCTTCGTGGCCGTGTACATCGCGCCGACGGGTTGCCCACCTGCGCCATCCAAGAACCGATGTCGACGATCGCGCCGCGACCGCACCCGGCCATCACCGGAGCAATCTCGCCGACCAGGACGTGGGGAGCTCGGATGTTGATGGCGAGCATGGCATCCAGATCGGCATCCGGCAGATCCTCGGTCAGGGTGACCGGATAGACCCCGGCATTGTTGACCAGGATGTCGATCCGTCCGCCGAGGGGCTGGACGAGGTCGAGCACGCCCACCTGCTCGACCTGGCGGCGCCGACGTCGCGTCGGCCTGCGCCGGTCCGCGAGGTGCCGCAGCGCCCGGACGGCCGCTGGCACCGGGTACGTCCTTCATGCGCTTCCTGTTCCTGGATCCGATGGCCCGCGCACGCATCGTCAACTGGTCCGTCTTCGCCCAGGCAGCAGTGGCTTCACTGCGGATGGAAGCCGGCCGACGGCCGAACGACCGGCACCTGCTGGATCTGATCGACGAATTGCGGCTGGCCGACCAGGATGTCGCACGGTGGTGGGACGACCGGGCCGTCCGCGACTACGCGTCCGTCGCCAAACGGATCCGGCACCCGGCTGCCGGTGATTTGTTCGTCCAGACCTTCGTCGGGGTCCAGAGGAACATCGTTCGGCTCAGGTGCCGGGCCGGGTGGCTCCGATGTAACCGCCGGAGAACTTGGCGCTGACGATCTGCACGTACGCACCGGAGTAGGGAGCCTCCACCATCTGCCCGTTACCCATGTACATGGTGACGTGATGGATGGTGCTGGGGTCGGAGGTGTCGTTCGCGTAGAAGAGTAGGTCGCCCGGCATCAGGTCCGACTGGGATACGTGCTGTCCCAACGTGTACTGGTAGACGGAGTAGCTGGGGATGTCGACACCGACCTGGGCCCACCCGTAGGACGTCAGACCGGAGCAGTCGAAACCGACGATGTTGCAGTCATTCTCGGCACCGTTCGGTCCGCAGATACCGGTGGTCGGTCCGCTCGAGTTGCCGCCGCCCCAGGAATACGGGGTGCCGACCCAGCGGATGGCGGCCTGGACGGCGCGCTGGCCCTTGTCCGCCGACCAGGCGCCCGGGCTCGACCCACCCGGGTTGTCACGGGACGCCGGCACCCCGCTGCCACCGGTGGAACCCGTCGATCCGGTGTTCCCGACGGGTTTGTTCAGAATCTCGCAGGCGATACCGTTCCTGTTGGTGTCCAGGCCTATTCGGTAGCCCGGCGAGCCCTTCCTGATCGGGATCACACCGGCCAGCTCGGCCTCGGCGCAGCTGGCGTAGTAGACGGTGACTGGCTTCACGACCGGGGCCGGCTTGGCCACCGGCTTCACCACGGGAGCCGGTGTGCTGCCGCCGTACAGAGCGGCGGAATCGGGCAGGACTTCGCAGGCGATGCCGTTGCCGTTGCGGTCAAGGCCGATCCGGTACCCGGGTGTCCCACGGCGGAGCGGGATCACGCCCGCCTTCTCGGCGTCGGCGCAGGACGCGTAGTACTTCTTCGCCTCGGCCTTCTGGCGGGCGAGCCGGTCCTGGGCCTCCTTGGCCGCTTTGAGCGACGCGGCCCGGTCGGCGGCGGCCCTGCGCGTCGCGGCCTGGTCGGCCGCCGCTTTCGCTGCCGCTGCTCGCTGTGCCGCGGCTCTGGTACCGGCGGCCCTGGCGTCAGCGGCACGCTGGTCGGCCGCCTTCTGCGCTGCGACCCGATCGGCGGCGGCGTTCTCGGCTGCGGCCCGGGCGGCGGCGCGTTGGGTGGCCGCCGTCCGGTCTGCGGCGGCTCTGGCTGCCGCCGCCTTGGCAGCCTGTGCCTTGGCGGCAGCGATCCGGTCCGCCTGGGCCTTCGCCTGGGCGGCGAGCTGGGCAGCATGATCCTCGGCGGCCTGTGCCGCGGCCGCCTGTGCGACGGCTGCGCGCTCGGCTGCCGCCTGTGCTGCGGCGGCGGCGGCGGCCTCTGCTCTGGCCTCGGCCTCCTTCCGGAGTCGCTCCTCCTCGGCCTTCTTGGCGGCCAGCCAGTCGTCGTACTGCTGGCGCTGGCCCTGCAGCTCGGCGACCTTCGCCAGAGCCTGACCGTACTGGGCGTTGCGTTGGTCGAGCTGGGCCTGCATCGACACCAGCTGCGTCTGGCCGGCGGTGAAGGCGGCGGAGGCGGATTGCTGGGCGTTCTCGGCGTCGACCTCGATCTGCTGGGCGCGCTCGCGTGCGGCCACTGCCTGGTCCTGCGCGGCGCGCGCGTCCGAGTCGAGGTTGACCTTCTCGTTGCGGCTGACCTGGAGATGCTCGATGACGGCGAGCTGCCGTCCGGAGATGTAGTGGAGCATCTGATCGCGGGAGAGCAGATCCTGCACGCTTGCCGAGTCCATCAGGGCCGTCACGGAGCCGAGGACGGACCCCTGCCGGAACGATGCGGCAGCGAAGGCAGCGGCCCTGGCCTTCGCATCGACGATCGCGGTACCGGCCTGATCGGCGATGCGGGCCGATTCGACTGCATCGGCCTCCGCGGCATCGGCATCGGCGCGGGCCACCTGGACATCGATCAATGCTTTCTTGACCATCTCGCCTTTGAGCTCGAGGTCGTTGCGCAACCGCGTCATGTCGCCCTCGGTGGTGGTGACAAGAGCGGCCAGCCGCCCGGCCTGGTCGGCGGTATTCGAGGCGGCGGACTGCGAGTCGGAGATGTCCTGGTCGGACGGATTGAGCGGGGGAGCAGGTACCGCCCCGGCCGGGCCGGCGCTGAGTACCAGCAGGGCTGCCACGAGCACCGCAGCGACGCCGCCGACCAGCGACACGCGCCTTCTACCTCTGGAATCCACTTGATCTCCCCTTCGCCGCGCCCGTGCCGTACTGGTAGTCGTCCGGGCTGGCAGAGGTATTCACCGTCAGCTGTCAAGACGACACGCCCAGTAGCACTATGTCACTTAGTACTAACTGGCACCAGTGGTAACTGCAAGCTCGTGAGTCCCACCCGTGACATCTGGCACCAATGGGCCCTCGGTTCACGGCGAAGAGGGTGTCAGGCGCACCGTCCCGCAAGGGTGCGACCGGATTGCTGAATCCGGTGATCAGAGCCATCGCAACGACTCTCGGTCGACGACTTGGACGATGCGGGTGCCTGCTTCTGCACACACCCGCCCCGTCCGGACCAGCGTTGCCGAAGCAGCCGGGGGAAGTCGTTGACCAGAACTAGACGCAACCGATGCGAAACCGTAATCTCTAGCTACGATCCTCCGTCGCAAGCGCCCGCCGGGCGCACCGGAGGACGACCGCCGAATCGATGCCTTCGCATCGAACCGGGGAACCAGGTTTGTCTTTGGGGTGAATCCCCGCCCGAGGTACTCGCATGCGAGTACCTCGGGCGGGGTAGGGCTACTTCCCGGTCCGAATCCGTCAGCTAACCCGGTAGGCGGCGAAGAGGAAGGGCGCCTGTCTTGGCGACGCCACATCTGCTCCCGCTTGCCCGGACGACCCGGGGTTTCACCGGGTTGATCGTCGGCATCGTCCTGATGCTGGTGCTGGGTGTGATGGGGGCGACGCCCTCGTGGGCAGCTCCGACGGGGGATCCTTCCACCTCCAAGGACGCCAAGCAGGCTTGGGAAGACAGCTCCCACCAGGCGGAGATCGCCGCCGAGAAGTTGAACGGTGCCCGGGTGGATCAGACGCGTGCCGCGGCTGTCGCAGCCGCGGCCACGGAAGCACTCGCCACGGCAAAGTTCGGTGTGGTCAAGGCCACCGAGCGGGTCACCGCCACCGACAAGGCCGTCGCCGGTTACCAGACCAGGCTCGACGCCTTCGCCTCGGCCAGCTTCCGCGGTGCGCGGCTCAGCCCGCTGGCCACCATGCTCACTTCTCAGTCGGCCAGTGACTTCCTGGATCAGGCCACCATGGTGGCGAGGGTCGCCGAGGATTCCCGGCACACCATGAACGACGCCTTGGCCGCCAAGACCGCCGCGGCCGCAGCCCGGGGGGATGCTCAGTCGGCGCAGGCCTCTGCCACGCAGGCCAAGACCGCTGCCGACGCTGCCGATGCCGCTGCCGTCAGTGCCACCGCATCGGCCGCCGCCCAGAAGACCGCCCTCGACGGAGCGGTGGTCAAGTACAAAGCCCTCTACGGCAAGCTGTCCGAGCAGGAGCGCCAGGCCGCCGCAGCTGCCGCGGCCAAGGCGAAGGCAGAGTCCGAGGCTGCCGCGCGCGAGGTCCAGCGTCAGGCCGAGCTGCAGGCGGCGGCGGAAGCCTCCGCGGCCGCCCAGCAACGTGCAGCGGTCGCCGCGGCACTGGTGCCCACCACATCAAGCACGTCCACCACATCTACCTCGTCTACCTCGGCCCCGGACCCGACCACCTCCACTGCGTCCGTGGCAGCGGCCCCCAGCGATTCCTCCAGCAGTTCGTCGTCCGCGGCCGGATCGTCGTCCTCGTCGGCATCCTCGACAGCGTCGACCTCCACTGCGCCGTCGACCGGCGGCGGTGACGATCTCGGGCGGATCGCGGCGCAGGCGGCCCTGACCAAGGTCGGCGGCGGATACTGCTACGCGTGCGACGGCCCCAGCTCCTTCGACTGTTCCGGCCTCACCACCTGGGCCTGGGCCCAGGCCGGGATCTCGATCCCACGGGTCAGCTACGAGCAGGCGAACTTCCCCGAGGTACCGCTCGACCAGCTCCAGCCCGGTGACCTGGTCACCTACTACTCGCCGGTCAGTCACGTAGCCATCTACGTCGGGAATGGCATGGTCGTCAGTGCGGTGGACGAGTCGTCCGGAATTCTGCTGCGGCCTGTCACGCGTGGCGGCCCCAACGCCACCGGCCACCGGGTACCGCGCGGCTGACCCTGGTCGACCGTCGGCATCCAGGGCGCTCGGGGTCGTCATCTGGCCAACGATGGTGCACTTTTGAGCCATCCGGTTTGGTGCGTCCCCTCATCGGCAACAGGTTCACCGTCTGGGCCGGTGGCGGCGCAGGTTGACCCCGTCAGCTGGAGGCAACATCGTGAACAGGAAACCCGCGCTGCTCGCGGTGGCAGCCACGGGTCTGCTCGCCGGCTATGCCGCCACCACGGCGAAGGGCACCGCGGAGTCGGTGCTGCAACCACGGGCCGAGAAGATCTGGCCGCCCACCGAGGACGACAAACTCGTGCCCGGCGCGGATCCCGCCGATCACCCGGACCGCATGCCGCCGACGGTGATCGTCGATCGCGTGGTCCGCAAGGTGACCGGGAAGAAGCCGGCCGACGACACCCGCGATCGAGCCGCTGCGGGCGTGCACTGGGGCCTGGGTCTGTCGTTCGCCGTGGGGTATGCGCTGCTCCGAGCACGTGCGCCGCGGGTCGGGCTCGCTCTGGGGGTGCCGGCCGGACTGGCCCTGTATGCCTCGACGCACGCGTCCACGGTGCCGGCGATGGGGGTCCAACCGCCGCCGTGGCGGATGCCACCAGCCGCGGTGGGCTGGGAGGCGGGTTCCCATGTCGTCTACGGCATCGTGATGGAGGCCAGCCTCCGGGCTCTCGGCGTGATGGCCTCGCACCTGCGGTAAAGGTCGCACCTGCGGTGGCAAATGGGCGTGCTGGACCGGTGAATGCTTCGGCAACAGTCACGGGGGCGTTTGGAAACAACCCGGGGGAGGGCACTGTCCGGACATGCCAATTCCCACGAATGCCTACGCCCACGTCCGCCTGACCGTCACCGACATCGAGAAGTCAAGGGCCTTCTACGACGACGTCTTCGGCCTCCCCGTCGCTTTCGAACTACCGGCCGACGCCGATGAGGAGACGAAGGCCCAGCTGTGGTTCCTGTTCGGCGGCGTCATCTACAAGTTGGGTGATTCGCTCCTGGGCCTCCGTCCGGTGGGAGCCGACGAATTCGTCGAGGACCGCACCGGGCTGGACCACGTCTCTTTTGCCGTGCCGTCCCACGAGGCACTGACCGATGCCGCCGCCATGCTCGACACCCGTGGCGTCCAGCACGGCGGCGTGAAGGACATCGGCGCTGGCTACATCCTCGAGTTCCGCGACCCCGACAACATCGCCCTCGAGCTCTTTGCCCCGAAGGCCTGACCGGCCGCACGGCCTGACCCGCCGCCAGCCAGGTCGTCGACGCGCGCTCGCGGCGTCATCGGGTCCGATGACGCCGCGAGTACTCGTTCGAGGGCCCGGCTAGCAGGTCACGGTGATGTAGAAGTAGTAGCTGTTGTTGACTTCGAGGTGGGTGGTCCCGCTGATGTACCACGTGTACACGTAGACCGACGTCCCGGCGAAGGCGTAGGCGGATCCGTAGACACCCTTGCCGGAGTAGGTGTTGACCATCGGCGTGCAGTAGGAGACGTCGTTGTCGAAGGTAACCCTGTAGACGCCTGGGTTGATGACGGTCGCGGAGACGATGCCGTCGCTACCGGAGTACACACTGCCATCGGACCCGATCATGCCCTGCATCTGCTGGGTGTAGTAACCCGTCACGTCCATGAAGACGTCGGTCGGCCCACCGAAGTTGTAGATCCGGAGCGCCAGCGCGGAGTTCTTCTGGATGCTGATGTTCCCACCCGAGGCGATGCTCTGGCCCTTGGTGTAGTTGAGATTCGACGCCAGCGGCTTGGAGAGGTTCTGCGGCCAGGCGACGAGGTAGCCGTTTCGCTCGCTGTTGGTCGACCCGATGGACGCGGCTATCGCCGTTGCGCCGATCGGGATTCCGCAACCGCCGCTGGTCCCGCCCTGTGGTGCGAAGCCGAAAGTCCCCCCGACGTAATAGGTGCGGGTGGTGCCGTTGGTGAATTTGCCGCCGCCGAGCCGTGTGTCGATGATCCGGCACGGTGTGATGGCGACGTACACGGTCTCCGCCCGCGCCGGTGGCCGCGGCGAATGCGGTTGGACGGGTGGGGTCTCGGCCGGAGCAGCGTGGGCCACACGGGTCCCGCTGTCCGGCGGAGTCGGTCCGCCGTTCGGCGTTCCGGATGCCGATGCCCCGGTCAGGCCGACGGTCAGTGCTGTGGCGACTACAGCGATCACCACCGTCAGACGTGTCCACTTCTTCATGCGAACCTCCATCGTGTTGCGTTCCGGCCGGAGTCGGGACGGGCGGCCTGGACCGGTGTCTGCACCGGCCAATTCGGGCAGGTCGTGCCCACAGGGAGGGAGGACGCCAAAGCCTTGATACATGGCGCGAACAATTCGTTCGTCTACGCCTTTCATCGTTACCGGGCGTAACTATCGCCGGCGACCAGGGTGATGTTCACCCGTCGCGAGGACGCTGTTCACCGACGCCGGTGACCGAAGACCAGGGTGATCTGCCCCCTACACGTTGCGGGCGATCTCGGCGCCGATGCGTTCCAGGAGCGGCCCAGGGTGGGCCATCGATTCGTTCACATCCGGTTCGAGATCGGCGAGTGCATAGGCTGCTGTGAACCCGGCCCTGGTCAGCTGCCGTTGGCTCAGGGCCACCCGTCCGGCGACGGCGATCACCGGGACGCCGGCCGCCTCTGCGGCAGCGGCGACGCCGGCCGGGCCCTTGCCCTGCAGGGTTTGGGTATCCAGACTTCCCTCACCGGTGACGACCAGATCGGCCAGGCGCAGGTGTGCGGCGAAATCGACCATTTCCAGTACCAGGTCGATACCGGGCCGCGGAGTCGCGCCGAGCACGGCCATGGCAGCGAATCCGACGCCGCCGGCGGCACCGGCACCGGCGGTGCCGGCGAAATCTCCCGGCACGGTGTGCGCCACCACCTCGGCCCACCTGGCCAGGGCCTGGTCGAGCGCCGCAACCTGGTGCGGCTCCGACCCCTTCTGCGGACCGTAGACGGCAGCGGCGCCGGACGGCCCCAGCAGGGGGTTGTCGACGTCGCTGGCCAATACGATGCGGATTCCGGCGATGGACGGGTCGAGACCGGTCAGGTCGAGGGAGCGCGCGGACGCCAACCCGCGACCGCCGTCGTCGATCGGACGGCCGTCGCAGTCCAGGATCTGCGCTCCCAGAGCGACCAACATCCCAGCGCCCCCGTCGGTGCCGGCACTGCCGCCGACACCCATCACCACGCTTCTGGCGCCGGCGCGGAGGGCCGCCCGCAGCACCTCGCCGAGTCCTCTCGTCCCGGCTGTCATCGGAGCCGGGATCCCGCCGGGCAGGCGCGTCAGCCCACAGGCGTCGGCGAGTTCCACGACCGCCTGATCACCCCGCAGCGCGAAGGACGTCGCTACCGGCGCTCCCGTCGGACCGGCGACGATCACCTCCACCCTGCGGTAGCCGACCGCCACCGCGGCCGACACGGTGCCGTCGCCTCCGTCGGCGATGGGCAGAGCGGTCACCCTGAGATCCGGACGCACGCCCAGCAGGCCGGAGCGGAGCGAGGCAGCGACTCCGGCCGCGGAGATGCTGCCCTTGAACTTGTCAGGGGCCAAGAGGATTCGCGGCGAGGTCGTCACGCCCGGAAACCGGCGGCAGTCGGGAATTCTTCCCGACATCGGCAGGGGCAGCGGGTCATTCCTCGGTGCTGGTGACCTTCGATTCGGACAGCGCGGCGTCGATGACCAGACCGATCCCGATCCCCGCCATCCAGACATCCTTGGCGATGGCAGTTCCGCCCTGGGTCGGGCGCAGCTTTCCGTCGTGCAGACCGGGGGTGCGCACGTAGAGCCCGAGCATGCTGCCGGCAAATCCGGTCAGCGCCAGCCCGGCGAGCCCGGCCGGGGCGAGCGGCAGGAGAAGGATCGAGCCGACGGCGATCTCGCCGACGGCCAGCGCCTTCAGGAAGACGGTGGGGGAGAGCTTCGACAGGAAGGGGTATGCGCCGACAGCCATGCCGTGGATGCCGGCTGCGGTGGCCGCGTCGCCGTGCAGCTTCCCGAGCCCCGAGTTGAGGACGAACGCGCCCGCGGCGATGCGTCCCGGTGCTCGGCGGAGCTTGGCGGTCAATGACATGAGATCTCCTTCGCGGCGGCTGGACGTGCGGTCCCAGCTTGGCACATGGGTCCGCCGGCGGGGCGGGTGGTTTGCAGAGCTGCCGCCGTCTGCCGGGACCGCTCTCGGAGGCTCAGTACCCCACCGGGCTGCGCGCGACACACCGTTTCGCAGCCGCGGTAGGGGATCCGAGCGCTCAACCACCCTCGCCGGCGGCGACGGTGATGCCGATCTCATCGACGAACTGGGGCCAGAGCGGCGACGGCAGGTCGTGACCCATGCCGGCGATGGTGACGAGCCGTGAGCCGGGGATGGAGGCCGCGGTCGCCAGGCCGCCGGTGAGGTTCACCAGCGGATCGTTGGTGCCGTGGATGACCAATGTCGGAACCGAAACCCGTTTCAGTGCAGTAGTTCTGTCGGGAGCGGCCAGAATGGCGGAGAATTGACGCGTGCCGCCCGCCGGGTCGTACCGGCGGTCGTAGGCGACCCCGGCGATTGCCCTGATGCGGTCCTCCTCCGCCGGGAAGCCAATCGACCGGATCCTGCGGTACATCGCCATGCTGTTGTTGACGGCCTCCTCGCGGTCGGCGGCCGGCCGGGCCACCAGCATGGAGGCGAGGACATCGGGTCGAGGTTTCCCGACCAGCAACGATCCGGTGGTGGACGACATGGACACGAGGCTGCGCACCAGATCCGGCCGGAGCAGGACGACGTTCTGAGCGATCATCCCGCCCATCGACACCCCGACCAGGTGGCAACTCTCCCAGCCGAGGGCCTCGATCAGACCGACCGCGTCCCTGGCCATGTCGACCAAGCGGTAGGCGGGTTTCGCCAGACCGAACAGGCTCCGAAAAGGTTGAGCCGGCGCGGTGTCGAAATGGGTGGACAAGCCGACGTCCCGGTTGTCGTACCGGACCACGTGATGGCCCTGTTGCGCCAGTCCGATGCAGAAATCGTCCGGCCAGGCGAGCATCTGCGTGCCCAGCCCCATCACCAGCAGCACTGGAATGTCAGCGGGTTCGCCGAATGACTGGTACGCGATCTGAATGCCGTTGACCGTCAGGGTATCGACCGAAGGCCAAGAAGTGATGCTCATGTCTGCCAGGGTAGACATTTCGCACTGACAGGGGTTCGGGTTCCGGGGCCACGGCGTGCAGGGTGGGTTGGTCCCTGACGTGCGGCTCTGCGGAAATGCTTGGTGTCCCAATCATTGGTACACTCTGAGTATGGATGAACCAGCCACTGCCACCCAGGACGACCCGCTCGCCCTCGAGCGCCAGGTCTGCTTCGCCCTGGTGGTGGCCGCCCGCAGTGTGGTGGCGCTCTATCGTCCGCTGCTGGAGCCCATGGGACTGACCCATCCGCAGTACCTGGTGATGCTCTCGCTCTGGCAGCAGGCGCCGCTGTCGGTGAAGGGCCTGAGCCAACTCCTGCAACTGGACCCCGGCACGCTGTCCCCGCTGCTGAAACGGATGGAAGCGCAGGGACTGCTGATCCGGGCGCGTGACGGCGACGACGAGCGACTCCTGTCCGTTTCGCCGAGCGCAGCCGGCCGGGCGCTGCGCACTCGCGCCGAGCTGATTCCGGGCGCGGTGGTCGACCGACTGGGCATGGATCTCGAACAGCTGCAACAACTTCACTCCACACTGACCCAGTTCATCATCGCCGCGAACGCGGTGGAGGAGGACCTCCCGTGAATGTCGGCACCCTACTGCTGTTCGTCGGCGGGGCCATTCTGCTGGCGTTCTTCTGCAGCCTCGGGCTGATCGCCCGCATTCGCGAACACCGCATCGAAGAACGGAAAGAATTGGCGCGCAGGTCCGCGGCCGACCAGGTGATCGACCGGGTGGACGACCCCGAGTAAGCGGTACTCCGTTCGTCAGGACCCGCCCGAGGCCGCGCTGGTCGCACTGGACGTGGTGGTGGTCGGCGCGGCGGTAGTGGTGAGGGTGGCATTGCTGGTGCCTGCCGTGCTCGCTGTCGCCGCCGTGGTGGTGGCCGCCGTCGTCGTTGCCGTGATCGTCGTCGTCGTGGTGGCGGGCGTGGTGGTGGCCGCCGCGGGCGTGGAGAGAGCGATCGTGGTCGCGACCGAGGCGGCTCCGGCCAGCCCCACCAGGCCAGCGGTCAGCAGGCGGACCCTTCTTCGAAGTCGCGGACCGGTGGCGGTCCCGGGAGGCTGCGTCATGTCGATGGTCCTTTGCTCTTCTGCGTTCTCGGTCTGTTCGGCCTGACGGCCGCCCACTTGTCGTTCGCGCCGACGACTTCACCATCGGCGATCGGGCTATGCGGTAGCTGTGCGCCTGCTGAGACTCGGGTCCGGGTTCTTCGCTCCGGTTGCGATCGGTCCCGCCGAAGTGATGCCGGCCGAAGCCACGTCCACCATCGACCCACCAGGTGCCGGCGCTGCGGGCAACCGATTCGGGCGTCGCCGTGCGGCTCGCCCACGCGCAGAGTTCACCCGCCTGGACCGTTTTGCCCCCGAACGCAGGGGCATTGACAAGCGTGCCCACCGCCCGATCGCTCTCGACAGCCGCCGGTTGTCAGCTGAACCACCGGGTGTTCGTCAGGGAGGCATTCGAGGACGGTGCCGTCGGGGGACCGGTCCTCGCGTGCCGGCGCGGCACTGATCTCCTATCGCGGTGGCTTCCGGGCTCAGACGCACTCGGACTCTGGCGACATCGTCGTGACGACGGCCCCCGCATGATGGAGGCATCGTGACGGAGACCCGGCCGGAGGTTTCGGAGGTCGGGGTGCCGGACTCCACCGAACAACGTCTGGCCCAGGCCTTCTCGACCAGCGACGCCTGGACGCTGCGCGAGGTCTACGACCGGTACGGGACTCAGGTCTACCGGGTGGCGATCGCGTGCGTGAGCAACGCCGGGGATGCCGAGGAGATCACCCAGACCGTGTTCGTGGACGCCTGGCGAGCGCGGGAGACCTTCGACCCGTCGAAGGGTTCACTCGGTGGCTGGCTGATGGCGATCACCAAGCGCCGCTGCATCGATCGCCTCCGCTCGCGGGACCGCGCCCGTCGCGACGTCGCCGCAGTGGTCGCCAGGGGGGACCACGACCACGAGACACCGGGGCCGGATCAGGTGGTCGAACGGATCGTGGTGGCCGACCAGCTGGCCCGGCTTCCGCAGACCCAGCGGGCCGTGCTGCAGCTTGCCTTCTACGACGACCTGACGCACACCCAGATCGCCTCCCTGACAGGCTTGCCCCTGGGCACGGTCAAGAGCCATCTCCGTCGTGGCCTCGAACAACTTCGTCGCCGATGGGAGGTGGACGGTGGAGCATCTGGATCCTGATCAACTGGTCCTGCTCGCGCTCGGCGAGTGGAATCCCCGGAGTGCGGGGTCCGGTCGTCCGGCGCTCGGCGATGACGTCGCTCCGGACGCGCATCTCCTCGCGTGCGTCAGATGCCGGGACGAGCTTGCGCAGTTGGAGTACACCGTGCACCTGGCCCGCGAGGCGGGGGAGCTCGGTCTGCAGGCCGATGTGGTACTGCCGCAGTCCATCTGGTCCGGCATCGCCCAGGAGCTGGGCATCGGATCCTCACTGGCCGGCGAGGCCGGCGCACGCAACCCCGTCGTCGACGGCAGCACTGTCGTCGGGGCTCAGGCGATCGCTCCGGGACGTCAGTCGACGAACCGGCGGGTGTATTTCGACGAGACCGGACCGAGGAACGCCGCACGGGAGTCCACTCCGCGGTCCTACCAGGACGGGTCCGGGAGACCGGGAGCCCGGGGGAAATGGCGAACCCGCCGCGTGGCGATACGGCGCGGGCTGGTGACGGCCGCAGTGGTGGTGGCCGTCGGGATCGGGATCGGGACCGGGCTGGCCATCAACGGCCGCGACACCCCGGCGGCCGCTGTGCAGTCGCAGGCCCAGCTCGCGCCGATCGATTCCGGGTCGGCGACGTCACATGGGACGGCGGTCGTCACCCAGGGCACCAGTGGGTTGTCGCTGCACGTCACGGCTCGTCAGCTGCCACTTCGGCAGGGCTACTACGAGGTGTGGCTCTACAACCCGACCGCCGATCAGATGGTGGCGGTCGGCACGCTCGGCGCGGGCGGTGACGGCGTCTGGTCGCTGTCCTCCGCGATCGACCTGCAGGCCTACAGCGTGGTGAACGTCTCGGCCCAGGACTTCGACGGCAACCCCGCCCACAAGTCCAGCGTGCTGCAGGGCCCGCTCACCCAGTAGCCGTACGGGCAGGGCGACGGGGGCTGAACGTGGCACCTGGCGGGCGTCGGGAGACCGCCAGGTGCCACCCCCGTGTAACACGCCTCCCTCTGGAAGGCCTACTTCTAGAAGCGGCCACCGATTCCGCCGCCCCCGCCACCTCCGCCGCCGCCGCCAAATCCTCCGCCCCCGCCGAAGCCCCCGCCGCCGCCGAAACCGCCGAACCCACCACCGTGCGAGCCGCCGCCGCTCAGCAGCCCGCCGAGGATGCCGCCCAGCACCGCCCCGGTGAAGTTCCCGCCGCCACCGCCGCCACGCCCACCGAACCCGCTGCCGCCGGGACCATTCCAGCGGCCGATATCGTTCTGCGCCAGGCGCGATGCCTCGTCGGCCAATGATTCGGCCTGACGGGATTCGGCCAGCGCAGTTGCGTCATCGCTGCCGGCCAGACTCTGCGCGCTCGAGAGGTGCCGCTGCGCCTCGGCCAATCGGGTCCGCGCCTCGCTGCCGACGGCACCCCGTCGGGTGGCGATGAAGTCCTCGGCACCACTGATCTTCGCGTTCGCCGAATCGAGCGACTGACGCAGTGCGGCAGCAGAGCGCTGCTGCGTCTCCTGGGCCGAGCGGGTCGCCTCCAGGATGTCGTCCAGGGTGGCATCGGCCTCCCGAATCCGTTGCGTCGCAAGGATCGGGTCGCGCAGCCCATTGGGTCCGGCCACCGCCGCGAGGGCCGTCTCGACCTGACCGAGACGCTGCGAGATCGAGGAGCCGGCGCCCCCCGTGCCGCCCTCGCCGAAGGCTGCTTTCGCGGTGGCCAGCTCCGTCTGCACGGGAGCCAGCCGCGCCGGCAGCTGTGCTGAGGCGTCGTCCAGGTCCTTGGCCAGCATGTCGATCGCGTCGAGGAGCGTTCGGGCCTGGGTCACCGCCTCCTGCGCGCTGCGCGCCGCGATGACGGCGGGTGTGGTGTCGGCGGCGGTCGACTCCTGCGTGGCGGTGGCCGACTCCGACCGGGCGAAGTCAAGGCGATTGGTCGCCTCCGACGCGTTGGTGATGACGGTGGTGAGCGCGCTGGGCGCGTAGGTCGAGCTCAGCCGCGCCAGGGTTCCGGTGGCGTCGGCCGCGCGGGTGTCCTGGGCCTGGATGTCGCCGCTGAGTCGAGTCAGGGCGGCCGGCAGTCCGCTCTTGAGGTCGAGCATCGCGTCGAACCGATCGCTCTGGGCGTCGAGGGCGTTGTCGGCCTCGGTGCAGCGCTTGATGATCTCTTCCATCCACGCACGACGGGTGGCCTCGTCCTCGGGGATGTCGTCATCGATCTGCTGGCGGAGCTGGAAAGCCGCGGCCAGCGAGGTGCGGGCGCTCTCGAACGCCTGCCGGAACTCGGCCGTCGCAGCCACCCCGAACGTGCCCTCGGCCAGGTTCAGCTGCTGTTCGCTGCTTCGGACTGCGTTGTCCGTGGCGATCAGCAGCTGCACGCTGCGGTCGGACACCGACTGGAGCGGCTCGAGCGGTTCGGCCGGTGGGCCGGCCTTGTCCCCCGAATCGCCACCCTTGCCGCCGGTACCGGCCGGACCGTCGGCGGTCTTGGCCTTTCGGGCTCTACGGAACCACAGGTACCCGCCGACCAGCAGCACAACAAGGACGACCCAGAGGATCCAGGACTTGCTGCCGGAGCCCGAGGATCCGCCGACGGTGTTCCGTATGCCGTCTGCCGCGGCGACGGCGGCCCCGGACCAGTTGCTGGACTTCAAATCCGGGATGACGCTGTTCTGCGCAATGGTGGTCAGCTGGGCGTCGGTAGGGACCGTGCCTGCGCCGCGAAAGAAGCCGTACGCGCTGTCCTGTGTGGCGACGGCGAGCAAGACCGTGTCTGCGCCGAATCCGGAAGCCGTTGATGTTGCCTTGGCCCAGGCTTGCCCGTCCTGACCGGAGAAGGTGTCGACGTAGACCACCCACAGCTGAATCTTGTCCTCGCTGTAGAGCTTGTCGATCGCGCTCTGCACCAGGCTCGTGTTGTCGCCCAGGCTGGAATTCCGGTCGGTGATCTGGCTCGGCAGCCGGAAGGGATCGTCCGCCGAGGACGCGCCCGATCCGATCAGGAGGCCGAACAGGGCGAGCAGGACCACCAGACCGGTGCGGACTCCTGACCGGAATGACCATGATGGCAACGACATACGAGGAATCCTTCGTCAGGCTGCAGGCGGACCGTGTGGGTGCAGCCTATCGGCGCACCCGCGCTGCCGTGGGTCTGCTGACGACCGGACGCACAGTGACCGCTCCGGTGGGTTCCCGCCGCCGGTCGTGTCCGCCGGCCGCGCGTCGCCTCGACCGAACGGGTGGCCAAAAAATGCGACACGCAGGAGTATCGGCGCCGCTCTGGCTGTTCCTGATGGTCGTGCCGACGGTGTACCCGCATCAAGCCGTACTCGCCGATCCTCGCGGTGGCGACGAAGGGCAGGTACTACCTGCGTCGCACCGACGACGGCATCGACCTGCCGATGTTCGACGAGCACGCCAATCCGTCCGACGTGCACCTGAACTGCCACGTCTGCCGGATCGACTACGAACGCCCGGATATGTGCGCTTGCAAGATCCACGACGCGCACGTCTGCTCGCTGTGCCTGAGCACGACAAGGTCGGTGACCACGTGTTGCCCGCGCAGGTCTAGCCGAAGAGGCCGCTCTTGGGATTCTTGCCGGGGGCGACTGATCTGGCCCACTCGGCGAACGACTCCGGGTTCCGGGTCTGCAGCAGAACCCTTCCGGGGCCGGTGAAGTCGAAGACGAAGCCCTCGCCGGATTTCATCGACTGGATGGACCGGCCCTCCACCGCACGCCGCATGCGGAACTGGATGCCCAGGTCGTAGGCGACGACGTGCCCCGTGTCGATGACCACGGGTTGTCCAGGCTCCAGATCGAAGACGTCGATCGCGCCGTAGACGCTGACCAGGGCCTGCCCGCTGCCGGACGCCCTGATCCCGAAGCCGCCCTCACCGCCGAACAGGCTGGCCATGCCGCCCCACTGCGTGTCGATGCTGACCCCGGACGAGTTGGCGATCCAGTTGCCGCGGGCCAGGTAGTACGGCCGCTCCGGGGTGATGTCGATGGCGGCCACATCCCCGGGGAGAACGCCGGCGACGTCGACCCAGCCGCCGTCGGCCGGGGCGGTGTAGGTGGTGACGAAGAACGACTCGCCGCCCAGCACCGAGCGCCGGAGCCCGGCCATCACACCACCTTCGGCCTTCGCCGCCAGGGTGACGCCGCCCGAGTGGGCGATCATCGCGCCGGACTCGACGCGCACGCTCTCGCCCGGGCTGAGGAACATGCGGCCGACGGTGAACGACGGGTTGTGCCTGAGCTGGATCTGCATTCGTGAACGGTAACCACTGCCCGGCATCCGCCGCAGCCCACCCACCATTCCGGCGCATACCGAACTGCGCTGCGCATACGGTCCGGCCCGAATACGGGCCCCGGAGCCCAGATTCGGTCGGTTCCAGATGCGCAGGGCACTTCTGTATGCGCACAAGGGAAGGGCACGGGGGAAGGTCAGGCCCAGGGGTCGGGGAGGTGGAGCAGGACGTTGCGGTCGGTCGGTGTCCCGACCAGCACGTGCCGGGCGAGGTCCTCGGGCCGGAACTGCCAGTCGTTGGCGGCCAGCTGACGGGACAGACCGGCCATCGCCGTCGTCGACCGGAGCGACCCGGACCAGGGCAGTTCGCCGGAATGATCGACCATCGTCACCGCGACGGTCAGCGTGCCGCCGGGCGAGCGGAGGAGCTCCACGATGCGGCCCTGCTGCGGGAAGTCGATCAGGGACGGGGCTGTCACCTCCCACCAGCTGTGCCGGCCGGTGTGCGGGGTGACCCGGGTGAGGTGGGTGTGGCCGTTCAGCCACAGCACGACACAGGGGTGACCATCGAGGATCTCGGTCAGCTCCGCGGTGAGCACCCGCCTTGCGGCGGCCGGCGCCAGGCGGTCGTTGACCAGGTCGGCCAGCGTGTGGTGAGAGGCCAGCACGACGTGGCGACGCTCGCGGTCGGCGTCGGTCAGTTCGGACTCGAGCCAGACCAGCTGCGGTTCGTCGAGGCTGCCCTGCCAGCCGCCGTGCTCGTTCACCGCATCGAGCACCAACACGGTGACGCCGTCGTGGTCGTAGCGGTAGTACGCCCGCCCGCCGTGGTCCGCCGCGAAGCCATGGCCCGCTGGACGGGCGCGGGGGCCGAAGTGCGCGTCCAGGAATTCCTCGCGGGTGATGGTGCGCCGCAGCGCATCCGGCGTGATCGTCCGGACGAGCATCTCCCCCCATGCGTCGAGCCCGATCTGCTCCGTCGAGTCGACGGCGCCGCAGAACCGGGCGATCTGCTCGAGCGTCCAGTGGGCCGGTACGTCGATGGCCTTCGTGTCCGCCATCGAGGCGAGGGCGAAGTCGCCGACCGCCGGGATGTTGCCCTGCACCAACTGGTCGTGGTTGCCATGGACCGCGATCCACGGCATCGACAGGCCTGGCGAGTCGAAGGGTGCCCGGAGCGCGTCGAGCAGTCCGGGGGCATCCGGGAATCCGAACAACCGGTGCGGTCGGTCGGAGCGTGCGGACCCATCGGCCCTGACCGACGGGTCGGGGTGCCAGAAGGCCTCGTGCCAGTACCCGTGATCCGCGACACCCTCGTACCGGTCGAGGGCTCCGGAGTCGGGCACGATCCGGCCGCCGTCGAGAAGACCGATGTACCAACCCAGTTCGTTGGTCTGCGCGCTGTCGACGACGTCGCCGGTGGTGATCGCCCAGTCGATCTCGGCGCCGCCGACCGGGCCACGCCCGACGGCGTTGATCGCGTCCACCATCGCGGCGCCCACCTGCACCGTCAAGCAGTCCTGGGCGCGGTAGCTCCCGATGTGGCCCAGCGTCGGGCGGAGCGGGGAGTCCGGATCCGACCAGCGGTCGAGGAACTCCCCGCGGGCCGGTGACTGCGAGTCGCACAGGTGCAGATCCGAGAGGTGCGCGACCGTCAGCAGGGGCGCGCTGTCGGCCGGACGGCCCGCTCCCCGGATCAGTTCGGACCGCGCCACGTGCGGCTCGCCCGGCCCGGCAGCCAGCGGCCAGTACCCGAGATCCGACCGGGTTCCGCCGGTGATCGAACTGCGGTGCGTCAGGGTCACCACGGGATTATCACCGAGCGGTTCACCGCCCCCGGCAGCGCCTCAGGATGTGGTTCACCACCGTGCCGCCGTCCGAAAATTCAGTGGCAGCGCTCCGGGGTGTAGTTGCTACGGTGCCGCATGCGCATCCGTGACGAACAGCCTGCCGATCATGACGCGGTCCGTCAGCTGCACCGGGCTGCCTTCGGTGACCACGGCCCATCGGTGGCGCCGTTGGTCCATGCTCTCCGCACCATCGTCGCTGCGGGGCAGGGACTCTCGCTGGTTGCGGAACAGGAGGGGCTGATCCTCGGGCATGTGATGTTCACCCGCAGCCTGCTGGACGCCCCGGCCGCGCTCGTCCCGGTGCAGGTGCTCAGCCCGGTGGGAGTGCTACCCGCGCACCAGCGGCAGGGGATCGGCGGTGCGCTGATCCGGCGAGGTCTGCAGACCCTGAACGACAGAGCCGTCCCGCTGGTCTTCCTGGAGGGATCGCCCGACTACTACCCGCGGTTCGGCTTCCGGCCGGGCGGACCGCTCGGCTACCGCAAGCCGTCGCTCCGGATACCCGATGCCGCGTTTCAGGTCATCCGTCTGCCGGAGGCCCGGCCCTGGATGACCGGAACGCTGGTCTACTCCGAGATCTTCTGGCAGCACGACTGTGTCGGGCTGCGGGACCAGTGACTCACGGCCGATCGTGCTCCGCCACCATCTCGAGGAACAAGCGGTGGATCCGGTCGTCGGGGGTGAGTTCCGGGTGGAAGGCGGTCACCAGCACGTGCTCCGTACGGGCCGCGACCGGGCGTCCGTCCACCTGCGCCACCACCTGGACGCCGTGCCCGATGCTCTCGATCGCCGGAGCCCGGATGAAGGCGGCCGGGAACGGGCCGCCGCCCAGTCCCTGCACCTCGAGCTCGCATTCGAACGAATCCGACTGACGGCCGAACGCGTTGCGGCGCACGGAGAGCGGAATCGCGGCCAGCGGCCGCTGGTCGGCCCGGCCGTCGAGTACCCGGTCGGCCAGGACGATCATTCCGGCGCAGGAGCCGAAGGCCGGCAGCCCTGTGGCCAGGGCTGCGGTCAGCGGTTCGCGCAACTCGAAGGCGTCGAGCAGCCGGCAGATGGTGGTCGACTCCCCGCCGGGGATCACGATCCCGTCGAGATCGGCCAGGTCCGCCGGACTGCGCACCGGCCGCGTCCGCGCGCCGATCGCGTCGAGCCGGTCGAGGTGATCGCGGAAACCGCCCTGGAGCGCCAGCACGCCGATGAGCGACGCCCCGGTCACCAGCCGCGCTCGGCCAGCCGGTGGGGCACCGGGATCTCGTCCACGTTGATCCCCACCATGGCTTCGCCGAGCCCGCGGGAGACCTTGGCGATGACATCGGGGTCGTCGAAGAAGGTGGTGGCCCGCACGATGGCCTCTGCGCGGGCGAGCGGAGAACCGGACTTGAAGATGCCGGACCCGACGAAGACACCCTGGGCCCCGAGCTGCATCATCATCGCCGCGTCTGCGGGGGTCGCGATGCCGCCCGCGGTGAAGAGCACCACGGGCAGCGCGCCGGCCGCGGCGACCTCCGCGACGAGATCGTAGGGCGCCTGCAGTTCCTTGGCCGCCGCATACAGCTCGTCGGGCGAAAGGCTGGACAGACGACGGATCTCGCCGCGAATCGTCCGCATGTGGGTGGTCGCGTTCGAGACGTCGCCAGTGCCAGCCTCGCCCTTGGAGCGGATCATCGCGGCGCCCTCGCTGATCCGCCGCAGCGCCTCGCCCAGGTTGGTCGCGCCGCAGACGAAAGGCACGGTGAACCGCCACTTGTCGATGTGGTGGGTGTAGTCGGCCGGGGTCAGCACCTCGGACTCGTCGATGAAATCGACGCCGAGCGACTGCAGGACCTGCGCCTCGACGAAGTGGCCGATCCGGGCCTTCGCCATCACCGGGATGGACACGGCCGCGACGATGCTGTCGATCATGTCGGGGTCGCTCATGCGGGAAACGCCGCCCTGGGCGCGGATGTCGGCCGGAACCCGCTCGAGGGCCATCACCGCGACGGCGCCGGAATCCTCGGCGATCCTGGCCTGCTCCGCGGTGACGACGTCCATGATGACGCCGCCCTTGAGCATCTCGGCCATGCCGCGTTGCACGCGGGCCGTCCCGACGCGCCGCGCGGGCGGGTCGTCCAGTGGCGTTCGGAGGGTGGTTTCTCCCGGTAGCGATCGGGAGATTTCACCAGTAGCGCTATCATTGAGCTTCATGTCCAACGATAGCAGTGTCCAGCGGGTCGTGCGGCGGATCGACGATCTGGCTCGCGAGGCTCCCGCCGGGACGCGGCTGCCGAGCAGCCGCGAGCTGGTGGCTTCGCTGGGCGTCAGCGCGACCACCGTGCAGCAGGCGATCGCCCGGCTCTCGGCGGACGGGACCATCACCACCCGTCCCGGAGCCGGCACCTTCGTGGCGGAGCGGCGAGCGCCGGTCCGCGCCGATACCACCTGGCAGGACGTGACTCTCAGTCAGAGTCTGGTGGACACGGCCGGTCTCGACGACGTGCTGCGGTCCAGCGATCCGGGAGTGCTGCCGATGGCGGTGGGCTATCCGAGCGCTCAACTCGGTGGTGATCTCGGTCTGTCGCCGGCCCTCGCGCGGGCGTCGCGTCGACCCGGCGTCTGGGAACCACCGCCGGCCGACGGGCTGCCCGAGCTCCGCACCTGGTTCGGTCAGCAGATCGGGGTCGCCGGAGACGATGTGATCATCAGTCCCGGTACCCAGTCGGCACTCTCGACCATCTTCCGGGCGCTCGTCCCGGGCGGGGAGTCGATTCTCTTCGCCACGCCCACCTATCCGGGCGCCCTGGCCGTGGCGCGCAGTGCGGGGCTGGTCCCGGTCCCCATTCCCGGCGACGAGAACGGCATCCGCCCGGATCTGCTCGAACGTGCGCTCGAGCGGACGCACGCCAGACTCCTGTACGTGCAGCCCACCTACGCCAACCCGGACGGGAGTGTGCTGAACGACGAACGGAGGCGCGAACTACTCGAGATCGCCCACCGCCACGGGCTTTTTGTGGTCGAGGACGACTGGGCCCGGTGGCTGGGGCACGGTGATCCGGTTCCGCGGTCGTTGATCTCCGACGACGAGCACGGTCACGTCATCACGGTCTGCTCGCTGACCAAGGCCGGTGCCCCCGGACTGCGGATCGGCGCCATCGCGGCCCGCGGGCGGGTGGCCGGTCGGCTGGCCGCCCTGCGGATGGTCGACGACTTCTTCGTCTCGGGTCCGCTGCAACACGCTGCCGTCGACATCGTCACGGCCACGGCCTGGTCCACCCACGTCCGCCGGACGGCGATTGCTCTCGGCGGGCGGGCGAGGGTGCTGGTCCGCGAACTACGGGCCACCATGCCCGACTGCGCCTTCGTGCCACCGGCCGGTGGCTTGAGCCTGTGGCTGGAATTGCCTGACGCGCTGGACGAGGCCGTCTGCGTCAGAACGGCTCTCGATCACGGCGTGGCGGTGGCGCCCGGTCGCTACTACTCCATCGGGGACCAGCGGGCGCCACACCTGCGGCTGTCGTTCGCGAATCTCACGGAAGACGAGCTACCGGAGGCGGTTCGCCGTTTGGCTACGGCGCTGGGGGAGGTCGGTCAGCCGCGCCCGCTGCGCTGAGCGGACGTCTCCGTTGCTGACCGAGTGTCTCCGTCGCCGGCCGGACGCATGCAGACCAGGTCAGTCGGTGCTCCGGCCGCTGAGCACGCTGACCGTGCGGATCGGATCCTCCTCGTCACTGCCCTGCAGGGCGAGCAGCGCCTCCGTCAATGCACGTCGCGACGGTGGGACCAGCACCGATCCGCCCGGTGCCGCGAGCGTCGGCCCGGCCGCGAGGAGGCGCACACATACGAGATCGCCGACCGTGGCGCCGACCGGTGCCAGCGGTAGGGTGACGACCGCTCCGCTGTCGAGATCTTCGATGATGCAACCGGTTCCGAGTCCGGTGACGGTCGCCAGGCTGCGACGAGACGTCTGCCAGTCCACCAGCAGTTCCCGCTCGTCGTCCGGCAGGATGGTGGCCCTGGTGTCGATGAACTCGTCGAGGAGCCCGCCCTCGAACATGGCGACGTCGATCATCAACGGATCCTTCACCGCGACGAACAGAGCCTCGGGCCCTACGGCCGGGTCAACCGCGGTGGCCGCCAGTTCGATGACCAGTTCGCGCCCCGGTCCGTTGCGCACCCAGTTGGCGACCTTGTCGTACAACCAGTCCCGGCGGGCGGCCAGATCGAAGTCCGACCGGCCGAGGTGGCACTTCTTGTACTTTTTCCCGGACCCGCACCAGCAGACGTCATTGCGCCCGATGTCGGCCCTGGTCTCGCCGACGTACCGGGACACCATCGCCAGCTCGGCGTCGTCGGAAGGCACCATCGCGCGATTCAGCAACGAGACAGCCTGCGCCGCATCACCTCGGAGCGAGGCCAGCGACGCCAGCTCCCGCATGGCGGGATAGAAGTCGGCGTCCAGGTCCAGGGCGGTCCGATAGCCCGCCTCGGCGTCCTCGAAGGCCGAGAGCAGGTCGTCGCACCGCGCCACCAACCAGTGCCAGCCGGCCATCGAGCGGCGCGGGACCTCCGGCTGCAGCAGCATCAGCATGGACTTCAGCACGGTCCCGAGATGCGGGTCGCCGCCCAGTTTCTCGTCCGCGATGGCGACCACCACCATCGGCTCGGCAAGCATCATCATCGCCGGCAGCAGGTCCATCAGATCGAACTCGGGGAATTCGTCCTCGTTCTCGCCGTCGTCGGCCCAGTCGTGCAGAGCATCGTGCAGTTCGTCGACCTTGTCGATGACGAGCAGCACTGCCGCGGCCTCCCCGTTCGACAGGTCGTAGGTCTCGCAGATCCGTTCGAGTTCGCTTTCCGCGTCGGCGATCTCGGCCGCCCCGGCGAAGTCGAACCCCGCAACCGCTACCATGCCGTCCTCCTGCTCGAGTCCGATCTCCTCCAGGATCTCCGACAGCAGCGGGCCCGGTGTGGTGAAGGCTTGCGGATCACGAGCACAGACGAGGAGCAGGAACTCCTCCAAGGGCACGTCGCCGAGCACCACCTCGTCGTCCTCGAGTCCGGGATCATCCGGATCCATGATCAGTTGATCGTTCGCGAACACCTCCTGCCGGACGAGCAGCAACTCCGTCAGCCGGGGGATCACGTCGTCGGGCTCGACCGCCGCGGCCAGGTGCAGGCCGTCCGGACCGACGGAAAGCGCGACCAGAGAATCCACCGCGTATGCGTCGAGTGCGCCGTCGGACAATCGGATCACCGGGTCGAGGGTGTCGGGGTCGATGCTCTCCTTGATGGGCCGCGCGTCCAACTGGTCGAACGGTGCCGTGTCGAGCAAGGTCCAGATGCCGGCCAGATCCGGAAGGATCGAGAGCTCGCCGCGTTCCACCTCCTGCTCGTCCAGCCGATGGGTGAACACCCGGCCGGTCAGCACCCGGCTGACGTCGACCACCAACTCCGGGTCGACGATGTCGATCCGGGCCAGGGCGCTCGACGACTGGTCCCGCCAGGCCTCCTCGAACTCCTCCTCGGTCATCGGCGAACCGGCATGGCGGAGCCGGTCGAGCAGCTCGGGCACGGGCAACGAGAGGTCGTTCTGCAGGGCGCGGACGATGGCGTCGCCGTCAGGTCGAGTGGTCACGGGACCATCCTGCCGTCATCGAGAAGTCCTCGATCACCGGCCCGAGCATCGGGCCGAGACTCTCGGGAACAATCTGCCGCTGCCATCAGTTGGAAGCATCAGTAAAGTTGAGCCTGACCGACTCAAGGTGGTTTGACAGCCAGCCGGAGCCTGTCGCATGCTGGGAATCAGTACCTCAATCACCACATCACGGGCGTGCACCAACCGGCGCAGGTCCACAGGAACCCATAGCAGGAGGAACGCATGTCGCGTGCCGTCGGTATCGATCTCGGTACCACCAACTCGGTCGTCTCGGTCCTGGAAGGCGGCGAGCCCACCGTCATCGCCAACGCCGAAGGCGCCCGCACCACCCCGTCGATCGTCGCGTTCGCCAAGAACGGCGAGGTTCTCGTCGGCGAGGTCGCCAAGCGTCAGGGCGTCACCAACGTCGACCGGACCATCCGGTCCGTGAAGCGCCACGTAGGCACCAACTGGACCGTCGACATCGACGGCAAGTCGTACACCCCGCAGGAGATCAGCGCCAGGGTGCTCGGCAAGCTGAAGCGTGACGCGGAGTCCTACCTCGGCGAACCCGTCACCGACGCCGTCATCACAGTCCCCGCGTACTTCAACGACGCCCAGCGTCAGGCCACCAAGGAAGCCGGCGAGATCGCCGGTCTGACCGTGCTCCGCATCGTCAACGAGCCGACCGCGGCCGCCCTGGCCTACGGGCTCGACAAGGGCGACAAGGAGCAGACCATCCTGGTCTTCGACCTCGGTGGTGGCACGTTCGACGTGTCCCTCCTCGAGATCGGCGACGGCGTCGTCGAGGTCAAGGCCACCGCCGGTGACAACAAGCTCGGCGGCGACGACTGGGACGAGCGCGTCGTCAACTGGCTCGTCGACAAGTTCAAGGCGGCCAACGGCATCGACCTGACCAAGGACAAGATGGCCATGCAGCGCATCCGCGAGAACGCGGAGAAGGCCAAGATCGAGCTGTCCTCGAGCCAGTCCACCTCCATCAACCTGCCGTACATCACGGTCGACGCGGACAAGAACCCGCTGTTCATGGACGAGAGCCTGACGCGAGCTGAGTTCCAGCGGATCACCTCCGACCTGCTCGACCGCACCCGCACCCCGTTCCACCAGGTCATCAAGGACGCCGGCGTCAAGGTCGGCGACATCGACCACGTCGTGCTCGTGGGTGGTTCCACCCGCATGCCGGCCGTCACCGAACTGGTGAAGGAGCTGACCGGTGGCAAGGAGCCCAACAAGGGCGTCAACCCCGATGAGGTCGTCGCTGTCGGCGCTGCCCTGCAGGCCGGTGTGCTCCGCGGCGAGGTCAAGGACGTGCTGCTGCTCGATGTCACCCCGCTGTCGCTGGGGATCGAGACCAAGGGCGGCATCATGACCAAGCTCATCGAGCGCAACACCACCATCCCGACCAAGCGCTCCGAAATCTTCACCACGGCCGAGGACAACCAGCCCTCGGTGCAGATCCAGGTCTTCCAGGGCGAGCGGGAAGTGGCCGCCTACAACAAGAAGCTGGCCATGTTCGAGCTGACCGGCCTGCCGCCGGCGCCGCGCAACGTGCCGCAGATCGAGGTCACCTTCGACATCGACGCCAACGGCATCGTGCACGTCACCGCCAAGGATCTCGGCACCGGCAAGGAGCAGTCGATCAAGCTCACGGGTGGCTCCGCGCTGTCCAAGGACGAGATCGACCGGATGATGAAGGACGCCGAGGCGCACGCGGAGGAGGACAAGCTCCGTCGCGAGGAGGCCGAGGTCCGCAACCAGGCCGAGGCCCTCGTCTTCCAGACCGAGAAGTTCATCAAGGACAACGGCGAGAAGCTCCCGGACGAGCCGAAGGAGCGGGTCACCGCGTCCATCACCAAGGTGAACGAGGCCCTGAAGGGCACCGACCTCTCGGTGCTGAAGACGGCCGTCGAGGAGTTGGCGACCGAATCCCAGCAGCTGGGCGCCGCCCTGTACTCGCAGACCGCTTCCGAAGGTTCCGGCGACGCCCCCGCGGCCGACGGCTCGTCGGGCCCGCAGGAGGAAGAGATCGTCGACGCCGAGATCGTGGACGACCCGAAGCCGGACATGAACAAATGAGCCAGCAGGACGACAACAACGCAGGCCGGCCGGGAGGTGAGGAACCAGTCGTGATCAACGACAACCGCCGCATCGACCCGGAGACGGGCGAGGTGCGCAGTTCTGGTGGGTTCTTCTCCTCACCGTTCGGTCGGAAGTCCGACCCGGGAAACCCGGAGGAGGCTTCGCAGCCGATCTCGATCCAGACGGACGCCGATCTTGCGTTGGAGGCCGCCCAGCAGGAAGCTGCCGAGCGCACCTCCGACCTCCAGCGGGTGACGGCGGAGTACGCCAACTACCGCAAGCGGGTCGACCGCGATCGGGATCTGGTCGTCAAGAACGCGAAAGCTTCGGTCCTGACCGAAATGCTGACCGTCATGGACGACATCGACAACGCCGACCGTCACGGCGATCTCACGGGAGCGTTCAAGGCCGTGGCAGATCGCCTGACGGGCGTGCTGACCAAGGCCGGCCTGACGCAGTTCGGCGTGGTCGGCGACGAGTTCGATCCGGCCCTGCACGAGGCGGTCCAGTTCGCCACCTCCGCCGACGTCGCGGTGCAGACCGTGACAACGGTGATGCGGCACGGGTATTCACTGGGCGATCGGCTGGTGCGGGCGGCCGTCGTCGGGGTCACCGGCCCCGGCGAGGAAGACGAACCGGCTCCGGTTCCGAGCGACGACGCCGACGAGATCGTTGATGCGGAAGTTGTCGAGTAGCAGCACCCCCGCCACAACGTCCTTCAGAGTGGTCGCTATAGCGCGCACTTTGCAGGACGTTGCTTGGTCTACCTACAAGAAGGGAGGTTCCTGGTGAGCGCCAAGGATTACTACGAGAAGGACTTCTACGCGGCGTTGGGCGTGAGCAAGACAGCGACCGCCGCGGAGATCAAGAAGGCCTATCGGAAGCTCGCCAGGGACCTGCATCCCGACAAGAACCCGAACAACAAGCAGGCCGAGGAGAAGTTCAAGACCGTCTCCGAGGCGTATGACGTGCTGTCCGACGACGCGAAGCGCAAGGAGTACGACGAGGCGCGGGCGTCCGTCGGGTCCGGGGCGTTCCGCGGATTCGGTGGCCAGCCCGGCGCCGGTGCCGGCGGATTCGACATCAACGATCTCCTGCGCAACAGCGGCGGCGGCTCGGGTGGCGGCGGCGGGATCGGCGACATCTTCGGTGGCCTGTTCAACCGCGGCGCCACGAATACCAGGGCGTCCCGCGCCAAGCGCGGCGGCGATGTCGAGACCGAGGTGCGGATCGCGTTCACCGAAGCGGTGTCCGGAGTGACGGTTCCGTTGCGGTTGTCCGAACGCAGCACCTGTCCCACCTGCCTCGGCACCGGTGCCAAGCCGGGCACGTCGCCGCACGCCTGCCCGGTGTGCAACGGCACCGGCCTGACCACTCGCAACCAGGGCTCGTTCGCCTTCTCCGAACCCTGCACCAATTGCCGCGGAACCGGTTCCATCACTGACGACCCGTGCCCGAACTGCCACGGCGAGCGAACGGTGCAGCAGTCCCGCACCCTGACGACCCGGATCCCCGCCGGTGTCTCCGACGGCCAGCGCATCCGGCTGGCCGGCAAGGGTGACGCCGGGACCGGTGGTGGACCGCACGGCGACCTGTTCGTCGTCATCCACGTCAGCGCCCACGAACTGTTCGGCCGCAACGGCGACAATTTGACCCTGACCGTCCCGGTGACCTTCCCGGAGCTGGTGCTGGGTACCGATCTCACCGTCCCGACCCTGTCCGGGTCCGTGCGCCTGCGGGTCGCGCCCGGGACGGCGTCCGGCCGCAAGCTCCGCGTCAAAGGGGCAGGCGTCAAGCGCAAGGATGTCATCGGGGACCTGATCGTCACCGTGGAGATCGCTGTTCCGCAACGTCTCTCGCCAGAGGCCACGGCGGCGATCGAAGCTTTTGCAGCCGAGCAGACCGAGGACCCCAGGGCTGCGATCACCCGTGCGCTGCAGGCCTCTGCGGACAAGTCATGACCGGGCCGGGCGGAGCAGATGAGGGCGACGCCGGCACCCGGTCCGGATTGAAACCCCCTGGCACCAGCGGCTTCCAGGCGTTCGACATGGTGGGATTCGAGGTCGACGCGCCGCTGTTCGTCATCTCGGTGGCCGCCCAGCTCGCCGGGATGCACGCCCAGACCCTGCGTTCCTACGACCGCGAAGGCCTGGTCTCCCCTGGCCGCACCTCCGGTGGTGGGCGGCGGTACTCGCGTCGCGACATCGAGTTGCTCCGCGAGGTCCAGAAGCTCAGCCAGGACGAGGGCGTCAATCGCGCCGGGATCCGCCGGATCATCGAGCTGGAGGCCCAGGTCGACGCGCTTCGTGCGCGGGCGACGGAGCTGACCGACGAAATCCGCGCCCTGAACGCCGATCTCAACCAGTCGCAGGCCGACGCGGCGAACGCCGCAGCCAACGCCATCGCGGGATTGCGGCGAGATCTGGTCCCCTGGCAGAACACCACCACGGCCATGGTCACCTGGCGCCCCCAACGCCGCCGCGGCTGACGCATTCCATACCGCGCACATCAAGGTGCCCGGCGCATACGAAAGTGCCCGAAACTCGCTCCTCAGAGCTAGTTTCGGGCACTTTGGTATGCGCAGCCCGCCTGCAATTCGGCCGCCGCAGCTCACCCGCCGCAGCTCACCCGCCGCGGATCACCCGCCGCGGATCAGCAGGTCACGGTGAAGGTGAAGCCCCCGTCGACCAATGGCGCTGATGCCGTGCTGATGTCCCGGACGTACACGTAGGCGTAGTCTCGAAACCCATTGAAATTGGTACTGACGCTGGTGGTGGTGACGGTGCCCGTTGCCACGAGGACGCAGCCGATGACGGGCTGGTTGAACTGGACGTAGTAGTGGCCGGTGTCGATCGTCGCGTAGATCCCCGAGGTCATCACCTGGCTCGAGTGGGTGCCCAATGATCCGTCGGCGTTGACAGTGCCGGCGATCGGTTCCAGGTAGTAGCCGGTGATGTCGATGATGACGTTCGTCGTCGACCCGTGATTCCTGATGCTCAGCGACGGCTCGGTGCCGGCCGATTGCAGCGTGAACGTCGGGTTGCCGCTGATCGTCTGATGCACCGGATAGGTGATGAAGTTTGTATGCGGTTCGACAGTTCCGGCCGGATAGCCCGACAAATAGCCGGTGTTTGCGGCAGCGGTCACGGTGACGTTCGTGGTCACGCTGCTTGCGCCCGCCGGCACTCCGCAACCCCCGGAGGTTCCGCCCTGGGGAGCGAATCCACTGGCGCCGCGAATGGTGAAACTCCGGATGGCGCCGTTGACGAGCGCTCCGCCGCCCGCCCGCGTATCGGCCACCCGGCAGGGCGTCACCGGAATGTACTGCGCCTGGACGATGGCGCCGGCGTTGGTGAAGGGCTGACGAGCGCCGCCCGGTCCGTTGCCAGTGGGTCCGTTGCCGGTCGGTCCGGAGGCGGCGAAGAGGGTTTTGCCACCAACACTCTGCTCCGGCCGACCCCCGGATGCGGACGACAGGCAACTCACCCCCAATGTGACAGTGGTGGTGGAGATCAGCAGCCAGCGGTCAAACGGTTCATGAGGTGCTCCAGACGTGCGCCACTCGGGCGGCGGCGCATCCGGAACCAGAAGCGCGCTGGAGCCGGACGTGATACATCATCGGCCAGCATGTGACCGTCAGGAAGAAGTAGTTGCTGGAGTCAGCGGGAACGGCATCTCCGGTCTGGTTGATCGCCAACCGGGACACCCGCCCGTTGATGCTGACGAGCCCTTCGATCGCGAAATGTAGTAGCCGGTGACCTCGAGAATGCCGTGGGTGTTGCGACCGTGTCAATGGCCACGTCAGCGTTCCTGAATGGCCGAAGACGAACCGGCGCATACGGCTTGGACCGAAAGCCGTTCGATGGAGGCAGATTCGGCCGATTCCGTATGCGCCGGGACTTTCTGTATGCGCCCAGGGTGCGGGCGTCAGCGGCCGACTATGCCGAATATGCCGGAGAGGGTCGCTGTCCTCCACCCGGTCCCAGGCGTCGGAGAAGTCGTCCACCGTGCCGCGGGTCACGGCCTGCTCGAAGGCGTGGAGCCGGCCGAAGACAAGCCAGGTAGGCGAGCGGCGACGGCCACGAACAACGGCCACCGGTCACAACGGCAACACCGGCAACAACGGCCACCGGGCAACGACGAAGGCCACGGTCGAGGACAACGGCGGTACCGAAGATCTCGGGTACCGCCGTTGTCGTCGGACGTCTTCGCTCACGTCGGTGGGGGCCGTCAGCAGAGCCGGAGGATCAGCAGGACACGCTGACCTGGGTCGCGAAATCGGTTGGCGTGCCGGCCGGGCTGTACGTCCTGATGATGGTGTAGACGGTGTTCAGGTTCTGGGAGGTCGCGTAGCCCGGGAGGCCTCCGTAAACGGTGACCATCGGGGCGCAATTCGCGACGTCGGTGTCCCACTGGACCCGGTAGGACCCCGTGCCGAGCTGGGTGGCGCCGAGCATCCGGCTGGTTCCGGCGTAGGTGGCACCGGCGATGTTGACCAGACCTTCCAGCTGTGGAATGTAGTAGCCGGTGACGTCGACGACGACGTGGGTGTTGCCACCGTGGTTGGCGATGGTCAGTGGTCTGGCGTTACCGGCGGCCAGCGCGAAAGTCGGGTTGGCGGTCAGGTTGAAGTTCCTGTGGGTGGTGATGAAGTTGGTGATGGGAGCAATCGATCCGGTCGGATAGCCCGTCAGGTAGCCGTCGGAGACGGTGCCGGCAGCCGTGACGTTGGCAGTGACTCCGGTTGCGCCAGTGGGGATGCGGCAGCCGCCGCTTTTTCCGCCCTGCGGCGCGAAGCCGGTGGTGCCGGTGACGTAGAAGGCGCGGGACGCATTGTTGGCCATGAATCCACCGCCCTTTCGCGTGTCGGCGATCCGACAGGGAGTGACCGGTACGAAGAGGGCCTCCGACACGAGGGGTGGTCGCGGCGTCATCGGGATCACCTGTCCCACCCCGGCCGCCGACGCATGGCCGGACGACGATGGATCATCGGGGGTACCGGGTGTGGCCGCTGAAGCGGCAGAGAATGTCAGAGCCGCAGCAGTGATCGTGCCGACGACGATACTGCCGAGTCGAAACCAAGCCTTCATTGCAAACCTCCGGGTGCATCGGTCGTCGCAGCGACCGAGGCCCGGCTGAGTGCTCTTCACACTGACGTTGGACGGGCCCGAAGCACAGGAGTAGCCGACTCGCTTCTCGATACATGTAAATCAGTATTAATAATCGAGAAGCACCGCTCTTTACCCGGCAGGTCAACGGCCGAAGACGCCGGCCAGGATGTCGCCGTCCTCCACCCGGTCCCAGGCGTCGGAGAAATCGTCGACGGTGCCGTGGGCCACGGCCTGCTCGAACGCGTGCAGCCGACCGAAGACGAAGCCGGAGACGCCATCGGTGTCCGGCTCCAGGGCGAGCGCGGCGAGCCAGGCGGCAGCGGCAGCGGCATCCTGGTGCTCGCCGAGCACCTCCTGGATCTCCTCGATCGCAGCGGCGAAGACGACGGCGGCATCACCCAGGGTCGCAGAAGCCGCCTCGGCGGCATAGCGCAACGCCTTGGCGCTCTTGCGCACGTCGTGCAGACCCGGACTGCCGAACGGGTCGCCGAGAGCCTGCTCGACGAGCCCGTCGAGGTCGCGCCAGGCAGCCGACAGGTGCAGCGGCAGTTCGGTCGACGCGGACTTGGTCGCGCGGCGGGAGAACGGGGGGGTCGCGATGAAGGCGTCCAGCTCCCGGAGCATGTCCAGGTAGGGCTGCGACCGGATCAGTTCGGCCACGTCAGCCAGTGCCACGGGCAGTGCAGCCGCGAAGGCGGCGTTCATCCGGGCGGCGGCCGCGGTCGCATACTCGGTCGGTTCCTCGACCAACTGCCCGACGAGCCGTCGCTGCAGGACCTCCAGATCCCGCGCCCGGCCCAGCACCACACCGAAATCCCGGAGAGTGGTGCGCAGCGAACGGGTGGCGCCCGGTTCGAAGACGGGACTGTAGACGCTCAGCACCGAGCGCACGCGCCGGGCGGCCGCCCGGGCATCGTGCAGCGCCACCTCGGTGCCCTCACGAAGTCCCCGGTCCGCTCCGATCAGGTGGTCGCGAAGTCTCGAGAGGACGCCGGTCACCACCGGCCCGACCGAATTCGTGTGGGCAGATTTCGTCTTGCCTGCTGGCGGAGTGCGATGGGCATCCAGTGCGCGGGCGAGTTTGGACGCACTCGAGGCGGGCTTGGCGCCCGCCTGCCGGAGCAGGGCGACGACGGCGCCCAGCTGGTCACGATCGCCGGCCAGGATCTCCACCTCGAGCTCCCGCCAGCGGGTCGGCTCCGATGCGGAGAATGCTGCTACCCGTCCCGCTGTGACGCCGGCGGCGCTGTCAGCGATGGTCAGGCGCGTCGAGGTGACCTGGTCGTCGGCGACCTCGATCATGGCGGTGCCGGCGGAGTCGAGCAGGCGGCGCACGGTGCGGACGTTGCGGATTCTGGCCACCGGCCGCAGAGCCCGTCCGCGCGCGGCACCGAGCACCAGATCGGCCAGCGCCGCGGGCACGTGGGCCGTCAGCGGATCGACGTCCACCGACTCCAGTGGCAACCCGATCTCCGTCCTGGCTCCGGCCAGCGCCGGCAACTTGAGGTGCCAGCCGGCGTCCTCGCCGCCGGTGCGGTGCCGCAGGGTCAACCTCGAGCGCAGCAGGTCGAGCTCTGCGGTATCGAAGTAGACGGCGTCCAACTCGAACGTCAGTGGATCGGCGGCGCCGACCAACCCGACCGCGGTGGTCGTCCGTCGTCCCGTCAGGATCGGAAGCGCCCTGGCAGAGGGGATTTCGAGCTTCGTCTCGATCTCGACGTGCCGGGTCGGCGTCGCCGCAGATGGAGTCGTGCCGGCCCCGGCGGTGTCTTGCGAGGACTTGCTCTGCCGAGATGCCATGTGACGGTCGTACCGCACCCGCGCCCGATGACCAAATGAGCACCTGCGGCCGCCATGGACCCAATGCCGCCGCGGGCTCGGTACCCAGCCAGGCCGTCTTCGCCGCTGCTTCCGCCGGCTGGCTGGACGGGGGCGAATGGTTCGCCTCGGCGACGCACAGCTGCCGCGCCCGGGCGGCGCTGCACCGGATGGCCGGAACCGGAGCCGGCGCCCCCTGCGGGCGCTGCGGCTGCTGGCCGGCTGACGTCCCCCACTCCCCGGGCCACCGGCGCGGCAGGCCGTTCGGCCGGTCCGTCACTCGCTGCACCCCCGACTTTCGTCGTGGACGTTCCCGACCGAAGCCGCTCGTGCCGCTGCGGTGCAATCGGTGTACTGGATCCATGGCAACCACCAGCTGGTATCGGTCCGTCAGTGTGATGTCGCGTCGCCGGAGGGGTGCGACGATCGCCCTCGCACTCGCGGCC
The DNA here is from genome assembly GCF_040546275.1 of Nakamurella sp. UYEF19. Lineage (NCBI taxonomy): Bacteria > Bacillati > Actinomycetota > Actinomycetes > Nakamurellales > Nakamurellaceae > Nakamurella > Nakamurella sp. UYEF19. Next base: position 372,537 of record NZ_JBEPNO010000003.1, on the reverse strand, counting down.
GGTCTGCTGGGCGCCGCGTGTTCGGCCACCGGCACCGCCGGTCGCGCTCCCGCTGACCCGACCACCTCCGCGACAACCGCTGACGCTTCGGCCACGACCGAAACGTCCGTCACGGGGATGTCGAGCTCAACTGCGTCGAGCTCTGGTGCATCGAGCTCTGGTGCATCGAGCTCTGGTGCGTCGAGCTCTGGTGCGTCGAGCTCAGGGTCACCCGGCAAGGGTTCGTCGAGGCAGTCCTCGAGCGCGACGCCGGCATCCTCCACAGTCTCGCTCGAGCTGCCGGCGCCGACCGGGGACTCTGCCGTCGGCACCGTGCTGGTGCACCTGCGTGACACCGAACGGGCGGATCCACTGGACCCGAAGGGCGGCAAGCGGCAACTGATGGTGCAGCTGTGGTACCCGACGGACGCCACCACCGGGCCGCTCGCTCCCTATGCACCTGCCGGTGAAGCTGCTGCGCTGCAGAAGTTCTACCCGGTGCCGGCGGGCGCGTTCACCGCGAAGACGAACAGCCATCTCGGGGCTCCGCTTGCCGGCCGGGATCATCCGGTCGTCTTCTTCCACCACGGTCTGTGCGGGTCGCGCACCGACTCGACGATCGTCGCCGAGGATCTCGCCAGCCGCGGCTACGTGGTGGTGGCGCTGGGCAACACCGGTGAATCCGCAGGGGTCGAGTTTCCCGACGGCGCGGTCGTCGGCCCGACCGATCCGGCCTACTGCCAGGCCGGCAGCGACCCGTTCAGCGCAAAGGGGGCGAAGGTGCTCGAGAAGCTGCTCGCAGTGCGGGTGGCCGATGTCCGATTCGTCGCCGACCAGTTGGCCGTGATCAGGTCTGGAAAGGACCCGGACGTCGAGGGGGCGCCGCTGCCGAAGGGTCTCGGGCTGGGGATGGACCTGACGGCGATGGGCATCTACGGGCACTCCTTCGGCGGCGGCACCGCCGCGGCGGTGGCAGCCACGGACCGCCGCTTCGTCGCCGGCATCGATCTCGACGGGTTCGCCATCGGGCCCACCGCGACCCAGGGTGTCGGCAAGCCGTTCCTGGTGGTCGGGGTGCAGCGCCACGACACCACCCTGGACCCGAGCTGGAAGACCTTCCTGCCGGCGCTGGCCGCTGAAAAGGCCTGGCACCGTTGGTATTCCCTCCAGGACTCGGGCCACTACCGGTTCATCGACCTCGGCGGCAGCATTCGGCGCTGGGGGCTCGACAAGACTCTCGAGAAGCAGGACCCCACCACCTGGGCAGAGGTCTTCGGCAACATCGACGACGCCACCAGCCAACGGATCAACCGCACGCTGGTGGGCGGGTTCTTCGACCAGTTCCTCCGCGGTACGCCGTCCGCCGTGCTCACCGACCCCACGTCGCTGCCCGACGTGCGCGATCGCCGATCAGATGGCAGGGTGAGTGCAGTCCTTTCGCCAATGGGTGCAGCCGCGGCGCGGCCTATTCTCAGGCGTGGCACTTCCGGGACAGTCGCTGGCACCGCGTTGGGTGGCGGTGCTGATCGACGTCACCCTCGCGATGCTCGCGGCAGCCGCCGGCACCTGGCGGGAGCTCGCACTGCACCCGGATCTGCTGATCACGATCCCTCGGGTGCTCGCAGTGACTGTGCAACGCGCTACTGCTGACGCGCCGCTCCCATCCGCTGTCCGGCGGGCTCGGGATCGCAGCATTGTCATTGCTCACGCCCACCTACGCGTCCTTCGCCGTTCCCTCCCAGGTCTTCGCCTTCACCGGTGATCGGCGTCGCGCCGGCGGGGTGGCCCTGTTCGCGGTGCTCACCTGGGCTGCGGGCTCGCAGGCCTGGCTGCTCACCGATCCGTACACCTTCGTCCTCATCCACCTGATCTCCGCCGTCGGCGGGCTGCTCGCCAGATCACGGGTACAACTGGCCGGCACGCTCGTCGATCGCGCCGAGCGGGCCGAACGTGAACAGGACCTGCTGGCCGAGCGTGCCGTCATCGCCGAGCGGATCCGGCTGGCCGGCGAGATGCACGATCTGGTCTCGCACCAGATCACCCTGATGGTGTTGCAGGCCGGCGTTCTGGAGGTCGGACCGGGGATCGATGACGGGACCAGGGCTGCGGCCGAACGACTGCAGGCATCCGGTCGACAGGCGCTGACCGAACTCCGCGGGCTCATCGACGTGCTGCGTACCCCGGACGAGGTCGATACCCAGCCAGCGACCCGGTCGCTGTCCGACGGCGTCCTCGAGCTGGTCACGACGGCCAGGGGCGCCGGCATGAGGATCGATCTGCAGCTCGACGGTGTCCGATCACCACAGGCAGCCGTCACCGACCCGTTCGTCGTCCACACCGCGCTGCGGGTGGTGCAGGAGGGCCTGACCAACGCGGGCCGACACGCACCCGGTCAGCCGATCGTCATCCGGGTCGCCCGACGGACTGTGGACGCCGCCGAGCAACTGCTCGCGGTGACCGTGACCAACGCCCGCGCACCGGACTCGCGCGCCGGCGATCCCGGCCGCGGTCTGCCGGTGATGCGCCGCCGGGTCGAACTACTCGGCGGTCGTCTGAGCGTGCACTGCGACGAGAAGAGTCACGAGATCCGGGTGGCGCTCCCGGTGCCCGCACATGCTGAGGACCGGAAGTGACGAATTCCCGCGGCGTCCGCAGGTGGTGCTGATGGATCTCCGGATGCCGATGGCCGACGGGATCGTCGGTACCGCCTCCATTCTCGCGCTCGATCCGGCCGCCGTCGTGGTCGCGCTCACCACCTTCGATGTCGACGACTACGTGCTCGGCGCCATGCAGGCCGGTGCAAGGGGATTCCTGCTGAAGTCGACAGCCCCCCGCGACCTGATCGCGATGGTCGGGTTGGCGGCACGGGGGCACGTGGTGATGGACGCCGGGGCATCCGCGCGGTTGGTGGCGCCGACCCGCGCGGCCCGCGAACAGGAGCGGGACGCCCGTGAGCGCTTGACCAGCCTGACCGGTCGCGAGCGGGCAGTGCTGGATCTGCTGGCGCTGGGACTGTCCAATGCGGACATCGGCACCAGACTCCTGGTGTCCGAGGCGACCGTGAAGGGGTATGTCTCGAGCCTCCTGCAGAAGCTGTTCTGCAGCAACAGAACCCAACTCGGACTGCTCGGTCGGGCCGCAGGTCCGGCCAGCCGCTGATCAGCAGCCGACCTTTTCGGGACCAAAGACCTCGACGGACCCAAGTTGAGCGGAATACACTCAACTTAGCTGCGTTGGACCGGGTAAGTACGTCACTCGGCTGGGTACGAGTGACCGCAGAGCACCCGACGATGACGGAAAGGCAGTAAGACAACACATATGAATACCGACGTTCTCACCACCAAGAGCCGCGAGGTCCTTGCCGCGGCCATCGGTACGGCGACCACCGCCGGCAATGCCACGGTGGAGCCCGCCCATCTGCTGGCGGCACTGCTCGCGACGGAAGGATCGACCGCACATGGTCTGCTGAGGGCCGTCGGCGCCGACACGGCGACGATCGCGGCCCGGACCCAGGCGATCCTCGGCCGTCTTCCGTCAGCCAAGGGCGCGACGGTCGCCCAGCCACAGCTGGCGCGAGCCGTCAGCAACATCGTGACGGCCGGCGAGCAGATCATGCGCGCGGGCGGTGACGAGTTCCTCTCCACCGAGCACCTGCTCGCTGCTCTTGCCCGGCCCGGCACCGACGTCGGCGATCTGCTGGTGGCGTCCGGAGCGACGTCGGACGCACTCGTCGAGGCCTTCCCGGTGGTGCGCGGCGGCGATCGGAAGATCACCTCCGCGGACCCGGAGGGCTCCTACCAGGCCCTGGAGAAGTACGGCGTCGACCTGACCGAGCGTGCCAGGGAGGGCGCCATCGACCCGGTCATCGGCCGCGATGCCGAAATCCGGCGAGTAGTCCAGGTCTTGTCCCGGCGCACCAAGAACAATCCGGTCCTGATCGGCGAGCCCGGCGTCGGCAAGACGGCGGTGGTCGAAGGGCTGGCGCAGCGGATCGTGGCCGGCGACGTCCCGGAATCGTTGCGGGGCAAGCGGTTGATCTCGCTCGATCTCGGCGCGATGATCGCCGGTGCCAAGTACCGCGGTGAGTTCGAGGAGCGGCTCAAGGCCGTGCTGGACGAGATCAAGGGTTCCAACGGACAGGTCGTCACGTTCATCGACGAGTTGCACACCGTGGTCGGTGCCGGCGCGACCGGCGAAGGGGCGATGGACGCGGGCAACATGCTGAAGCCGATGCTCGCCCGCGGCGAGCTGCGGATGGTCGGCGCCACCACTCTCGACGAGTACCGCACCCACATCGAGAAGGACCCGGCGCTGGAGCGTCGTTTCCAGCAGGTCCTGGTCGGGGAGCCCAGTGTCGAGGACACCGTGGCGATCCTGCGTGGCCTCAAGGAGCGCTACGAGGCGCACCACGGTGTCCGGATCACCGACGCGGCCCTGGTGGCCGCGGCGACCCTGTCGGACCGCTACATCACGGCCCGGTTCCTGCCCGACAAGGCCATCGACCTGATCGACGAGTCGGCTTCCCGGCTGCGCATGGAGATCGACTCCAAGCCGGTCGAGATCGACGAGCTGCAGCGTGCGGTGGACCGGTTGAAGATGGAAGAGCTTGCCCTGGCACGGGAATCGGATGCGGCCTCGGGGGATCGCCTGATCCGGCTACGCCGCGATCTGGCCGACCGGAACGAGCAACTGGCCGCCCTGACGGCCCGGTGGGATGCCGAGAAGTCGGGTCTCAACCGTGTCGGTGAACTGAAGAAGTCACTGGACGAACTGCGGGTGCAGGCCGATCGGGCCCAGCGGGAAGGGGACCTGGCCAAGGCTTCCGAGTTGCTCTACGGCCGGATCCCGGAGCTGCAGCGGGAACTCGACCACGCCGCCGAGGAAAACGCTGCGGAATCGGGGGAGTCGGCGCTACCGCCGATGGTGTCCGAGGAGGTCGGCCCCGACGACATCGCCACCGTGGTCGCAGCCTGGACCGGGATCCCGGCCGGCCGCATGCTCGAGGGCGAGACCGCCAAGCTGCTGCGGATGGAGGACGAACTCGCGCGTCGGGTGGTCGGCCAGTCCGCGGCCGTACGGGCGGTGTCCGATGCGGTTCGCCGTGCCAGGGCCGGGATCTCCGACCCCGACCGGCCGACCGGGTCGTTCCTCTTCCTCGGCCCGACGGGTGTCGGCAAGACCGAACTGGCGAAGGCCCTCGCCGACTTCCTGTTCGACGACGCCAGGGCCATGGTCCGGATCGACATGAGCGAGTATTCCGAGAAGCACTCGGTGGCAAGGCTTGTCGGTGCCCCTCCCGGATATGTCGGCTACGACCAGGGCGGACAGCTGACCGAAGCGGTCCGGCGTCGCCCCTACACCGTGCTACTGCTGGACGAGGTGGAGAAGGCTCATCCGGACGTGTTCGACGTCCTGCTGCAGGTGCTCGACGACGGTCGCCTGACCGACGGGCAGGGCCGGACGGTGGACTTCCGCAACGTCGTGCTGATCCTGACGTCCAACCTGGGCAGCCAGTTCATCGTCGACCCCGCACTGGATGAGAAGCAGCGCCACGACGCGGTCATGAACGCGGTCCGCAGTGCGTTCAAGCCCGAGTTTCTCAACCGTCTTGACGAGGTGGTGTTCTTCAATGCGCTCGGCATCGAGCAGATCGGCTCGATCGTCGACATCCAGGTGCGCGCCCTGGCGGACCGGTTGTCGGCGCGCCGCCTGGTGCTCGAGGTGAGCGACGGCGCCCGGGAATGGCTCGCCATCGAAGGTTTCGATCCGCTGTACGGCGCTCGCCCGCTCCGCCGCCTGATCCAGTCGGCCATCGGGGACCAATTGGCGAAGGAACTGCTCGCCGGACGGATCCGTGACGGGGAAACCGTCATGGTGGATTCGGTCGAGGGCGAATCACGCCTCGGTGTCAGTTCGATATCGAGGGTCGGCCCCGAGCAGAGGGTCTGAGAAATCAGGAAGAGTTATCCCCGTAAGGCAGTGTGGTCAACCGGATCCACAGCTTCGATTGCCTTCGAATTGAGGCTGATGCCATCCTTCTGTCGTTCGGGACCGAACCACCGGTACCCGGCGTCCCAGATTGACAGCAGGGCCGCGACCCCGACCGCCGTGCCCCCGTCGGTCGGGACGCCGGGCCGGGTACCGTTGTGGAACAACGCATTTCGTACATCAGGAACAACAGTTCCAGCAGCAGGTCCCAGTGACGGAAGAGGATTTCATGAAGGACAGCGCCACCACCATCGCCACTCGATTGGCTGATCTCGCTGCGACCGCTATCGGGGGTCCTCTGCCCATTCGGGTGCGCGCGTGGGACGGCAGCGAGGCCGGTCCGGACGTCGGGCCCGTGCTGGTGCTCAACTCCCGCCGTGCTTTGCGCCGGCTGCTCTGGTCGCCGGGCGAACTGGGCCTGGCCGAGGCCTACATCTCCGGTGACGTCGACGTCGAGGGTGACCTGGCGCAGGGTCTCTCGTCGGTCTGGAACGCGGCCAAGGACGGCAAGGTCGGTCGGCCCAGGATCAAGGTGACCCAGTGGCCCGGTCTCGCACTGGAGGTGGCCAAGCTCGGTGTCGTCGGGCTCCGCCCGCCGGCGCCTGGCCAGGCGGCGTCCCTCAGGGGCCGCAGGCACTCCCGCGACCGGGACCGGGCGGCGATCGCGCACCACTACGACCTGTCGAACGACTTCTACGAGTTGCTGCTCGACAAGTCCATGGCCTACTCGTGCGCCTACTACGTCGACGGTCCCGGCGGTGACCTGGGCGAGGCCCAGAACGCCAAGCTCGACCTGATCTGTCGCAAGCTGGGGTTGTCGGAGGGTCGCAAGCACCTGGACGTCGGCTGTGGATGGGGATCGCTGATCTGTCATGCCGCAGAGCACTACGGCACCTACTCGACCGGGGTCACCCTCTCCCGCCAGCAGTACGAGTACGTCACCAAGCGGGTCGCCGACGCCGGTCTGTCCGACCGCGTCCAGGTCCGTCTGGCCGACTACCGCGAGCTCGATTCCGGAGCAGACGACGGGCAGTTCGACGCCGTCTCGACCATCGAGATGGGCGAGCACGTCGGCGATGCCGAGTACCCGGCCTTCGCCGGCATCCTGCACCGGGTGCTGCGCCCGGGCGGTCGCGCGCTGGTGCAGCAGATGTCCCGTGGCGAGAACGCCCCGGGGGGCGGCGCTTTCATCGAGACCTACATCGCCCCCGACATGCACATGAAGCCCCTTGGCACCACGGTGTCCCTCCTGGGCGGCGCCGGACTCGAGGTACGCGACGTTCATGCCCTGCGCGAGCACTACGACTGGACCGTGCGGGCCTGGGCCGAGACGCTCGAGAAGCAGTGGAGCAGGGTCGTCGAGATGATCGGCGAGGTCGGCGCCCGCGTCTGGCGTCTGTACCTGGTCGGCGGAGCCCTTGCGTTCGCGGAGAATCGGATGGGTGTAGACCAGATCCTGGCGGTCCGTCCGGATACCGCCGGTACCGCCTCGATGGAACCGTCACGGAAGGTCTGGGAATTGTGAGTTTTCCCGTTGCTCACCTGTTCGTCGTGCTGGGCAGCAGCCTTCTCGCCGTCGCGGTGCTGATGGCGATCTCCTTCGCCATCGGCGCCGCCACCGGCAAGTACTCGATCATCGACGCCATCTGGGGTCCCGGTTTCGTGGTGATCGGCATCGTGTCCTTCCTGGTGTCGGCCGGTGGAAACTACGGCGATCCCACCCTGCGCTGGGTGGCGCTGGCGGCGGTGGCGATCTGGGGCCTGCGGCTGGGCGGCTACATCCTGCTCCGCAACCACGGTCTGCCCGAGGATCCGCGCTACGTGAAGATGCTCGAGGGTCACAGCAAGTTCATGATCGTGCGCAAGGTCCAGGTCCCGCAGGGCGTGATCATGTGGTTCGTGTCGATCCCGGTCCAGGTGGCCATGTTGCTGCCGTCGCCGGCTCTCTGGCTCGTCTGGGTCGGCGCGCTGGTGTGGCTCGTCGGCATCACCTTCGAGGGCATCGGAGACGCGCAGCTGGCCAGATTCAAGTCCGATCCGGCCAACAAGGGCAAGCTGATGAAGACGGGTCTGTGGCGATACACCCGTCATCCCAACTACTTCGGGGATTCCGCAGTCTGGTGGGGCCTGTTCCTGATGGTCGCCTGGACCTGGATCGGCCTGCTGACGGTGCTCTCACCAATCCTGATGACCTACCTGCTGGTCGCGAAATCGGGAAAGGCCCTGACCGAGAAGCGAATGGCCAAGTCGAAGCCGGGATACGCCGAATACGTGAACAGCACGTCCGGTTTCTTCCCACTCCCACCCAAGAAGGGCGCCGTGACCGCGTGAAGACGATCGAAGAGGGCTCCATCGCAGAGGATTTCGAACTCCCCGACCAGACCGGGACGAAGCGCAAGCTCTCCGAATTGCTGACGGCCGGACCGGTGGTGCTGTTCTTCTACCCCGCCGCGATGACGAGTGGGTGCACCGCCGAGAGCTGCCATTTCCGTGATCTGGCGGCGGAGTTCGCGGCCACCGGGGCACAGCGGGTCGGGATCAGCGCCGACTCGGTGGACAAGCAGGCCGAGTTCGACCGCATCAATTCTCTCGGCTATCCGCTGCTGTCCGATCCCGATGGCACGGTGGCCACCTCGTTCGGGGTGAAACGGCGATTCATCACCCCGGTCAAGCGGGTCACCTTGGTGATCGGTACCGATCGGAAGATCCTCAAGGTGATCAGCAGCGAGATGTCCATGCAGACGCACGCCGACAACGCTCTGAAGTACCTCCGGGAGAGCAAGGCCGCCTGACGGCTGGGCGGCCGCCGCTGGGCCCCCATCGGTGAGCATCGGTGAGCACCGATGATCACCGGTGCCCCGGAGACAGGGGATACCGTCGAGGGCATGCCCACTGCCTTGGTCACCGGCGCGACCGCCGGCATCGGAGCCGCCTTCACCCGCCACCTGGCCGCCTCCGGCCACCGCCTGATCCTGGTCGCGCGGGACGAGCAGCGGCTGCGTGAGTGCCGGGCGACCCTGCTCTCCTTCGGCTCGCCCGACGTCGAGTTCCTCGTCGCCGACCTCACCGTCCCGAGTCAGCGGGCCCAGGTGTCGGAGCGACTCGCGCGCGGTGACGTCGACCTGCTGATCAACAACGCCGGCTTCGACGTCGGCAAGGATTTCCTGGAGGCCACCGAGGCGGACCTCCTCGCCCAACTCGAGCTCAACGTCACCGCCGTGGTCACGCTGACCAGGGCGGCGCTGCCGTCGATGGTCGCTCGCGGACACGGCGGCGTGATCAACGTGGCGTCGACGGCCGGCCTGATCCCCGGGCGCGGCACCACCTATGCGGGGTCGAAGGCCTACGTCATCAGCCTGAGCGAGGGCCTCGCCATGTCGCTGGCCGGTACGGGTGTCCGAGTCCAGGCGCTGTGCCCTGGTTTCGTCCGCACCGAGTTCCACCAGCGGGCCGGGATCAACATGTCCGCGGTCCCCTCGAGCGCCTACGTCGACATCGACGAGCTGGTCGTCACCTCGCTCCGGGACCTCCGCCGGAACAAGATCCTCTCGGTACCCGGCCGCCTCTACAGCTCGATGGCCGTCGCCGTCCGACTGCTCCCTCGGGGGCTCGTCCGTCGATATACGGCCAGGGTCAACAACTCCGGACGCACCTGACCCCGGCAGTAGGTCCGGTCAGACGCCCAGATGCCGCAACAGTGCGGCGAGCACGTCGTCGGTGGCCTCGATGTGCGGCGAGTGACCGACGTCGGGAAGGACGACTTCCTCGTACTGCCCGCCCGACGACTGGTAGGCGTCCAGCACGGACCTGGTCTGCCCGATCATCGGCTGCGGCGGTACCCGGTCGATGCCGGGGTAACCCGGAATCGCGCCGAGCGCACCAAGCTGCGCCAGGTCGAAGATCGAGCTGTCCGAGACTATCTGGTCCGCCTCACCTCGGATCCACAGGATCGGCGGCCGTGGGCTGATGTCGACGATGCCGGACAGATCCAGGAACGTCGGCGACATGGTGTTCAGCACGCCGCGTCGCCCCGGCGCGACACCCGGCCAGGTCTCCGACGGCACCGAATCGCCGGGGTAGTTGTCGTCACCGATGCTGGTGGACAGCATCGAGCGGAGGTAGAGGGCCTCGTCCTCGCCGTCCCAACCCGGTGCGACGTAGAACTTCCGCAGGATCGTCAGGGGAGACGTCGGGCCGTCGCTCTCGTCCGTGTCGTCCAGGGCCCTGACGAAGTCGGCGTTCGCAGTTCCGCCGCCCGATCCGGCCCCGTCCGGGGCCACGAGCGCGCCGTCCAGACCGGTGGTGCCGCCGAAACCGAAGGGGGACACCGGGTTGAGCAGGGTCAGCGACGTCACCGCAGCGGGCCGATCGATGGTCATCTGCATCACCACGCCCCCGCCCATCGACCAGCCGACCAGGTCGACCTGCTCCAGACCCAGCGCGTCGATCGTTGCCCAGACGTCGTCGGCGAAGTCCCGGAGCCCGCGGGAGGCGTCCACCGGCGCCGTGTCGGTCCCGCCGAACCCCCGCAGGTCGACGGCGATCGGTCGGACGTGGTGTGGCAGGCGGGACATCAACGGGAAGAAGAACAACGACGACGAGACGTTGCCGTGGACGAAGACGACCGGCCGCCCTTCCATCCGGCTCGCCACCTCACGGACGCAGACCGCCGGTCCCGGCGTGCTGATCATGTTGACGGCGATGTTCGGATACTCGGCCACTCGTGGTCCTCTTCCGTTGGACAGTGCGACAGGTCTCGATCAAATCAGGCCCCGATCAAACCAGGACGGGTGCCGGGCTGCGCCAGCGGATGTGCCAGGCTTGCCCGGTGAGCCTCGAACCATCATCCGCCGGATCGCCCCCGGCCCCTGTTCCGGACGCCGCGGCCAAGGTCAGGCTGGCCGAATTGGTCGGCGAACTTGCCGTCGTGCATGGCCGCGTGACCCTGTCCTCCGGTCGTGAGGCGGACTACTACGTCGACCTGCGCCGGGCCACCCTCCATCACGAGGCCGGCCCGTTGATCGGGGTGCTACTGCGCCAGCTGACCGCCGACTGGGACTTCGCATCGGTCGGCGGCCTGACGCTTGGTGCCGACCCGGTGGCGACGGCGATCATGCACGCGCCCGGGCGACCGATCGACGCCTTCGTGGTCCGCAAGGCGACCAAGGCCCACGGGATGCAGCGCCAGATCGAGGGTCCCGACGTCGTCGGGAAGCGGGTACTCGTGGTCGAGGACACCACCACCACCGGGGCCTCGCCGATGCAGGCGGTCAAGGCGCTGCGCGTGGTGGGCGCACACGTGGTCGGGGTGGCGACGATCGTCGACCGGGCCACCGGCGCCGACCAGGTGCTGGCCGACGAAGGCCTGATCTACCGGTCGCTGCTCGGACTCTCGGATCTGGGGCTGGGCTGAGCATCGAGGATCCGGGTGCGTTCGACCAGACTGGTGCGTCCCGCGTGCCTGGTGCGTCTCGGGAGACGGCACGGCCCGACGATCCGGACGAGGCCGGCCCCACCGAGTGGACCGCCGTCCCCGAAGTCGGCGTCGGGCCACATCCGGAGCCGTGGCCGCTGGACGGGAAGTACGACCCGGAGCTCCTCGCGGCCGGCGATCGACGCAACGTCGTCGACGCCTATCGGTACTGGCGCCGGGAGGCGATCGTCGCCGACCTCGATCTCCGTCGCCACCCCTTCGAGGTGGCCATCGAGAACTTCGGCCACGACCACAACATCGGCACCGTGGTCCGCACTGCCAACGCCTTCGCGGCCGCGCGCGTGCACATCGTCGGTCGGCGGCGGTGGAACCGGCGCGGCGCGATGGTCACCGATCGCTACCAACACCTGGAGCACCAGGCCGACATCGCCGGCCTGGCGGAGCACGCCGCCCGCAGCGGACTGGTGGTGGTCGCCGTCGACAACGTGCCGGGTTCGGTGGCGATCGAGACGGTCGAGCTGCCCCGGAAATGCCTGCTGCTCTTCGGATCCGAGTCCGAAGGGTTGACGTCCGAGGCGAAAGCCCTTGCGGTGATGACGGTGTCGATCGCCCAGTTCGGCTCGACGCGTTCGATCAACGCGGGTGTCGCGGCCGGGATTGCGATGCACGCCTGGGTCCGGCAGCATGCCGACCTCGACCGCTCCTGGTGAGGCAGCTGGCCTGGTGAGGCAGCTGGCCCGGTGAGGCAGCTGGCCCGGTGAGGCAGCTGGCCCGGTGAGGCAGCTGGCCTGCTGAGGTCGGCGGGCGTCAGGCAGACGCGGCGTGATTCGCGGCGGGCTCACGCCCGCAACAGGTCCGGGACGATAGATTTCCCCGGTGAACCTCGACGTCTCGACCATCAAGAGCACCGCCATGTGGGTGCTCATCGCGATCGCCGTCATCGGGCTGGTACTGGCGATCATCATCAAGAAGATCATCGGCAAGATCATCACGTTGGTGCTGGCCGCCGTCATCGTCTTCTTCGGCTGGCAGCAGCGGTCCAAGGTCGTCGACTTCGCCAACAGCTCCGCCAAGAGTGCGCAGAGTTCCGTCTGCTCCTCGCATCCCAAGTTCTTCGGGATCGACGTCACCTACCCGGGCTGCTGACCGCCGGCCCCGCGCAGACGTGAACGTCGACACCGCCGTCACCTGGCTGACCTGGCTGCTGGCCGGCGTCGGCGCCATCGGGGTGGTGCTGCTGGTCTTCGTCAGACGGTGGGCCGGCCGGCTGGTGGTGATCGGCATCGCGGCTCTACTGCTGGTGGTGTTCTTCGCCGTCCGTCAGCAGATCTCGTCCATCGCCGTCGACAACCCGGCGCCGCTCTGCAACGGCGGCGTCAGCTACTTCGGCGTCCAGCTCACCGGCCCCGACGTGCTCTGCACGAAATTCCGGCTGCCGTAGGCATTCTTCGTCGCGAGCCTCGGTCAGGTGGTCTTGGTGGTGCGCCGGCGGGAGCGCAGGTGCATCAGGGCGGGAACCGCCGAGACCAGCACCACCACGACGACGGCGCCGATCAGGATGACGTCCACGTTGTCGGCGATGAACGGGATCTGTCCCAGGAAGTAGCCGGCGACCGTCACGCCTGCCACCCAGATCACACCACCGATGGCGGAGTAGACCGTGTAGACGCGGGTGTTCATCTTCGACGCCCCGGCCATCACGGTGGCCACGGTGCGGACGACCGGAACGAAACGGGCCAGGATGACGGCAACCTTGCCGTACTTCTCGAAGAACGCGGCCGACTTCTCCACGTACTCCTTCTTGAAAAATTTTGCGTTCGGCCGGTCGAAGACCAGCGGCCCGGCCTTGTAGCCGATGGCGTAGCCGACCATGTTCCCGACGAACGCCGCCACCACCAGAATCACGATGGCCACGAAGATGTTGACGTGGAAGGTGCCCTTCGCGACCAGCAAACCGGAGATGAACAGCAGCGTGTCGCCGGGCAGGAAGAACCCGATGAGGATGCCGCACTCGGCGAAGATGATGAGGGCGATGCCCAGCAGGGCCCACGAACCCATCGAGTTGACGAGGCCCTCGGCGTTCAGCCAGGACGGGAGGACGCTGGCAAGTTCGGTGGGATTCACCGGGATGACGATACCGGGCCCAATCTGGGAATTCTGTGAGTTCGCTGGGGTCCGGCCATGATCGATGCCGCAGGTAGCGGCCGATCCAGCGAACGATTGACGGTGCCCGACAAGGGCTGCGGAGCCTTCAGGACTACCGTTGTTCCATGACGATGATCGAGACGGAAATCACGACGATCCTTCCCGAGCTGCGGGCCGCGCTGAGCCCGGAGCGGGTGATCGCCGACCCGGACGTGACCATCTCCTACAGCCGCGACATGATGCCGCTGGCGCCCAGCGGTCGTCCGCTCGCGGTGGTGCTTCCCCTGAATACCGCCGAGGTGGCCGAGGTGGTGCGAATCTGTGCAGCGGCCGGCGTGCCGATCGTTCCGCGGGGGGCCGGGTCCGGTCTGACGGGCGCCGCCAACGCCGTCGACGGTGCCGTCACGATGGTGATGACGAAGATGAACTCCATCCTGGAGATCGACGAGCCGAACCGGCTGGCGGTGGTGCAGCCCGGTGTGGTGAACCTCGACCTCCGCAAGGCGGTGGAATCCCGCGGCCTGTTCTACGCCCCGGACCCGTCCTCCTACGACTGGTGCACCATCGGCGGCAACCTCTCCACCAACGCCGGCGGGCTGTGCTGCGTCAAGTACGGGGTGACGACCGACGCCGTCCTCGGGTTGGAGGTGGTCCTGGCTTCTGGCGAGATCCTGCGGACCGGCCGCCGGACGGTCAAGGGAGTCGCCGGCTACGACCTGACCAAGCTGTTCGTCGGGTCCGAGGGGACCCTGTGCATCATCACCGAGGCCACTCTCGCGCTGCGGCCCAAGCCGGCCGCCCCGGTGACGCTGGTGGCGGCGTTCGCCAGTGCCGAGGACGCCGGCGATGCGGTGTCGGGGGCCGTCGCGGCCGGTCTGGTGCCGTCGCTGCTGGAGATCATGGACGCCACCTGCATCAAGGCGGTCGAGGCGAAGACCGGCGTGGAACTGCTCGGCGGCGGCGAGACGCCGGCGGCGATCCTGCTGGGCCAGTCCGATGCCGGCGGCGCGGCGGGCCGGACGGAGATGGATCTGCTGGAGCAGGTCTGCCTGGGTGCCAGAGCCACCTTCGCCTACGTCACCGCGGATCTCGCCGAGGGACGGATGTTGTTGCAGGCCAGGCGGGATGTGCTCCCGTCGCTCGAACTGCTGGGCACCTGGCTGACCGACGACGTGAGCGTGCCGCGGACGCAGATCGCCGCCCTGATCGCCGCCTGCGAGGCCATCTCGGAGGAGGTTGGCCTGACCATCGGCGTCGTCGGTCACGCCGGCGACGGCAACATGCACCCGACGATCGTCTACGACGCGTCGGACGCCGTGCAGACGCAGGCCGCCGAGCGGGCCTTCGGCCTGATGCTCGACGCCGGCCGGGCGCTCGGTGGCACCGTCACCGGCGAGCACGGCATCGGCCGCATCAAGCAGGGCTTCCTGGCCGCCGAGATCGGGGAGCTCGGAATCGACGTGCACCGCAAGATCAAGAACGCTCTCGACCCGCAGGGCCTTTTCAACCCGGGCTCGATGTTCCGGTCCTAGCCCCGCGTGCCGGAGAGAGCCGCGGGGAGACGTCATCGTCCTGAGCTGACCGACGGATCAACCCGCACCGACGCCGCCAGTGTCGCGATGTCCAGGTCCGCCAATTTCTCGACCTGCTGACCCGAGACGAGGACACCGAGTCCACGGTCGAGGAGCAGGCTGCCGTCCTTCGGGCCGGTGCCGACCTGCACGCTCATCCCGTCGACATCCACCATCTGGTTGCTGCCTGTTTCCCTAGCGCTCAGGCCCTTCCCGGGATAGACAGCGGCATTGAGGCACGCCGAGATCGCACCGCTGGAGAAGATGTCGTTGGTCCCGACAGGGCACAGGTAGATGGATGCGCTGTCCAGCGCGCCCGCGTGACCGAGCTCCTGGATGCCCTCGGCCGTGTAACCGGGCAGGCTGACCCCGACGACGACGTGCCGGGCGAAGACGGTGGGCCGTTCGAGCAGGCCGGCTGCGAAGGCGAGCAGGGTCTTGTCGTCCTGCCCACCGACCCAGGCATGGGCGAATCGGCCGTCCGTCAACTCCCAGGTGAGCCAGCGATCGCCGCCGAAGATACCCACCCACGCCGTATCCGAACGGTGGGTGAGCGTTGCCGCATGCCCGGCGACAGAGACCGACGTGGTCGACGCCACGGCCGTGGTCGAAACCCGTTGTGGCGCAGGCACTGACGGGGAACCGGCGATGGATTGGGCCGAGCTGGACGCGCCCTGTCCGTTGCCCGGGATGGCTTCGGTCGCATTGATCACGTACCCGCGTTCCACCGGGGTGCCTCCGGGAGTCTGGAGAGACCCGAGATCCGGTGCAGCCGAGGACTTCGGACCGGCGGCGAAGGTCCAGGCGACGAACAGGCCGGAATCGTCGAGCTGCCAGAAGACGGTGTCATCGGCGGCCGGGGGGTCCACGGTGGGGGCCACCGGCGACACCACCTGGCCGTCATCGCTGAAGGGCGTCAACGTCGAGCCCTGTGGGATGACGACGGGACGCCCGTGCTGCTGCCACTCGGGAGTGGCGGCAGCCGGGCTGGAGCTGAGGCCGATCTTGCCGGCAATGCTGATACCGCCTGCGATGACGATGACGGCCACGGCCGTTGCGAGCAGCGCGACCACTCTGACCCGCTTCTGCCGCCGGGCGAAACCGACCCCGACTGCAGCGCGGATGGAGGCGGAATCCGGTGGGTCCGCTGCCATCTCGTGTAGTTCCTCGTCCAAGCCCGGGTACGTCATGACTCCTCCGCAGACATCGTTGGGTGGCTGGTAGTGGCCTTCGAGCCGGTGTGGCTGATGGGCCGGGTGTGTTCGGCGCCGGGCATCTGGTTCCTCGGGGCCGATCGAAGACTGGTGAATCCGCGGGAGATGTAGGTGCGCACGGCCCCGGCCGAACAGGACAGCAGCTCCGCAATCTCTGCGTCCGGCAGGTCCAGGTAGTGGCGCAGCACGATGGCGGCGCGCTCCTGTCGCGGTAGCGACCCGAGCAGCGTGTGCAGTTCGGACCGGTCTTCGACGCGGCCGACTGCCGCGCTGTTCACCATCTGCGGCAACGACTCCGGGCTGGTGGTCCGGAACATCCTGGCCGCCCAGGATCGGCGTTCCTCCAGGAACTGGTTCGTCACCATCCGTCGGACATAGGCCAGCGGCCGGTCCATCTGGCCGATCCGCCGCCAGTGCACCTGCACCTTGATCAGCGACTCCGCCAGCGTGTCGTGGGCCTGCTGTCGATCCCCCGTGAGCACTCGGGCGTACCGCCCGAGACCATCGAGTTCGTTGTCGAGGAATTCTTCGAACGTCATCGAGCCCCCTTCTGCGTTGAAGGCTTCATCAATCCTTCGTGTCATGCAGAGAATGAAGCTCGAGCCACTTTTGTAGCGTCGCGGCCGGAAGGTTTTCAGGTCAGCAGGCTGATCAGTCCGACCGTGGTTCCGGCGAGCAGGCCGACGATCGCCGCGATCAGCAGAATCTGCACCACCGTGAGGGACGGTCGGCGGCCGACGGCTCCGGACGGTTCCCGCGATTCCTTCCCACCGCCGGCCATGGCCCGGAGTGCCTGGGTCAGCACCCGTTCCGGGTCCGGCCCCTGGCCGGACGGGTCGGGTGGGGTCACCGCGCCCTCATGATGTCGCCCAGCTTGGCGACGGCGCGGCTGGCGGTCGACTTCACGGTGCCCTTGGAGAGCCCGGTGGCCTCGGCGATCTCTGCCTCGGACAGCCCGCCGTAGTACCGGAGCACCAGCACCTCGCGCTGCCGGGGGGCGAGGTCGCCGAGGGCCGAGACGACGGCCTGGTGTTCGGCGGTCAGCAGCGCCAGGGACTCGGCCGACCGTGCCGTGCCCGGGTGCGGAGGCACGTAGGCGCGTGCCGTCCGGCGCCGGCGGAGCATCGATCGGGACCCGTTGACGACGGCCGTCCGCAGATAGCCGATGGCCGCGGCGTTGTCCCGCAGTCCTGCCCAGTTGCGGAACAGCCCGGCGAAGGCCTCCTGGACGACGTCCTCGGCGCTGGCCTGATCGTCCACCAGCAGGATGGCGAGCCGCACCATGCCCATCCGGTGAGTGCGGTAGATGTCGTCGATCGTCACGTCGGCGTTGACCGGTCGTGCGGCGAGCGCAGGCGTCGGAGTGGCGCCCGGCAGGGTCGAGGTGGGGCCAGCGGCCGGACTTCCGGCCGGACCGGTGGGCATCGGGACGGCGTAGTCGGGGTTCAGCTGCGCGAGCGTGCCGAGGGTTCGCTCCACCGCGGACTCGGTCCACTGGTCGTCCGCCGTCATCGCCTCTGACTCCTTCGGAAGGCGCCGATGAACGGCGCTGTCGTCCTCACCCGCGACGGGCGCCGCGTTGTGCAGTTCGATCCTGACACGGCGGGAGTGCCCCGGTGCAGGGTTCGGGTGAGCAACGCTTGATCGCTCTGGGCCGTCAGGCCCCTTTCGGGGTTGTTCCCGCAGGTCAATCGGGCACACTCACGCCCGATTCATAGCTGGTTCATGTCCGATTTCAGCATGAGCCGCGACCAAAACGTGATCCGTCATTCTCTTGGGTTACGCAATCGTTACGGGCGGATCACCACCTGGGCTTGCAAACCGGCGTTGAAAACGCTTTCATTGCCCTTGTTGTGAGCACCCTCACATCGACTTTCCCCCAAGAAACGGAGGTCGGCCGAGTGTCACGTACGTCGGCTAACAAGGCGATGGTCACCATCGCAGGCATCAGCGCACTAGCGTTGATCATCACCGCATGTGGTAGCAGCAGCAGCACGGCGCCTGCCGCCAGCAGCACCCCCAGCACGTCGGCCCCGGCGGTCTCCGCGCCCTCCAGCGCGGCTCCAGCTACCAGCGCAGCGCCTGGTTCGTCCACCGCCCCCACCTCGAGCAGCACTGGCAGCGGCCCGGCCGTTGCTGGTGACGACGCGACGTACTGCGACACGATCAAGAAGGACTGGCCGAACATCACCGGCAAGCAGGTCAGCATCTATGCCGGTATTTCCGGTGACGAGGGCAAGCAGCTGGAGGCGTCCTGGAAGGACTTCACCACCTGCACCGGCGCTACGGTCACCTACAAGGCCGACAAGAACTTCGAACAGCAGATCGTGGTCCAGGCCAAGTCCGGCAACGCCCCGAACCTCGCGTTTGTCCCGCAGCCCGGCCTGCTGGCCACCCTGGTCGCGACCGGCAAGGTCGTCGAGGCTCCCGCTCAGGTCGGCGCCAACGTCGACAAGTACTGGGACAAGGGTTGGAAGACCTACGGCACCGTCGGTGGCAAGTTCTACGCGGCCCCGCTGGGCGCCAGCGTGAAGTCGCTGGTCTGGTACTCGCCGAAGATGTTCAAGGCCAAGGGCTACACGGTTCCCACCACCTGGGCCGAGATGATCGCCCTGTCGGACAAGATCGCCGCTGATCCCGATGGCATCAAGCCGTGGTGTGCCGGAGTCGAGTCCGGTGTCGCCACCGGCTGGACGGCCACTGACTGGCTCGAGGAGGTCGTCCTGCGTCAGGCCGGCCCCGACGTCTACGACCAGTGGGTCGCCCACAAGGTCAAGTTCTCCGATCCGCCCATCGCCAAGGCCCTCGCCACGGTCGCCACGGTCTGGAAGAACGAGAAGTACGTGAACGCCGGTATCGGTGACGGATCCGTCGCCTCCATCGCCACCACCAACTTCGCTGACGGCGGCCTCCCGATCCAGGGCGGCAAGTGCTACATGCACCAGCAGGCCTCGTTCTACGAGACCAACTTCAAGGGCACCCCTGACGTCTCGGAGAACGGCGACATCTTCGCCTTCTACCTCCCGGCCATGGGCGACCAGTTCGGCAAGCCGGTCGAGGTCGCGGGCGAGTTCGTCGCTGCCTTCTCCAGCAACCCCGAGGTGCAGGCGTTCCAGTACTACCTGACCACCTCGCACTGGGCCAACAACCAGTCGAAGAACTCCAAGTCGCGCATCTCGGCCAACAAGGGCCTGGACATCAAGAACGTGGCTGATCCGATCAACAAGCTGTCGGTCTCGATCATCCAGGACCCGAAGACGGTCTCCCGCTTCGACGCCTCCGACCTGATGCCGGCCGCCGTCGGCTCCGGTGCCGAGTGGAAGCAGCTGACCAACTGGATCACCGGTACCGATGACGCCAGCGTCCTCTCCCAGATCGATTCGGCCTGGCCGACCAGCTGACGCTGATCGACCGGTCCAGATCATGCACGACGGCGAGTCAGAGTTGACGAGCCAGTAGGCCACAGGCAGGCGCACCCGACCACAACTGGGTGCGCCTGCCTGCGGTTTCGCAGATCGATCCGATCCCCAACCGCAGCTCTTCAGGGCGTCCGCTGGACAAATTCTGGTGGGGCCCCGATTCAATTCCATGGAATCTTGATTGGAGGAACGTTGAGTACTTCAACACCTACCCGGACGGATGGGCAGCCTCCGGCATTCGTGCCGGAACAGAACCGTCCCGCTCGGGTGATGGGCTGGCTGACGCCGGTCGTCTGGTTCGTCGTCGCGTTCATCATCGGTGTCATCGTCTGGTCCGGAACGAGTACGACGAGCGGCGACGGCAAGGGTTTCCTCTACAACACCGGCCAGCAGTTCACCCACGGCTGGTTCGTGGAGATGATCTTCCACCCCACCTCGGTGGCTCAGAAGATCGTGGTGATGTTCCTGGTCATCATCCTGTTCGTGGCGGTGATGGGTCTGATCCTCTGGCTCGTGGATCATGCCCGGGTACCCAACGGCACAGTCGTCGCAGGTTTCCTCGGACCGGCGGTGGCGGCCCTCGCCGGCGGGTTGCTCTACCCGGCCATCAGCACGATCATCGCCTCGTTCCGCAAGGTCGACGCGGCAGGTAATCCGGCCGGTTTCAACGGTTTGGCGAACTACACCCACTTCTTCAACGCGGCCAACGCACCGATCTTCTACAACACGATTGCCTGGATCATCGTGGTTCCGGTGTTCGCCACGGTGTTCGGGCTCGTGTACGCGGTGCTCGTCGACCGCACCCGGTTCGAGGCTGCGGCGAAGGCTCTCATCTTCCTGCCGACCGCCATCTCGCTGGTGGCCGCAGCAGTCATGTGGCGCTACGTCTACTACCAGCCCACCACCCAGGGCAACGGGCAGGTCGGCCTGCTCAACTCGATCTTCAGCGCCTTCGGTGGTACTCCGCAGAACTGGCTGATCAAGTTCCCGGTCAGCACGGGCGCGATGATCGTCGTGATGATCTGGATCCAGGCCGGTCTGGCCATGACGCTGCTGTCCGCCGCCATCAAGGCGGTGCCGGATGACATCGTCGAAGCTGCACAGATCGACGGGGCCACCGGTATGCGGCTGTTCCGCAGCATCACCATCCCGACCATCCGGCCGACCCTGGTCGTGGTCATCACGACCATCGCCATCGCCTCCCTCAAGACGTTCGATCTGGTGAACGTCATGGGCAACGGCATCACCAAGAACGACATCCTGGCCAGCGCCTTCTACTCCAACATCGCGAGCAACCAGCCCGGCCTGGCCGGTGCTCTCGCCGTGATGATCTTCATCCTGGTGTCGCCGGTGATCGTGTTCAACGTTCGACAGATGAAGAAGGCGGACGACAACCGATGACGACCATCACCCCCATCCTCGTCAATCCGGAACCGGAGCTCACCGGGCGCAAGCTCAAGGCACAGCTACGGGCCGCCGACGCCAAGACCAAGCTCACCTCGCCGTGGGCCTCCGGTCTGGCCATCGTGATCGCGATCGCCTGGACCGTGCCGACCATCGGACTGCTCGTCAACTCGGTGCGTGGGCCGGCCACGGTCAACGGGAACCCGGCCGCCGCCAGCATCACCAGTGGCTGGTGGCACTTCTTCAAGGGTTCGTCGTTCACCTTCAGCAACTACTCGAATGCCTGGACGGGCAACGGGAACACCTCGCCGCTGTCGAGCTATCTGCTCAACAGCATCGTGGTGACCCTGCCGGCGGTGTTCATCCCGATCGCGTTGGCCCTGCTGGCCGCCTACGCCTTCGCCTGGATCGACTTCAAGGGCAAGAATTTTCTCTTCGTCGCGATCTTCGCCATGCAGATCGTTCCGATCCAGGTGGCCCTGATTCCCCTGAACACGATCTACACCAAGTTCGGGCTCAACGCCGGATTCTGGTCGATCTGGTTGTCGCACACCATCTTCGGTCTGCCGCTGGCCATCTTCCTGCTGCACAACTTCATGAAGGAGATTCCGGCGTCCCTCATCGAGGCTGCGCGGGTCGACGGTGCCGGACACGTCAGGATCTTCATCCAGGTGCTGATGCCGTTGCTGGTCCCGGCCATTGCCTCGTTCGGCATCTTCCAGTTCCTGTGGGTCTGGAACGATCTACTGGTGGCGCTGACCTTCTCGAGCGACAACACGGCTCCGATCACCAAGGGCATCCAGGGTCTGACGACGCAGTTCCAGTCGTCGGCCGACGTCATCCCGGCGGCCGCGATCATCGCCATGATCGTTCCGCTTGCTGTGTTCCTCGGCCTGCAGCGCTTCTTCGTCCGCGGTCTGCTCGCGGGCAGCGTCAAGGGCTGATCCGATGGCCGACAGCGGGCTGGCCCCGATGATCGGCATCGTCGAAGTAGCAGCACTGGCCGGCGTCTCGCCGGCAACGGTGTCACGGGCACTCCGGGGTCTCCCCGGGGTGTCCGTGACGACCCGGGAAAATGTGGCCAGAGCCGCCGAGTCGCTCGGCTACGTCGCCTCGCCCTCGGCGGCGGCGCTGACCACCGGACGCACCTGCGCGATCGGGGTGCTCGCCCCGTGGATCTCCCGTTGGTTCTTCAGCGCTGTCATCGAGGGTGCCCAGGAAGTGGTGGGGGAGCAGGGTTACGACACCCTGCTGTACCCGTTGGGTGCGAACGCCGGGCCGGTGGCCAAGGTGGTGGTCAACACCAGGGCCCTCCACAAGCGGGTCGACGGCGTGCTCGGCCTCAACGTGCCGCTCGGTCTCGAGCCGCTGTCGTTGAACGACCTGCGCATCCCGCTCGTCACCGTCGGATCGATGCTGCCGGGTGTCTCCGGAGTGCTGGTCGACGACGTGGAGGTTGGGTACTCCGCAACCACCCACCTGATGGCCATCGGTCACCGGCGGATCGCCTTCCTCGGTCGGGATCCCGACGACATGTACGGATTCACCGTCGCCGCAGACCGTGAACGCGGTTACGTGAAAGCCTTGCGAGAGCAGAGGATCTCCGTCGATCCCGCGCTGATCGGCGTCACCGGGTTCGCCATCGAGGCCGGGGAGCAGGCCCTGATGAAGTTGTGGGCCGCGTGCGGTAACCAACTTGCCCGGATGCCCACCGCGGTCTTCGCCGTCTCCGACGAGGTCGCCATGGGCGTGATCTACGCAGCCCGTCGGCTGTCGATCCGGATCCCCGAGGACCTGTCCGTCATCGGCGTGGACAACCACGACATGTCGTACCTCTTCGACCTGACGACCATCGGTCAGCCGGTCCGGGAGCAGGGGCGTATTGCCGCGTTGATGCTGCTGGACCACGTGCGCACATCTGAACCGTCGGCACCCAAGGTGGTGCGGATGAACCCGGGCCTGATCGTGCGCGCAACCACCGGTCCGCCACGGGTTCCGATCAGCTGACGAGGACCTTCTGGGCCTTCAGCGGCGCGAGGGCCGAGTTGCGCCGGCGGTCCCGCAGCAGCGAGTACGACACCATGACGGCACCGGACGAGGCCAGCAGCACCCCGACCCACATCGTGCCGGTCAGGCCGAACCCGGCCTTGATGACGTAGGCGCCGCCGGCCGCACCGATCGCGTTGGCCACGTTGAACGCGCCCTGGTTGGCGGCGGACACCATGCTGCCGCCGGTACCGGCCGCCTCGATGATCCGGTTCTGGACGATGGGGCCGAGGGCGAACGCGACGGTCCCGAAGGCCACCAGGGTGATGGTGGCGGTGACCGAGTTGTGCGACGTGATGGTGAACAACGCGAGCAGCAACGCGACGACGGCCAATCCCACGGCGACGGCCTTCATGCCCCAGCGGTCGCCGGCCCAGCCACCCAGCAGGGCGCCGGCGGTGGTGCCGAGTCCGAAGAACACCAGGACCAGGGTGACGCCGTTCTCGCTGACACCGGCCAGATCCGTCATGATCGGGCTGATGTAGCTGTAGACGGCGAACAGTGAACCGAAGCCGATGGTCGTCACGCCGAGCCCGAACCACACCGATCGGCGTCGGAAGGCGCCGAGTTCGGCGCGCAGGTCGATGCGGATGTCGTCGTCGGGGAGCCAGGCGCGCACCGCGACCATCGTCAGGACGCCGATCACCGCGATGACGGCGAAGACGATCCGCCAGCCGAAGTGCTGACCGAGCCAGGTGGCACCCGGTACCCCGACGACGTTGGAGATGGTCAGGCCCAGGAACATCAAAGAGATTGCCCTGGTTGCCCTCTCGGGTGCCACGGTGCGACGGGCGGCAATGGCGCCGACGCCGAAGAACGACCCGTGGGCCAGTGCGGTGATCACCCGGGCCGCCATCAGTACCCCGTAGGACGGGGCCACCGAGGAGAGCGCATTCCCGACGATGAACACCCCCATCAGGCCGATGAGGGTCTGCCGGGTGGTCCACCTGCTGGACAGTGCGGTGAGCGTCGGAGCGCCGAGCATCACGCCGATCGCGTAGGCGGTGATGAGCAGGCCGACAGCCGGAATGGTGACGTCGAGGCCCGCGGCGATCTGCGGGAGCAGACCGATGACGGCGAATTCGGTGCTGCCGATGGCGAAGGCGCCGATGGCGAGTGCGACGAGGACGCGGGGCATTGCGGTCTCCTGGTGCTGACAGGTCTGATCGTGTGAGCTGGACGGACGCTGCCGATGGGGCCTGATGCTGCTGCCGGCGTGGCGCACCGTCCGTGGGACCGCGATGTCCGACCCTGATTGTGCGCCTGTCGAAGCATCTTGTCGAATCGTTTCGATAGATCGGCGCAACGTCGGGCATCGCCGACGGACCTGTCCCGGTAGGCGATAATCAGCCCGCAGATCAGACCACCAGGCGCAGGCCGTCCGGCCGCTGCCCCGAAAGGATCCTCATGCCCCTCGCAACTCCCGAGACCTACGCCGCCATGCTCCAGCGGGCCAAGGACGGCGGCTATGCCTACCCCGCGATCAACATCACCTCCTCGGAGACCATCAACGGCGCCATCAAGGGCTTCGCCGACGCCGGCAGCGACGGCATCATCCAGGTCTCCACCGGTGGCGGCGAGTTCGCCTCGGGCACGTCCGTCAAGGACATGGTCGTCGGCGCCGTGGCGCTGGCCGAGTTCGCCGCCGTGGTGGCCGCCCGGTACGACGTCACCGTCGCCCTGCACACCGACCACTGCCCGAAGGACAAGCTCGACACCTTCGTCAGGCCGCTGCTGGCCATTTCTGCAGAGAGGGTCAAGAACGGCGGGCTCCCGCTGTTCCAGTCCCACATGTGGGACGGGTCGGCCGTGCCGCTCGACGAGAACCTCGTCGTGGCCAAGGAACTCCTGGAATTGACCAAGGCGGCCAACGTCATCCTCGAGATCGAGGTCGGCGTGGTCGGTGGCGAGGAGGACGGCGTCGCGCACGAGATCAACGACAAGCTCTACACCTCGCCCGACGACTTCATCGCGACCGTCGAGGCGCTGGGTGCCCCGGAGGCGAACAACTACATCGTGGCCGCGACCTTCGGCAACGTGCACGGCGTCTACAAGCCGGGCGGGGTCAAGCTGCGCCCGTCCGTCCTGAAGGAGGGCCAGGACGCGCTGGCCGCGCACCTCGGCCTGGCCGCCGGCTCCAAGCCGTTCGCCCTGGTCTTCCACGGTGGATCCGGTTCGTCCGCGGAGGAGATCGCCGAGGCCGTCTCCTACGGCGTCGTCAAGATGAACATCGACACCGACACCCAGTACGCCTTCACCCGTCCGCTCGTCGGCCACTTCTTCCAGAACTACGACGGCGTGCTGAAGATCGACGGCGAGGTCGGCAACAAGAAGGCGTATGACCCGCGTTCGTACCTGAAGCTGGGGGAGGCCGGCCTGGCCGCCCGGGTGGTCGAGGCCTGCCAGCAGCTCGGCTCGGCCGGCACCTCCACAGGCAAGTAGGTCCCCCTGGTGGCACCTGACGGTCATTGATGGCCGTCAGGTGCCGGCAGCACCGGTCGGAGCCACCATGACGAACGTTCCGGTGAACGCCCCGATCACCGCAACCGCGGCTCCGGGCAGCGGGATCCGGATGGCCTTGCCGTCGCCCCGGCCGTAGCCGCCGAGGCCGATGGAACTGCCCCAGCCCCAGCGCTCCCCGCCTCCCGTGATGGCGTCGGCCCGTCGACCGGAATGCAGCAATCGTCGCCGCCGGCGGCAGCCCGGGCACCAGTGCGGGGGTGGGTGAGGGCCCGTCCGCGATCGAACCCATGGGAAACCTCAGCAGGGAACGGGTTCCGCGGTGGAACTCCGGGTCCGGGTCTTCGCGGTCGCGAGCACCGATCCCAGGATGACGAGCGGGAAGCCGATCGCCACCCCCACGGTGAACTTCTCGCCCAGCACGAGTACGCCGAGGCAGATGGCGACGGCCGGGTTGATGTAGGTGATCACCGTGGCGCGTGCCGGTCCGGCCTCGGCGATCAGCGCGAAGAAGACCAGGAAAGCGACCGCGGTGCACACCACGGCGAGCCCGACGACCGACCATCCGGCTGCGGCCGAGACGTGGTCCGGACGCAACCACACCGCGAACGGTGCGAACACCACGGTCGCGACGACCAGCGAGGCGGTGACGACCCCCATGGGTGGTAGGTCGGCCAGCTTGCGGTTGATGATGATCGGGCCGATCGCGTAGCCGATGGCCGTCAGCATCACCGCGCCGACGGATGCCAGGTCGTCGAGGTGGACGTCCAGACCCACCAGGGTGACGACGCCGGCCAGGCCGACCCCGAGGCCGATCAGCCGCCTCGCGTCGAACCGGTCCCGGCCGAGGGTGACGAGGACGACCGCGGCGATCAGCGGGACGACGGCCAGCAGCAGGCCGGCGGTGGAGCTCGTCAGGCGGGTCTCGGCATGTCCGAGCAGCCACCACGGGCCGATGATCTCGACGGCTGTGTAGAGGAGGAGCCACCTCCAGCGGGCGACGACCGGACCCAGCGCTCGCTGTCGGAGGGCAATCGGGAGCAGGATCAGCGCAGCCAGGAAGGTGCGGCCGAAGGCGACGACCACCGGATCGAGTTCGGTGACGGCCACCTTGATCATCAGGTAGGGCACACCCCAGATCAGGCTCAAGGCGGCAAAGAGGACCCAGCCACGCCGCGTCATGACGCCTTCCTTCCTGCAGGGGATTCGTCGGAAACGGTAGTCCATCCGACGGTCCGACGGCCAGCAAGATTTTCTGCCGCATATCGTCCGGTCGGACTGTCTGATCGCCGGTGAACGCTGCGTTTCCGGGCGGGCCCCGGCCTGGCGAACGAAGAATGACACGTTTGTGATTTCAAGAATCTGTGCGTGTCCTGCGTGGGATGGATGACTCATTGCGGGAACATTGGGTTTGCTGGGTGTCTTGTGACTTGTGGGACTGGTGAACTACGGTGAGGCGGTACTCCGTTTGGGGTACCCGCCGGTGGTCGTGGCTCCCCGCTCCGCATACCCCGGCGTCGGGTCAGGTCTTCACGGAGGTCGAGCGGGGGCGCGGTCGACGGCGGTGTCGTGCAAGGGGAAGAGGCATCGCCGCGATGCATACGAGCAGGGCGTAGTCGGCTGACCGGTACCTTCGGCCAACCGATGACAGCAACCCGGAAACGGGCTGAATCCGCCCTGTCCGGATGCGTCGCATCTCGATGCGTTCGTGCGGCCGGACTGGGACACACCCGTGCGCAGAGCGCTGGCTTTCGGCACCATCGTGGCGGCGATCTTCGCCGGCATCACCGTCTTCGCGTCCGGCTCGGCCGCCGCGGACCCGTCGGCCTCGGACTGGGCCTCGTTGCGCCAGTGTGAATCCGGCGGCGACTACAGCATCAACACCGGCAACGGCTACTACGGGGCGTACCAGTTCGACCTGTCGACCTGGCAGTCGGTTGGCGGATCCGGCTCGCCGGCGGACGCCAATGCCTCCGAGCAGGACTACCGGGCGCTCTACCTCTACCGCATGCGCGGCTGGGGACCATGGGTGTGTGCGTCCCTGGCCGGGTTGAGCGAGGACTCCAGTGCCAGCTCGGGCGTGGTGCCGACCCGCGCCGACAGTGCCTACATCAGCGGGGGCGGCACCAGCACCTACACCCCGGTTCCGACCAGCTCCTGCAACGTCGGCACGTCGAACCCGCCGGCCTGGGGCGGCAAGAACTTCGCCCTCGGCACCACCTACCGCGGGCTCGTCTGCTGGCAGAAGCAGATGGCCGGCCGCGGCTACAACTTCACCGGCACCGGCTACTTCGGGTCGCACACGCTGGTCGCCTTGCACGAACTGCAGAGCAGGTACGGCATCCCGCAGAGCAACATCATCGACGCCCGCACCTGGGCTGCGGCCTGGGGGCAGACCACAGCGCCGGCCCCGACGAAGCCCAAGCCCACCGCCCCGAAGCCCACGACGCCGAAGCCGACCACGCCGCCGGCGTCATCCGAGGGGGTCTGGCCCGGCCTGACCACGGCGGCTTGCCATGTGGGGGCCAAGAAGGCTCCGGCCTGGCCGCAGGAGTCCTTCACCATGGGCGCCTACGACAGGAACCTGGCCTGTTGGCAGATGCAGATGGGCCACCGCGGGTACGACCTGAAGGGTGTCGGCTACTACGGTGCCAGAACGCTGGCGGCCGCCAAGAACATCCAGAACCGCAACAAGCTCGGCGGCACCGGTCTGATCGGTCCGAAGACCTGGAAGTTGGCCTGGGAAGGCAAGGTCTGACGAGTGTCCTCCGTCACAGTTTGATCACCGTGAGTGATAGATGGCGGGCAATCAACAAATTCTTGGGATCCACCGAAGAAACTGCCCTGGATCGGTAACATCTTTTACTGCTAGGGCGACGAACTAGAAGTATCCGCCGAGCAGGCGCTCCAGACGCCCGTTCTCCACCCCATGCCCGGGAGGAGAACGGAGCCCGAGAGGCCCAAGTCATGCCGACTTGGGCCTCTCTGCTGTCCGGAGCCAGGTCGGATCCCTTGACCTTTTGATTACCCTTCGTAGCGCCACCGCCATGCCGGACGAACTCGGCAGGTCGGGGCGCCCTTGCACTGCTGCCGGCTTGTCAGGCGAAGAGCGGTGGCAGCGCGAAGAACATCACCAGTGACCAGGTGACGTGGGTGAGGATCGGCGCCAGGATTCCACCGGTCGCCCGCCTCTCGAGCCCCAGGACGAGCCCGAGGGTCAAGGCGGCGAAGACCAGCATGAAGTTGCCGGTGGCCAGCGTGGCCAGGGTGTAGACGATCGTCGAGATGAGCACCGGGCGCTTCCGCCCGATCGCCGCGAACAACGCTCCGCGGAAGAAGACTTCCTCGGCGACACCGTTCAGCAGCGCGATCAGCAGTACGACCGGGGTCGAGCCGAAGCGAGCGTGGGCGAGCACGGAGTTGACCAGGCGATGGACCGGCCCGATGTCGCGGACGATCAGCGCGCCGACGACGAAGACGGCACCGGCCGCCAGACCCAGCAGGACGGGAACGACGATGGGGCGCCGAATCCCACGCGGCGAGCCCTCCCAGCCCAGGTGGAGCGGGCCGGAGGCGAACCCGCCGGCCACCCAGAGGGCCGCCAGACCCAGGGTCAGCGGGTAGAACGCCGGATCGGCGGGTCGCACCGACAGCGAGATGCCGAGCAGGGTCGCGCCGAGCACCACCACCACGGCCACCACGATCCGCCGACGCCGGAAGGCCGCGTCGCTCTGCTGGTGGTCACGGTCGATCTTGTCGATCAGCGCGGGCCTGAACAGGCGCCCGACGCGACTGTCGGCGAGCCTGCTCCACGTCGGCACGTGCCCGACTCCCCCGGAAGCCTGCGCGCCTGCTGACCGCACGGATCGAGCGTCGGCCGGCTGATCCGCCGTCATCGGATCTGCGTCATTCGGCGGCAGCCTTGCTGTTCTCCTCGGCCGCGTCGGCCTGGGCCTGGGCCTCGGCGGCGGCGGCACGGTCGGCCAGGGCGAGACGGACGGCCTCGTCGTAGCCCATCGGCTCGCCGGGGATCAGCTCGCGAATGGCATCGCCGTCCCGCACCACCACCTCGTTCGTCATCGAGTCGATGAGGTTCCGGCTGGTCTCGAAGTCGACGTCGGTCACCAGGGTCAACCAGCCCGACGAAAGTCGCGGGGTCAGCAGCGGCACGATGAAGAGCGGCAGCGCCCGCTTGTTCTGGATCACGGCCGCGCGCTTGAGCATGTCGACGTACCTCAGGATCTCGGGCCCACCGATGTCGTAGACCCTGCCCTTGGCCTCCGGCGCCTGCAGGACGCCGACGAGATACCGGATGACGTCGGGCAGTGCGATGGGCTGCGTGCGGGTCTTCACCCAGCGCGGCGCGACCATGATCGGCAGGTGCTTGACCAGCTGTCGGGTGATCTCCCACGAGATCCCGCCGTGGCCGACGACCACCGCGGCGCGTAGGACCGTGACGGGAACGCCCGCCTCGCCGAGCAGATCCTCGACCTGACGGCGGGACTGCAGGTGGGCCGACAACTTCTCGTCCTCCGCACCGAGCCCGCCCAGGTAGATGATCCGCTGGACGCCGGCTGCCGCAGCGGCGGTACCGAAGGCCCTGGCCGCTTCGGCGTCCTTCTCGACGAAGTCGCCGGAGTCCAGGGAGTGCACCAGGTAGTAGGCGGCATCGATGCCCGCGAGCACCGGCGGCAGGGTGTCAGGGTCGGACACGTCGGCGGCCACCGGGTCGCCGACGCCGGTGTACTTCTCCGGGGTGCGGGTCATCGCACGGACCTCGTAACCCGCCTCGAGCAGGGCCGGGCACAGCTTCGAGCCGATGAATCCGGATGCGCCGGTGACCAGAACGCGCAGCGCCATGGGAGACCTTTCGGTTGTGAGGGGTCGAGCGTTTCAGGTCCGAGTTGTCCACATGCCCCAAACCATCCACATTTCTCGATGGCTTCTTTCCCGACCGGGGTGGGTGGCGAAACGATGTCCTGCATCACCGCAGTTCCACTGTATTTCGATCGGTGTCCCGACAACTGCATTCCGACAGTTGTGGTTCGACAGCTATGTTTCCGAGAGGACTTGCGACATGGACGGCATCACCATCAGCACCGAACGCATCACCGCGGCAGGCGCGGGAGTGACGGACGTCGGCACCCTGCTGGCCGGGGAGATCTCGACCATGACGGATCTGCTGGCCCAGATCCGATCGGGCTGGCAGTCCGACTCGGCGGCGCCCCAGTTCGCGACGGCCATGCACGGTTACCTGGACCAGGCCACCCAGCTCAAGAACGCACTGCTCGGCCACGGCGCCGGCCTTGTCACCACCGGGCATCGGTTCGCCGAGGCCGAAGGCAGTCTGGCCGAGGGTCTGCGGGGGCTCCGCTGATGTCGACGATCAGGGCGAACTACTCGGTGATGTCCTCCGGCCAGGACGGACTGGTGGCAACCTGGGGCCGCATCGAGACCCACCTCGGTCAGCTCGATTCTGCGGTGGGGGCCACGGCGGACATGGACGCGCAGGCACTCACGTCGTTCAAGCTGCTGAAGGCCAACTGGGAGGCGGCGGCCGTCGACCGCCAGCTGGTGCTCCGTAGCCTCGCCGAGGCGGTGGGCAATGCCAGGACCTACTACCAGCAGGTGGACCGCTCGCTGGCGGCGCAGTTCCAGATCTGACGCACGGGTTCCGGGCCCGGCAGGCACGGGTTCCGGATCCGGCGGGGGCGTTTTCGGATCCAGCAGGCGGCGTTTTCGGATCCAGCAGGCGGCGATGCGAGGTCCGGAGGCGGATACCGGCAGGATGGGGGGATGAATGGACCGAACCTGCTGGGACCGCCCCCGGTCACCCTGCCCGTCGACCCTGCCGACGCCGATCTGGCTGCCGGGCAATCCGCCGAGTCGGTGGCCCGCAACCACCCGACGTCGAGTCTGGTGTGGGCCGAACTGGCCGAGGCCGCCCTCGATCGCGGGGACGACGTCGCCGGCTACGCGTTCGCCAGGGTGGGCTACCACCGCGGGCTGGATCAGTTGCGTCGTAACGGGTGGAAGGGCGCGGGTCCGGTGCCCTGGTCGCACGTGCCCAACCGCGGGTTCCTCCGGGCGCTGGCGGCGTTGGGCCAGGCCGCCGCCCTGTTCGAGGAAACCGACGAGGTCGCCCGGATCACTGCATTCCTGCTCGACGCCGACCGCAACATCCCGGCGGACATGCTGCCCTGACCCGGTCGGTGACAGCACGCCGCTCTGGTCGACGCGGTCACAGCACTCCGCGCACCAGCCGGAGCGGTTCGGTGTGCTTGTAGAAGGTCCAGCGGTTCATCGGCCGGTCGTAGGTCACACCGTCCCGCAGCACCGTCGCGGGGGCGGTGCCGATCGACACCGCCCGACCCTGGACGGCGGTGGGACGCCGTCCGAAACCGAGAATCCGGCGGGGTACGACCGTGACGGACAGGCCCTTGGTGGTGTGCGGCTCGACCAGCACCTGCGCCGCCGACCCCTGGAGGACCCGCTTCTCGTCGACGTAGACCGTGCCGCGGACGTCCAGCAGTCCGCCGAGACCGACCAGGACGCCGCCGACGTCGTCCCGCACCACCGGCACCAGGTCCGGGTCGCCGGCGATCGCCAGTTTCACCGCCGCCGATCCCAGCGGCAAGGACCACAGTTCGGTCACGGACGTCGAACGGTCGGTGGCGAACCCGACGATCACCTTTCCGAGCAGTTCGCGCCGCATCAGCCGCAGGACGACGGCGGCGAGGTCGGTGTCATCACCGAGCACCACGATGCGCCCGGCCAGCATAGGGTCGATGCCCTTGTCGGGCCGCGGCCCGACGAACTCCACAGCGAGGTCGCCGCATCGGCCGAGGGCCGCGCGAACGGTCGGATCTGCCAGTGCTGCCGCCCGGTCGGGCCGACAGCAGAGCACGAGGATCGATTCCACCCACTACCCTTCCCCTGGCGGCTGCCGCACGTGGCCGGCCGATGAGATTCAAGGGAGTGTGTCATGTCGGTGATGGTCCTGATCGGCGCCCAGTGGGGCGACGAGGGCAAGGGGAAGGCGACCGACCTCTACGGCGAGCGGGTCAACTGGGTCGTCCGCTATCAGGGCGGCAACAACGCCGGCCACACCGTCGTCCTGCCGGACGGGCAGAAATTCGCCCTCCACCTGATCCCCTCGGGAATTCTCACCCCGGGCGTCAGCAATGTCATCGGCAACGGTGTGGTGATCGATCCCGGTGTCCTGCTGACCGAACTCGGCGGCTTGGACGAGCGGAATGTCGACACCAGCCGGCTATTCATCTCGGCAGACGCGCATTTGATCATGCCGTACCACGTGGCCATCGACAAGGTCTCCGAGCGCTACCTGGGCAAGGCCAAGATCGGCACCACCGGCCGCGGCATCGGCCCGGCCTACCAGGACAAGGTCGCCCGCCTCGGCGTGCGCGTGCAGGATCTGCTCGACCCGTCGATCCTGGCGCAGAAGGTCGAGGCGGCGCTGGACATCAAGAACCAGATCCTCGTGAAGATCTACAACCGCAAGGGTTTGGACGCCGGCCGCATCGTCGACACCGTGCTCGAGCAGGCGGAGGCCTTCAAGCACCGGATCTCCGACACCCGCCTGGAGCTCGGCGAGGCCGTCCGGCGCGGCGAGCACATCCTGTTGGAGGGTTCCCAGGGCACCCTGCTGGACGTCGATCACGGCACCTACCCGTATGTGACGTCCTCGAACCCGACCGCGGGCGGCGCGGCCGTCGGGTCAGGACTCGGTCCGACGTCCATCACCTCGGTCCTCGGCATCCTCAAGGCGTACACGACCAGGGTCGGTTCGGGGCCGTTCCCGACCGAGCTCGAGGACCAGTGGGGCGAGTACCTGCGCAAGACCGGCGGCGAGATCGGCGTCACCACCGGGCGTCTCCGTCGCTGCGGCTGGTTCGACGCCGTCATCGCGCGGTACGCGACCAGGGTCAACGGCATCACCGACTACTTCCTGACGAAGCTGGACGTGCTGTCGTCGCTGGAGACCGTGCCGATCTGCGTGGCCTACGACGTCGACGGCCAGCGTCACGACGAGATGCCCCTCACCCAGACCGGCTTCCACCACGCCACGCCCATCTACGAGGAGATGCCCGGCTGGTTCGAGGACATCTCGCACTGCCGCTCGTTCTCCGAGCTCCCGGCCAATGCGCAGGCCTACGTGAACCGGGTGGAGGAGCTGTCCCAGGCCAGGGTCTCGGCCATCGGGGTCGGCCCCGGACGGGACCAGACCATCGTCGTGCACGACGTGCTGGCCGGCTGACGTCCGCCGGCTGGCGGCTGACGTCCGCCGGCTGGCGGCTGACGTCCGCTGGCTGGCGGCTGACGTCCTGCAGAGTGCTCGCTATTGCGAGCACTTTGCAGGACGTCGTGGTCCGAGGCGCCGGCTTCAGGTCCAGCTGACCCTGACCCGCTCGCGCCACAGACCCAGCACGGGCGCGAGCCCGTGCTCGGCGATCTCGTCGCCGCGGTTCCACAGCCCGAGGTAGAGACCGACCGCCGAACCGGTGAGGGTGGCATCGGCCTCCGGGGCCACGCCGGTGGCCGTCACCGGCGGGTCGGTGCTGATCACGATGTTCCAGCAGGCCTGCGAATCGGTCGGGGTCACGTTGACGACGATCGGTTCGTCGACCCGCAGATTCGAGCTCGGGCGGGGCAGGAACCCCAGCAGCAGCTCGTCGATTCCGTCCACGGCCAGACCGGTGGTGATGTCGGTGCTCGCGGCCGTCGGCAGGCGCCCCAACTGGGCCGACAGTGCGTCGACCCGGTGCACGGTGGTCTCGTGGGCGCTGCGCCGGGCCCAGAACTCCCTGGGCGACGGCGCGTCGCGGAGGAACACCAGCGCCGGCCCGTCCGGCGCCGTCTCCAGTGCCGTCACCAGCTGTCCCGCCCCCTCGGCGTACCAGGCCAGCAGCGCTTTGCGGGCCTTCGGTGCCGTCATGACGTCATCCAGTTCGGCGTTCGTCAGGTTGTTCGTGCGGGCGCCGCCGGAGATGGAGGCCGCCCACCGACAGACTCCGCCATGATGTTTCAGCAGGTCGGCGACCGTCCAGCCCGGGCAGGTCGGGACGACGTCCGACATGGAGGACCTCGTGGCATCGGCCAGCAGGGCGGCGCTGTGGTGGCGGATCACGGCGAGGTGCTCGTCGTAGCTCATGGAGGTGGGCACAGGAGCCACTCTGACATGGACATCCTGCGGATCCACTCCCGCTACCCTCATGCCGTGCGCATTCTCGTCGTCGGTTCTGGTGCTCGTGAGCACGCCCTGTTGCGGTCACTACGCCGCGACCCGGCCGTCACCGACCTTTTCGTCGCCCCCGGTAACGCCGGTACCCACTCGTTGGCCACCGCCTTCCCACTCGACGTCGCGGACCCGTCCGCCGTCGCCGCGCTGGCGCTGGAGCTGGGGGTGGACCTGGTGGTGATCGGTCCCGAGGTCCCGTTGGTCAACGGAGCGGCCGATGCCGTCGCCGCAGCGGGCATCGCCGTCTTCGGGCCGACCGCCGCGGCGGCCAGGATCGAGGGGTCGAAGGCCTTCGCCAAGGACGTCATGACGGCGGCCGGGGTGCCGACGGCCATGGCTGTCGCGGTGGTGTCCGCCGATGAGATCGACGCCGCCCTGGACCTGTGCGGGGCCCCGTACGTCGTCAAGGACGACGGGCTCGCTGCGGGCAAGGGGGTGGTGGTGACGTCCGATCGCGAGATCGCCGTCGCCCATGCCCTCGCGGTGATGGAGGGTGGCCATCCGGTCCTGGTCGAGGAGTTCCTCGCTGGACCGGAGGTGTCGCTGTTCGCGGTGTGCGACGGCGTCCGGGCGGTCCCGCTGCTGCCGGCGCAGGATTTCAAGCGTCTCGCTGATCGTGACGAAGGCCCGAACACCGGTGGCATGGGCGCCTATGCCCCGCTGGACTGGGCGCCGGTCGATCTGGTGCCGCAGGTGCAACGCGAGGTGTTGGATCCGGTCCTCACCGAGATGGCATCCAGGGGAGCACCTTTCGCTGGACTGCTCTACGCAGGTCTGGTGCTGACCGTCGACGGGCCGAAGGTCATCGAGTTCAACTGCCGGTTCGGCGATCCCGAGACCCAGGTCGTGCTGGCACTGCTGGACTCGCCACTGGCCGGTCTGCTGGCCGCCGCAGCTGCGGGCGATCTGGGCCTGGTGTCGCCGCCGGTGTTCCGGAGTGGCTCCGCGGTGACCGTCGTCATCGCCTCCGAGGGGTACCCCGGCTCGCCCGTCGTCGGTGACGTCATCGAAGGTGGCGATGAAGAGGGCATCCTGCATGCCGGAACCCGCCGGGACGACGCCGGACGGGTGCTCTCCTGCGGTGGACGGGTGCTGTCCGCGACGGCCGCCGGCCGCGATCTGGGTGATGCGCGGGAGAAGGCATACGCCTTGGTCGATCGGGTGGCGATGCGTGGATCGCAGCACCGCACCGACATCGGCGCTGCGGCCGCGGCAGGCCGGATCAGCGCGCCGTGACCGGTCAGCGTGCCGTGACCGATGGGGGATCGGTTGCCGGCCTTGGGTTCTCGCCCTCCAACCGGTCCGAGGTGGCGCCGTTCCACGTCATGCGGGTACTGGCCGCGGCGGCCCGCCGGGCCGACACCGGCGCACCGGTCTTCGATCTGACGGCCGGCCAGCCGTCGACTCCGGCGCCGGCGCCGGTCCTGGCCGCGGCCCGGGCTGCCCTGGACGAGCAGCTGCTCGGCTACACCCCGGCCCCGGGGATCGCCCCGCTCCGGGAGGCGATCGCCGGCCACTACCAACGCACCTACGGCCTGGACGTCGATCCCGCACGGGTCTTCGTCACCACCGGGTCGTCCGGCGGATTCCTGCTGGCCTTCCTGTCCGCGTTCGACGTCGGTGACCGGGTCGGCCTGGCGCGTCCCGGCTATCCCGCGTATCGGAACATCCTGCAGGCGCTGGGGTGTGAGGTGATCGACCTGCCGTGTGGCCTCGAAAGCCGTTACCAGCCAACGGTGGAGATGATCGCCGACCTGGAACTGCAGGGATTGGTGGTGGCCTCGCCGGCCAACCCGACCGGCACCATGCTCGAGCCTGCCGAACTCGCGACGATGGCGACTTATTGTGCAGCGCAGAGCATCCGGCTGATCTCCGACGAGATCTACCACGGCATCACCTACAGCGGCGAGTCGTCCTGCAGCTGGTCGACCGACCGTTCCGGTTTCGTCGTCAACTCGTTTTCGAAGTATTTCTCGATGACGGGCTGGCGGATCGGCTGGCTGCTGGTGCCCGAGGATCTCACCGACCCGGTGGACGCGCTGGCCGGCAACATGGCGATCTGCCCGCCGGCCCCGGCACAGTACGCCGCGGTCGCAGCCTTCCAGTCCTACGACGAATGCGACGGCCATGTCGCGCGCTACGCCGGGAACCGGGGTCTGCTGCTGGACGGGCTGCGCTCGCTGGGGATCGACCGGCTCGCTCCGGCCGACGGCGCCTTTTACGTCTACGCCGACGTCTCCCACCTGACGGACGACTCCCAGGCCTTCTGTGCGCGGTTGCTCGACGAGGCGGGGGTGGCCGTCGCGCCCGGGATCGACTTCGACCCGATCGACGGTCATCGATTCCTGAGGATGTCCTTCGCCGGGACCCGGGCGACCATCACGGGCGGCCTGGATGCGTTCGGCAAGTTCCTGCGCCGCAGCTGATCTCAGCCGACGAGAAGCGAGAACCCCTCGGGGCCAGGCACGATCGAGACCTGCGCCAGGCTGTCGACCACCAGGTCGGCGTCCAGTTCGGAGCGGGTGCTGGTGGTGGTGACGGCGAGCGTCGCGCAGCCGGCGGCTCGGCCGGCCTTGATGCCGGCTGGAGCGTCCTCGACGACCAGGCACCTGGACGGGTCGATGCCGAGCCGGGCGGCGCCCGTCAGGAAGGGCTCCGGATTCGGTTTGCCGTGGGTGACGTCGTCGAACGTCACGACAACGGCCGGGGCGGTGAGGCCCGCGGCGGCGATCCGGGCTTCCGCCAGCTGCCTGGTCGCCGAGGTGACGATGGCGACGCGGTCGGCGGGCATCGCGGCCAGCAGCTCGGCGGCGCCGGGGAGCACCGTGATGTCGTGGAGGTCTTCGAGTTCGAGTTCGGCGATCCTGGCCAGGCCGCCGTCGATCTGGTCGGCGGCCAGCAGAAGGCGGACCAACTGCGAGGCCGGCTGGCCGTGCCCGGCGGCGAGGGCCGACCTGGTCAGGCCGTACTCGGCGCCCCAGGTGGCCCACGAACGCTCCACTGCGGGGGTGGAATCGACCAGGGTCCCGTCCATGTCGAACAGCACGGCATCGAAGGTCCGGCCGGCGATCGCGGGTTCGACCCGCTCGGTCACAGCGGCTGATCGGGTCGGTGATTGTTCATCCACTGCACCATTCTAGGAACCGACGTGCCCGCTTCGAGGCCGGATGTGACCAACACCCGCCGCGACCCCGGTGTGGACCGCACCAGGGTCACCCCTGAATGGAAGTTCAGGGTCGATCCCGGAGGTGCGGAGGTCCCAGAAGGTGCAGTCTGAAATCAGTGCCGGTCAACAGATCGGCCCGAGCAACGAAAGTCGGAGACTGTCATGGAGAAGGTACTGAAGATCGTCGGCGCGATCGTGGTGCTGTGGATCGCGTTCAGCATCATCGGAGCGGTGGTCGGCTTCGTCGCCCACACCGTGCTGTGGGTCGCCCTGATCGCCGGCGGCGTCTACGCGGTCAGCGCCATCGCCGGCCGCAACCGCAGGTCGATCAGCAACCGCCGCTGACGTTTCTCGCCCGCCGTGGGCTTCGCTGGCACGCCCGGCCAAGGGATTGCCGGGTCATGGCGGACGCCGCGTCGTGATCGCGGACGCCGCGTCGTGATCGCGGACGCCGCGTCGTGATCGCGGACGCCGCGTCGTGATCGCGGACGCCGCGTCGTCAGACCGGCAGGCCGAGCCCGCGCAGATCTGCGCGGGCGGCAGTCGCACCCTTGAAGACGAACCCGTGGATACCCACGCCGATCGCACCATTGATGTTGTCGGGTCGGTCGTCCAGGAACGCGACTTCGTCGGCGTGGACCGCGAGCTGCGCCAGCAGCCGGCGGTAGATCTCCGCGTCAGGCTTCATGAGGCCCAGGTCCCCGGAGAACAGCAGATGCTGGAACGGACCGACCCAGGGCTGGACCTCGATCAGCCGCCCCATCGAGGACGGCGCGTTGGACAGCACGGCGAGCGAGATCCTGGCCGCGTGCAGTTCTTCGATGAGCCGGAGCATGTCCGGATCGGTGACGCTCCAACCGAGGTCATCGATCCGTACGAGCTCGGCGATCAGCGCGGCGTCCGGCCGCCCGGCCCCCGACGACCGGGCCACGTCGGTGAAGAAGATCGCCGGATCCGTGTGCAGGTCGTACGCCCGGCGATGCTCGAAGTACGCTGCCGTGAACGCATCCGGCGCCACCGTGAGCAGCTCGGCGAGCGGGCCGAACGCAGTCGTCGCGCGCAACACCACGTCGCCGAGGTCGAACACCACCCACTTGATCATGTGCCGGATTCTTCCAGCCCGGCCGCGCTGTTTCCGCGCAACCAAAAGGTCCTGCGCATACGGAAAGGCCGGAATTCGTCGATTTTCGACGAATTCCGGCCTTTCCGTATGCGCCGGGCACTCCTGTATGCGCTGAACCTGAGGGGCGGCCCGGGGTCAGCGGGCGGGGGTCAGGAGACGACGATGCTGCGGGAGTCGTAGCCGCTGGCGCCGTTGGGGAGGACGTCGGCGACGGTCGCCGTCTGCACCGCGCCGGTGCCGTCGGTCGCCCGGGACTGCACGGTGTGGGTGCCGGCGGTGGCCTTCCAGACGAACTTCCACTGGCGCCAGGTGTCGATCGAGGCGTCACCGGCGAGCTCGGCTGCCTGCCACGGACCGTCGTCGACCTGGATCTCGACCTTGTCGATCCCGCGGTGCTGGGCCCAGGCCACACCCGCGATGGTGACGTCGCCGGCCGGGAACTGCGCGAAGCCCTTGGGCACGTCGATCCGCGAGGCCGTCTTGATCGGGCCACGGTCCGACCAGCCACGAGCGGTCCAGTAGGCCGTCTCCTCGGAGAACTTCGAAACCTTCATCTCGGTGATCCACTTGGTGGCCGAGACGTAGCCGTAGAGACCGGGGACGACCATCCGCACCGGGAAGCCGTGCTCGATCGGGAGCACCTCACCGTTCATCGCCACGGCCAGCATGGCGTCGCGACCGTCGGTCAGAGCGTCGAGGGGAGCGGTCAGGGTGAAGCCGTCCTTGCTGGTGCAGAGCACGCAGTCGGCACCGCTCTGCGGCCCGGCCTCCTTCAGCAGGTCGTCGATCCGGGCGCCGATCCAGGTGGCGTTGCCGGCCAGGTTGCCGCCCACCGGGTTCGACACGCAGGTCAGCGTGACGGTGCGCTCGATCTGCGGACGGGCGATCAGGGTGTTGTAGTCGATGCTGATCTCCTTGTCGACCATGCCGTGGATCTTCAGGCCCCACTCCTCGGCCGTGACGTTCGGCGGCACGAACGCCGTGTCCACCCGGTAGAAGCCGTCGGTCGCGGTCTTGTAAGGCGTGAGTCCGCTGAGGTTGAAGTCGGTGCCGGCAGGGAGGGCCTCCTTGACCACCGGCACCGGCACGACGGCCTTGGCGCGGCTGGCGGTGACCTGGGCGGTGCTCGGGATCCACCGGGAGATGGCGCCGGCGGCCACGGCCACCACTGCGCCGATCGCAGCGAGACGGAAGAATTGACGCCGATCCATGCCTGCGCGGACCCTCGTGGCCGGCCGGCCCGCTGCTGCGGACGCGAGGGCCATCGGGTGCTGGTCGCCCGAGGTGCCTGGCTTGGAGTCGTACAGCTCGCCATCGGCAGCGGGCGTAACAGTCTCGGAGGCGCCGGACTTCACCGTCGAGACGGCGGCGCTCGTCGAAGACTCAGCGGGAACGGATGGCAACGCGGTGGCCGTGCCGGCAGGGGCGCCCACGACGAGCAGCTCCGGGGCGACGGTCCGCCGGAAGACGGTGACCAGCAGGTAGATGCCGACGGCGCCGCCGATGAGGATCGGCAGGGCGTCGAAGGCGACGACACCGGTGGTGGTGAAGATGGCGGCCAGCGTCACGACGATGAGGACAACCGTCACGCCGGCGGCGATGCGCGGGCTGCGCCGACCGACCAGGCCGATGATCAACGCGACGACGAACAACGTGACGTACATGCCGACACGGAGCGCAGTCTTGTCGTTCTGGCCGAACGTCCGGATGGCGTATTCCTTCAGCCACTCGGGCGTCAGGTGGATGAACGCGGTGCCGAGGGAGGTGATCGGCGAAGAGGCGGTGGAGAGCCAGCCGAGCCACACGCCGAGGGCGGAGATCAGCTCGGCGACGCCGATGGCGAGGCCCATCGCGACGAGCCCGACGAGGGCGGAGACGACGAAGCCCGGCTGCCATGGAGCACGCGGTGCGGTACTGGCGGGAACCCTGTTGGGGGTCGGCCGGGAAGTGGTGGTCATGCTGGTTCCTTCGTGGCGGGAGGCGTTTCGGATGGGATACCGGCATGTGCTGTCGGCCCCATCCCCTACTTCCGCAGTGTCTCTCCAGAGCTGGTGAGAGGGACGAGAAACAACGCATCGGTAAGCCTCCGGTAAGACTTCGCGCCCGGCCCTGCTCCGGGCCATCCGCACAGCGGTCGGCGCCGAATGACCGTTTGACCACCACAGCAGGTGAGTGAGTACATCCCACGATCGGAGGAACGCCCAGATGTCTGCTAACACCCCGCAGTTGCGGAGCCTGTCGGCAGTCCCGTCGCTCCCGTCCGACCGCGATCCTGACGTCGCCGCCGCCGCAGTACCGGAAGACCTGTTGCGACGCATCGCACTCGGCGACGAGAAGGCGTTCGAGACGCTGTACGACCTGTTCGCGGGCCGGGTCTTCGGACTGGCCCGGCGGATCGTCCGGAATCCGAGCCAGGCCGAGGAGGTCGCCCAGGAGGTCTTCCTGGAGATCTGGCGGCGAGCCAGCCGGTTCGACCCGGCCAGAGGTTCGGCCACCTCCTGGGTGATGACGCTCACCCACGCCCGGTCCGTCGACCGGGTGCGTTCGGCCCAGGCCTCGTCCGATCGTGAGCTCAAGGTCGCCTATGCCTCCCACGAGATCGAGATCGACACCGTCGTGGACGCGGTCGAGTCGGCATTCGAGCGAAAAGCGGTACAAAAGTGCCTCGGCGCACTCACTGACCTACAACGTGAATCCATCACACTGGCTTATTACAGCGGATACACCTACCGTGAGGTAGCCGAACTGCTGACCACGCCACTTCCGACCATCAAAACCCGGCTGCGAGACGGCATGATCCGTCTGCGCGACTGCTTGGGAGTACAGGCATGAACACCGATCAGCACCTCAACAGCGGTGCCATGGCGTTGGGCTCCTTGCCCGACGACGAGGCAGTGGAGTTCACCGACCACCTCGATTCCTGTCCGACGTGTGCCGCGGAGCTGACCAGTTTCCTGGAAACGGCTGCGACACTGGGTAGCTCGGTGGCCCAGACGCCTCCGGCCAGCCTCCGTCGTTCGGTGATGGAGGCCGTGGCCAGGACGCCGCAGCTGCCTCCGCTCACCGATAGCACGCTCGGCCGGCACCGCCAGCCGAACGTCGCGACAGGTACCGGTCCAGTGTGGCCCGTGCAGGAGGACGCACCGGACGGCCCGCTTGCCGAGGTCATCCCGATGCGTCGCCCCTGGTACCGCCGTCCGCAGGCGCTCCTGGCTGCAGCCGTGGCCGTGCTGGTCATCGGCGGTGGGACCACGTTGGTCGTCGCCAACCAGTCGCCTTCGACCCCTTCGGTAGCTGCCTGCCTGGCCTCGGCCACGGACAAGGCGACCTTGGTGCCCAACGTCGGTAGCGGAGGCACCGTCACGTTGACGCCGTCCTGCGACGCCGCCGTGGTCAACATGCCGAACCTGCCGGCGCTGCCGGCCGGGTCGGTCTACCAACTCTGGGTGCTGCACGGATCCGATGCGAAGAACGCCACCTCGGCGGGAGTGGTCGACCGGAAAGCCGACGGTTCCGTCACGGCGGTCACCGCTGATGTGCGTGCCGGTTCCACCGCGGTCGGAGTCTCGGTCGAACCCGCATCACCGGTCTCGGTGACCCCGACCACCACGCCCATCTGGGTGGTCCCGCTGTCCACCTGACCAGGCGAACAGATCCGCCCGGCCATCCCGGATATCACCAGTGTCCCGCCACCCGCACCCGGGTTGCGGGACACTGGCGTTCATGGACACCGCACCGATGGAAAATGCTGCCCCGCTGATGCTCGTCCTGGCCGGCGGCCCGATCGCGGAGTCGCTCACCGCGGTCGGCCGGGCCCTGCAGATGCGGGTCGACGTGGTCGACCAGGGTGAGGCGGAGTCGCGGGTGCACGAAGCCGCGGCAGTGGTCGTCGCCTCACACCTTCCCGACGAGATCCCGGTGCTCGCAGCGGCTCTGCGAGCCGGCGTGCCGTACGTCGCGCTGATCGCCAATCGGCGACGGAGTCCTGCCGTGCTCGCCGCCCTCGATGTCGACGACTCGTTGCGTGAGAAAGTACGCACGCCGGCCGGTCTGGAGATCGGCGCAAGGACCCCGCCGGAGATCGCCGTCTCGATCCTGGCCGAGATCGTGTCGCTCCGTCCGCGCTCGAC
Source organism: Nakamurella sp. UYEF19 (assembly GCF_040546275.1). Lineage (NCBI taxonomy): Bacteria > Bacillati > Actinomycetota > Actinomycetes > Nakamurellales > Nakamurellaceae > Nakamurella > Nakamurella sp. UYEF19. Next base: position 329,199 of record NZ_JBEPNO010000003.1, on the reverse strand, counting down.
CGACGCAATCGACTGCGTGGTGCCGCCGCGCCCATCGCCTGCTGTCTGATCCGTGCGGTGACGCTTCAAAGGTCACTGACTGCTACGCCTTGGTCACATGATCGGAGCAGGCCCTAGGTTTTGGGACGAACCAGGGGAACACTGACGATCAGTCGCCAGGGCGGCGACGGATCTACAGCAACGTCTCGCGGGCAGGTGGCAGAGCCGATGATTCCCAGCAGATACAGCCATTCCCCCGACCAGCCAGACCAGGCCGATCAGACCGACCAGGCCGATCAGACCGATCAGACCGATCAGACCGACCAGGCCGACCAGATCGATGAAACCCGGTCGGAGGTCTCGCGCCTGTCCGCCTCCGGCGATCTTCTGGACGTGGCCAGGCGGATGCGCCAGATGGGCGTCGAGTCACTGCTCTTCGCCCAACCCGACGGACGCATCACCAGGGTCGTGACGGACCGGCAGATCGCCCACCTGGCCGGTACCACGTCGGTGTGGCTGGCTCTTCCTGTTACCACGAGGCCCGGACCGGTTGGCGCACAGATCGTCTCGCCACTCGTACTACCCGCGCAGGGCATTTCCGTCGACGACGATCTGCTCGAGGGGGACCCGACCGGGGCCGGCGTCAGCCGGAGGTGAACGGGCGTCAGCCGAAGGTGAACGAATAGGCCGTCAGCCCGGGGGACAGCGACACGGTCAGCGAACCGCGTCGTTCCTCGTCGCCGGACACCACCGGGTAGATGTCGGGCGCCCCGGAGACGGGCAGGGTGGTGGTCTTGCCGTCATAGGTGGTGGTCAGCGTTCCGGTGCCGCCGACGTCCAGGTACACCGTGCCGGCGTTGAAGTTCAGCCGGATCTTCGCGTCCGACGTGGCAGTGATCGACTCCTTGTCCGCCGACCACTGCCCGTCGAGGGCGAACTCGTCCTCCGGCACGGTCGTCGGGAAGCGATAGGTGTTGGGGCCGGCCACCAAGGGGGTACTGCCGCCGAAATTCTGGGTCAGTTCGACGCCGAGATAGGTTTCGGCCGTCAGATCGTTCGACGTCGGGGTGGTGTCGTCGACGATGGTCGCCTTCGGCAGTTGGAGGCCAGGCTTCGCGGCCACCAGCAGCTTGCGGATCAGGCTCTCCATGGCCGCGTACCGACCTTCGCCGACGGAGACGTGGCGGACCTGGCCCGTCGCGTCGATCAGGTACTCGGTCGGCCAGTTGCTGTTGCCGTAGTTCTTCCAGGTCGTGTAGTCGTTGTCGAGGGCCACCGGGTACCTGATGCCCAGCCGCTCGGCGCCGGCCTGCACGTTGCCGGTGACGTGCTCGAACGCGTACTCCGGGGTGTGCACGCCGACCACCTCGAGCCCGTCGGCGGCATAGGCGGAGTACCAGGCGTTGGCGTGCGGAATGGCGCGCTGGCAGTTGATGCACGAGTAGGCCCAGAAGTCGACCAGCACCACCTTGCCCTTCAGCGACGCGATGCTGATCTGCGAGCCGTCGGGGGTGTTCAGCCACTGCGAGATCCCGGCGATCTCCGGCGCCGGACCGCAGCCCTGCAGCACCGCCCGCAGGTCCTGGCTGCAGATCGACAACTGCGGATTCGGCGGCGTGCTCAGCTCCGGCGGCACGTCGGCGGCGCCGATCGCCGAGTTCAGGCTGGTGGTGTAGTCGGGAATGGCCCGCTGCAGATAGTCGGTGACGTTGAACGTCAGGGCGACCGCAAGGGCGAGCACCACCACCCCGGCACCGATCCGCAGCCCGCGCTGGTGGGTGCGGAAGGCCTTGACGCGTGCTCCGACCCGATTGCCGGCGAGCGCGAAGAAGAGCAGCGGGATGGCGGTCCCGATGGCGAAGGCGAGGGTCAGTGCGACGGTCTTCCCGCCGATCTGTCCGGTGGCGCCGGCGACCGTGATCGCCGCCAGGATCGGACCGGCGCACGGGACGTAGACCGCGCCGAGGGCCAAGCCGAGGACGAACCCGCCCCTGGCCTTCCCGGACTCATCGCGCCCGGACACCCGCAGGGCCGGGATCCGGGCGAAGGGGCGCTCGAGGATCTGCTCGAACCGGGGCACGATCATGCCGATGCCCAGCAGGACGAGCACGATGAGACCGCCCCACCGGATCACCCCCTGCGGAAGGTGCAGCGCGGACAGCAGCAGCGTGCCGAGCAGGGTGAAGATGCTGAAGCTCAACGCCAGCCCGAGCACCACCAGGTACGGGCGGCGGCTGTTCGACCCGGCCATGAACACGGCCGGCAGCACCGGCAGCACGCACGGGGAGATGCCGGTGATCAGGCCACCGACGAATCCGAGCAGCACCAGGGTCGACACCGTTTGCACGTTACTGACCGAAGTTGTGCGGCCCGGCCGGATCCGGGGTCCCGACCGGGTCCGTCGGACAACCGTCACATCTCCGCGGTGTCCCGGTCGAATTCGGGCTCGGCGGGTCGGGCCGTCCCGGCACCGGTCAGGCGGCGAGTTTCGGTACCTGGTCGGGGTGCGGCGCGTCGCCGGGATGACGTGGTCCGGTCTCGACGATCACCATCGCCGCCAGCATCAGGCTGCCGCCCACGGCGATGCGCCAGGTCAGCGGCTCGGACAGGAAGGTGATCGAGAACAGCGCCGCCCAGCCGGGTTCCGTCGACATGATGATCGCCGCCCGCGACGGTGCGAGATGCGCCTGTGCCCAGGACTGGACGATCATCGCCAGCGCCCCCGAGATCAGCGCCATGTAGATCAGGGCGATCCAGTCGAACGGGCCGTGCGGCAGGGTCAGGCCGCCGGGATCCGCGATGGTCGCGGCGATCAGGCTGACCAGCCCGGTCGCGACGATCTGCACGACGGCCAGCCCGAGCGCCTCCCGGGCGGTCGACCAGTGACCGAGACCGACGATGTGCAGCGCGTAGATGACCGCCGACGCCAGTGTGATGGCCTCGCCGAAACCCAGGTGCAGACCGGACAGCGCCAACAACGCCAGTCCGATCGTCGCGATGACGGCCCCGATCCACACTCGTCTGCCGATCGCGGTGCGCAGCAGCACCGCGGCGCAGATCGGCGTCAGGACGACGTACATCCCGGTGACGAATCCGCTGACGCTGGCCGAGGTGTGGGCCAATCCGGTGGTCTGGACGATCTGGGCGATGCCGTAGGTCAGGCCCAGGATCGCGCCGCGCTGCAGGCTCCGGCGGGTCAGCGCACGGACCGCACGGTGGAAGACGATCAGCATCACCATCGCGGCGATGGTGAACCGGACGGCCAGGAAGTTGAGCGGCGTCATCCGCTCCAGCAGGCTCTTGGTGAGGGGGAAGCTGGAGCCCCAGGCCGCGGCCACGCTCAGCAGTCCGATCAGGGCCAACAGGCTCGCCCGCGACGACGACGAATCGGGCGTGGACACGCCTGGCCATGCTTCCAGATCACGACTCGGGCGCGAAACCGCGCCGACCACCCCCCGCGGTAGGAAACAATGCGACCCTGCCCGCAAGCGAAGAGCCGGCGAAAGCAGAACCCAGTGCAACCCCGCTACCGGACAGTTCCGTCCTAGAGGCAACGAGGAGGTCCGCGTGGGGCCCGAGGAGGATGGCGCATTCTCCCAGTACGTCACCGCGCGCCGCGATCATGTCCGACGAACGGCCTATTTGTTGTGCGGAGACTGGCACCGCGCCGACGATCTCACCCAGATCGCCTTCGTCAAGCTCTACGGGGCGTGGGAACGAATCCGGGACCACCGCGCGTTGGACGCGTACGTGCGGTCGTGCCTGGTCCGCGCAACCGTTGACGAGTCGCGCCGGCCGTGGCGCCGGGAGCGGGCCGTCGAGGTGCTGCCGGAGACGGTCGACACCTTCGACATCGCGAGCGTCATCTCCGACCGGGAACTGGTGCAGAGCGCCTTGGAACAGGTGCCCTCCGGGCAGCGGGCCGTGCTGGTGCTGCGCTACTTCGAAGGTCTCGACGTGGCCGAGAGTGCCTCGGCACTCGGCTGTTCGGAGGGCAACGTCAAGTCCCAGACCGCCCGTGGGCTGGCGGCTCTGAAGAAGGCATTGCAGGCCATGGGCGAACTGGGGACCCCGCGGGATCGTGGCGGGCCGACGGATGGAAAGGGAAGGAGGTGACAGGGAATGGCTGACGACGCAACGCCGGACGAGCACGCGGCTGAACACGATGGGCCGGACCACCGCACGCCGGACGAGAAGGCCGTCGCCGCCCTGTTCGCCTCGCTGGTCGAGGGTTCGCCGAGCTCACAGCTGTCACCGCTGGAAGTGGTGCGGCTGGGCAAGATCGAGGCCCGTGGAGGTCTGGACACCAGGGTCCGGCGAGTGAAGATCGTGCGCAACCTAGTGGTGGCCGCGGCGCTGGTCGGGGCGGTGGTGCTGGTTCTGCCACGCCTGGGCAGGTCCTCGTCGAACACCGCCACAGCCGCCAGTTCGAGCTCGTCTGCTTCGGTCGCGGCTGCTCCTGCCGGCGCCTCTTCGGATACCGCGGGTGGCTACACCGCCGGGTCGTCGTCGGCGGCAGGTTCCTCCGCTGCGTCGTCCGCACCCATGGCCTCGTCGGCAGCCGCCGCGGGGTCTTCGTCGGCCGCGTCCTCGGGGGCCCTCGTCCCCGACCGGACCGCGGCCGCGGCCCAGGCCACCGAGCGGGCCGCGGCATCCGGGCAGGCTTCTTCTGGCCCGGCCTCCTCGGGCGCTCCTTCCGCCGCGTCGTCCAGCGCCAGCACCCCTCGCCCGATCACTCCCGCCTCGCCGCTCTCGACCGTTCCGGGTTCCGGTGGCACCGGTGAGTGCGTCACGCTCTCGGCCGCGGCGATCAAGGCCGCCAGATCGGCGTTCCCGGCCGGTTACTTCGATGCCGCCGCTGCGCCGACCGGCTGCATCAGCACCGGAGTCGTGCTGCCGTCCTCGACCGATGCGGCGGCGTCCGTGACGCTGGACGTCCGCAAGGCGAAGCCCGGCGCGTGCCTGCTGCCGGATGCGGGCGCCCCGTGCTCGAAGACCGCCTCGCCCGACGTGTTCGCCCTCACCTCGTTCGGCTCGGACAGCGACATCTGGGTCTACGGCAGCGGTTACGAGGTCTACCTGCTGATCAGTGGGGACTTCCCGCAGAAGGTCACCACCGACCAGTTGATCGCCGCGGGTCGGGCCGTCATCAAGGCCCTGGGCTGAGGGCCTGTCGCCAAGTCGGCCGCGTTGGCGACGGTCCTGGCTGGTCCGTCGACGGCGGGCCCGCGGGGCTGGGAGAATGAGGCACGTGACTTCCACCGCCGCACCCGCCACGCCGTCAGCCGCCGAATCGAGCAGAGCCCCCGGACCGACCGTCAACGTCCTCGCCGGGCGCTACGCCTCGCCGGAGATGGTGGCCATCTGGTCGCCGGAGAACAAGATCGTGGCCGAGCGCCGGTTGTGGCTGGCGGTGCTGCGCGCGCAGTCCGGGCTCGGACTGACCGTCGCGCCGCAGGTGCTGACCGACTACGAGGCCGTCGTCGACCAGGTCGACCTCGGCTCGATCGCCGCCCGCGAGCGGATCACCAAGCACGACGTGAAGGCCCGGATCGAGGAGTTCAACGCCCTCGCCGGGCACGAGCAGATCCACAAGGGCATGACCAGCCGGGATCTCACCGAGAACGTCGAGCAGGCGCAGATCCTCCAGTCGATGCGACTGGTGCGCGACCGGACCGTGTCGCTGCTCGACCATCTCGGACGACGGGCCGCCGAGTACGCGGAGCTGGTGATGGCGGGGCGCTCGCACAACGTGCCGGCCCAGGCCACCACCCTCGGCAAGCGCTTCGCCTCCGCCGCCGAGGAGGTACTGCTTGCCTACCAACGGATCTCCTCGTTGCTGGAGCGATACCCACTGCGCGGCATCAAGGGTCCGATGGGGACGGCCCAGGACATGCTCGACCTGCTGGGATCTCCGGAGGCCCTGGACCGGTTGGAGGCGCAGGTCGTCGCCGAGGTCGCCGGACCCGGCACCCCGGTGCTGACCTCCGTCGGCCAGGTGTACCCGCGGTCGCTCGACTTCGAGGTGGTCTCCGCCCTGGTGCAACTCGCCGCCGGACCGTCCTCGCTCGCCACCACCATCCGGCTGATGGCCGGCGCGGAGCTCGCCACCGAGGGCTTCCAGCCTGGCCAGGTCGGGTCCTCGGCCATGCCGCACAAGATGAACGCCCGCTCGTGCGAACGGGTCTGCGGGCTCGCCGTGATCCTGCGTGGCTACGCGTCCATGACGGCCGAGTTGGCCGGCGCCCAGTGGAACGAGGGTGACGTCTTCTGCTCGGTGGTCCGCCGGATCGCCCTCCCCGACGCGTTCTACGCCATCGACGGGCTGCTGGAGACCTTCCTCACCGTTCTCGAGGATTTCGGCGCCTACCCGGCCGTCATCGAGCGTGAACTCCAGCGCTACCTCCCGTTCCTGTCCACCACCAAGGTGCTGATGGGCGCAGTCCGGGCCGGGGTAGGACGCGAGAGCGCCCACGAAGCCATCAAGGAGCACTCGGTCGGGGTGGCGCTCGCAATGCGGGAGAGCGGCCAGATCGAGAACGACCTCACCGACCGCCTCGCCGCCGACCCCCGACTGGCGCTCACCCGCGAGCAGTTGGACACCCTCCTGTCCGACCCGCTGTCGTTCACCGGGATGGCCGCGCAGCAGGTGACCGGGGTGCTGGCCAAGATCGCCGCGGTGACGGCAGAACACCCTGAGGCGGCCCGGTATTCGCCCGGCGCCATCCTGTAGGCGCCTCGCCGGAAGAGTTCTCCCGGCGAGGCTTGCCAGGCCCGACTGAGATAGGTTAGCCTTACCTTGTTCGGCAGTGTTGGCATCAGCTCCACTCCTGGTACGTCCCGCGGCGGGGACCGAGCCAAGCTCCTGGGAGTGGATCGGTTCCGACAGACCCGTCGGCCTGGTTCACACCGAGCCGCCTGTCGACGGCCGGTGCGCCTTCTCTTCATGGAGGGCGCACCGACCGATCCAACTTTTCAGCCCGTCGCCGGCGTCGCCCCATTCCCGATGTGATGGCCCGATGTGATGGACTGGCTGTCGTCGTGTCGGCCGACCAGGGTCGCCGCCGGTCGAAAAGGAATCCCATCGATGACGATCCACCGGACGTCCGTCTCTCTGGGTGACAACCCCCTGGCCGCACCGTCCCCGTTGCCGTTCGAACTGCCCCCGTTCGCCGACGTGCGCACCGAGCATTTCGGGCCCGCGTTCGACGAGGGCATGGCCGAGCAGCTCCGGGAGATCGACGAGATCGCAGCGAACCCCGAGCCGGCCACCTTCTCCAACACGCTGGTCGCGCTGGAGAGATCCGGTCAGCTGCTGGCGCGGGCGTCATACCTGTTCTTCAACCTGGTCTCCGCGAACTCCGACGCGGAGATCCGCGCGATCGAGAAGGACTACGCACCGAAGCTCGCCGCCCACTCGGACCAGATCCACCTGGACACCGCGCTCTTCGCCCGCATCGACGCCGTACACGCGGCGCTGGACTCAGAAGGGGTTGCTGCTCCTGTTCTCACCCCCGAGGACGTCGCCCTGGTGCGGCGGTATCACCTCGACTTCGTCCTCGCCGGTGCACGCCTCGACGCGGTCGGCCACGAGCTCCTGCGTGATCTCAACCAGCAGATCTCCAAGCTCTCCACCACCTTCCAGCAGAATCTGCAGGCCTCGACCGAGGCATCAGCGCTGATCCTGGACGACGTCGCCGAGCTCGACGGGTTGAGCCAGGCCGAGATCGCTGCCGCAGCCGCCGAGGCGACGTCCCGCGGGCAGGACGGCAAGTACCTGATCCCGCTCATCCTGCCGAGCTCGCAGCCGTTGATGTCCACACTGCGCAACCGCAAGGTCCGCCGCCGGCTGCACGAGGCGTCCGTCACCCGGGCCTCCTCCGGTGAATTCGACAACGGTCCGGTGGCCGTCGAGATGGCCCTCCTGCGCGCCCGGCGGGCCCGACTTCTCGGCTTCGACACCCACGCCGATGCCATGGTCGCCGACCAGACCGCGGGCAGCAGCGCGGCAGTCGACAAGATGCTGGCCGAGCTGGTCGGCCCGGCGAAGGCCGGAGCCTCCGCCGAGGCCCAGATCCTCGTCGAGGCAGCCGCTGCCGACGGGGTCGAACTCTCGCCGTGGGACTGGGCCTACTACTCGGAACAGATTCGCGGGCAACGGTTCAGCGTCGACACTGCGGCTCTGCGGCCGTACTTCTCGCTCGAAAGAGTCCTGCACGACGGAGTGTTCTACGCGGCCACGCAGGTCTACGGGATCACCTTCGAGTTGCGGGACGATTTGGCCGGCTACCACCCCGACGTCCGGGTCTGGGAGGTCAAGGATGCCGACGGCAGCTCGATCGGCCTCTATCTCGGCGACTACTTCGCACGGGAGAGCAAACGTGGTGGGGCGTGGATGAACTCGTTCGTCGAGCAGTCGTCTCTGCTCGACCACCGGCCGGTCGTGGTCAACAACCTGAACGTCACCAAGCCCGGTCAGGGGGCCCCGGCCCTGCTGACGCTGGACGAGGTCAACACCCTGTTCCACGAGTTCGGCCACACCCTGCACGGCCTGTTCTCCCAGGTCACCTACCCCCGGCTCTCCGGCACGAGCGTGCCGCGAGACTTCGTCGAGTTCCCCAGCCAGGTGAACGAGATGTGGGAGCAGTGGCCGGAGGTGCTCGCCCACTACGCGGCGCACGTCGAGACCGGTGAACTGCTGCCCGCGGAGACGGTGGCCGCGCTCGATGCCGCACGGCTCTGGGGTGACGGTTTCGGGAACCTGGAGTACCTGGCCGCCACCCTGCTCGACCAGGCCTGGCACCGGATCTCGCCGGACACGCAGATCGAGGACGCCGCGTCGTTCGAGGCCGCTGCCCTGCAGGCTGCCGACCTTGCCGTCGAGCTGATCCCGCCGCGCTACCGGACCACCTACTTCCAGCACATCTTCGCCGGGGGCTACTCGGCCGGTTACTACTCCTACGTCTGGTCGGAGGTGCTCGACGCGGACATCGTCGAGTGGTTCCGGGAGAACGGCGGCATGACGAGGGCCAACGGTGACACCTTCCGGTCGCTGCTGCTCTCGGTCGGCGGATCCGTCGACGCGATGGATGCGTTCCGGGCGGTCCGCGGGCGGGATGCCGACCTGGGCGCGCTGCTACGGCGTCGCGGGCTGGAGACCAACTGATGGAGCTCAGCGAGTACCGCCACCTGGCGTCGGGCAAGGTGCGCGACCTGTACGAGGTCGACGACGAACTGCTGCTGATGGTGGCCAGCGACCGGATCAGCGCCTTCGACCACATCCTGCCGACACCGATCCCGGACAAGGGCCGGATCCTCACGGCGATGAGCATGTTCTGGTTCGAGCTCCTCGCCGACGTGGTGCCCCATCACGTGGCCGCGTACGAGGATTCGCGCATCCCGTCGGAAGTGACCGGCCGGGCGCTGCTGGTCCGGCGGCTGTCGATGGTCCAGATCGAGTGCGTGGCCCGTGGTTACCTGACGGGTTCCGGGCTGCTCGACTACCAGCGCACCGGCGCCGTGTGCGGGGTGGAACTGCCTCCGGGCCTGGTCGAGTCGTCCGCGCTGGACCACCCGATCTTCACCCCGGCGGCGAAGGCCGCACTGGGCTCGCACGATGAGAACATCACCTTCGCCACGGTGCGGGAGACCGTCGGGGACGAGCTGGCCGAACGGCTGCGCGAGACCACCCTGGCGATCTACCGCGTCGCCTCCGAGCATGCGGCCGGCCGGGGAATCATCCTGGCGGACACCAAGTTCGAGTTCGGGTTCGGTTTCGCCCGGGACGGTGTCCCTGGCGGCCCGCTGGTGCTGGGCGACGAGGTGCTGACGCCGGACTCCTCGCGTTTCTGGCCGGCCGATGGGTATCAGGCCGGGCAGGTGCAGCCGTCCTACGACAAGCAGTTCGTCCGGAACTGGTTGACCTCAGCTGATTCCGGCTGGGACAGGGCGGCAGACCAACCGCCGCCGTCGTTGCCGCCGGACGTCGTCGAGGCGACGAGGGATCGCTACCTGCAGGCCTACGAGAAGTTGTCCGGTGCTTCGTTCGCCGACTGGATCGGCTGACCGGCGGGCTCCACCCGCGCCGTTCGCTCCATCCGGACCCATCGTCCGACCAGGCCACCGGCCAGTGCGACTGCCACCAGCGTCAACGCGGCGACTCCGGCGGCAGGGGAGAAGGTGAGCTGGGCCTCCCGCCCCAGCACGAAGCCGGAGTCAAGGCTCCAGCAGATCCAGGCGGTGACCACCGCACCGGTCCAGCTGGTCACCGACGCCACCCCGGCCGTGACCACACCGAGCGGGACGAGCGCCCACAGCGGGTCGTGAGTGGACCCGACCGCGACCGCGAGGATGGTGGCGACGATCGCGCCGGCGAACCCGACGCCCGAGGCGATGCCGGTCGGCATCGGCGCCGACGTCCGCGATGTCGTGATGGTGGCCATCTCCCCATGACACGCCCGGCTTGCGCGCGGGGGGACGGTGGCGGCCGAACCTTGACGCGCCGGCGCCCGATCTTGACGCGCCCCTGACGGTTCCTCCTTCGCGTCGGCGCGTCAGGCGGTATGGCCTCACGCGGGGTGCAGGGCGTTCCCCAGGAAGGCCATCTGCTGCGGCGCCACCCGCGTCATGTAGGCGGCCGTGTGTGCGCCACCCGTCATGGCTCCCGCGGGAGCAGGGTGCAGCAGGTTCCGCATGGCGCGTGCCTGGTCGGCGAACGGGTCGTCGGTGCCGCAGTCGATCAGCACCTGGATCCCGTCGAGCCGGGTCGGGTCGGCCCTCGGATCGTTGGCCTCGAAGTCGGCCTCGCTGTCGTACGCGCCGGCCGACGACGAGGCGTAGTCGGCAAAGAGGGCCGGCGAGATCGCAGCTACCGCTGCCACTTTCGCGGCGCCCAGTTGCCCGCCGATCAGCAGCGCACCGTACCCGCCCATCGACCACCCGGTGACTCCGATCCGATCCGTCCGCAGTCCCTGCTCCGCCACGATCGGCAGCAGTTCGTCCCGGATCATCGTCAGTGGATCGTCGCCGTTCTCCCGCTGGTGCCAGTAGACGATGTCGCCACCGTCCACGGTGACCAACGCGAACGGCGGTACACCGCCGGCCACCGCAGCGGCCAGGTACCGGTCGTAGTGCAGGCCGGTGACGGCTTCGGTATGGGTCACCGACCTGCCGTGCAGCACGACGGCCACCGGGAGCGTCCCGGTCTGTCCGGGCGGTCGCAGGATGCTGTAGCCGACGGTCGTCCGTCTGGCCGTGGATCGGAACGAGCCGGAGATCGACGGGCCCGGCTCGATGTCGGGGACGGTGCCGCCTCCGCCGTCCCGGCCCAACGTCGCATCGAGCCGCGCGCGGCCGGGCAGCACGCCGGCCTCGACCAGCCCGATCCCGCCCCCCACCACCAGTACCAGGGCACCCGCTCCGCCCACGATCACGGCACGCCTGCTGATCCCCATGGACACAGGACGTGTGTCACGCAATTCGGTTCGGTCAGATCGGACTGGTTCTGCCTCGCCGAGCGACCGAATTCCAGGGCCGGTCCGAGCCTATAAACTGGTGCTGTTCTTCAAACCTGCAGAAGGGACCACCGCCGTGGCGCGCGTGGCAGTTGACGTGGTCATCAAGTCCGAGATTCTCGATCCGCAGGGCAAGGCGATCCTCGCCGCGCTGAGCCGCACCGGCCACCCGGGGATCAGCTCGGTCCGCCAGGGCAAGCACTTCGATCTCGAGGTGGACGACACCGTCACCGACGAGGACCTCGAGGAGATCGCCGGGCACCTGCTGGCGAACTCGGTGATCGAGGACTGGACCGTCACCCGGCTGGACACCAGGTGACCGCTCGGGTCGGCGTCATCACGTTCCCCGGCACGCTCGACGACGTCGACGCCGCGCGGGCCGTTCGGTACTCCGGTGTCGAGGCGGTGCCGCTCTGGCATGCCGACGCCGACCTGCACGGTGTCGACGCCGTCGTCGTCCCGGGCGGGTTCTCCTACGGCGACTACCTACGGGCCGGCGCCATCGCCGCCCAGGCGCCGGTGATGCGCGCGGTCATCGATGCCGCAAAATCCGGCATGCCGGTGCTGGGGATCTGCAACGGATTCCAGGTGCTGTGCGAGGCGGGGCTGCTGCCCGGTGCTCTGGTCCGCAACGCCGGACTCAAGTTCGTCTGCCGCGACCAGTGGTTGCGTGCCGAGAACACCACCTCCGCCTGGACCTCCCGGTACGAGAGCGGAGCCGAGATCCTCATTCCGCTGAAGAACGCCGAAGGTCGTTACGTGGCACCGGAGGCGGTGCTGGACGAGCTGGAGGGGGAGGGCCGCGTGCTGTTCCGCTACATCGGCAGTGCCACCGCGGACACCACGCTGGCCCCGGCCAATCCGAACGGTGCCCAGCGTGACATCGCCGGGATCTGTTCGGCCGACGGCCGGATCGCCGGACTCATGCCCCATCCCGAACACGCCATCGACCCCCTGACGGGTCCCACCGACGACGGGCTCGGGTTCTTCTTCTCCGTCGTCGACTTCCTCGAAGGAGTCAAGGTCTCGTGAGCGCCGACCTGTCCACCGCCGCGATCGTGCTGGACACGGTCGAGAACGCCGCCGCCACACCGGATCAGCAGCAGCCGTACCGCGAACTGGGTCTCAAGGACGACGAGTACCTGCGCATCAAGGAGATCCTCGGTCGGCGTCCGACCGAAGCAGAGCTGGCGATGTACTCGGTGATGTGGTCGGAGCATTGCTCCTACAAGTCGTCCAAGGTGCACCTGGCGTACTTCGGGGAGACCACCACCGACGAGATGCGCTCGCGCATGCTGGCCGGGATCGGCGAGAACGCCGGCGTGGTCGACATCGGTGACGGCTGGGCGGTGACCTTCAAGGTCGAGTCGCACAACCACCCGTCCTACGTCGAGCCGTACCAGGGCGCTGCCACCGGCGTGGGCGGCATCGTCCGCGACATCCTGGCCATGGGCGCGCGTCCCGTCGCCGTGATGGACCAGTTGCGCTTCGGGCCGGCCGACGCGCCGGACTCCCAGCGGGTGGTGCCCGGCATCGTCTCCGGTGTCGGTGGTTACGGAAACTCGTTGGGACTGCCCAACATCGGCGGCGAGGTGGTGTTCGACTCGTCGTACGCGGGCAACCCGCTCGTCAACGCGGGCTGCATCGGGGTGTTGCGGGCGGACGACATGTACACCGCGCACGCGTCCGGCACCGGCAACAAGGTCATCCTCTACGGCTCGCGGACCGGTCTGGACGGCATCGGCGGCGTGAGTGTGCTGGCCTCCGACACCTTCTCCGGTGACGGCTCGGCGGGAGCGGGCAGCAACGCCCGGCGCAAGCTGCCGAGTGTGCAGGTCGGCGATCCGTTCGCCGAGAAGGTCCTGATCGAGTGCACGCTGGAGGTCTTCGCCAAAGATCTGGTGGTCGGCATCCAGGATCTCGGCGGAGCCGGATTGTCGTGTGCCACTTCGGAACTCGCATCGGCCGGTGACGGCGGCATGCACATCGTGTTGGACGCGGTGCCGTTGCGGGCCGAGCACATGAGCCCGGCGGAGATCCTGTCGTCCGAGTCGCAGGAACGCATGTGCGCGGTGGTCACTCCCGACAAGGTCGAGGGTTTCCTCGAGGTCTGCGCCAAGTGGGAGGTCCAGGCGGACGTCATCGGCGAGGTGACCGACACCGGCCGGCTGATCATCACCCACCACGGCGAGGTGGTGGTCGACGTCCCGCCCCGCACCGTGGCACACGAGGGCCCGGTCTACCGTCGCCCGATCGAGCGTCCGGCCGGCCAGGATGCCCTGCAGGCCAACACCTCTGCCTCGTTGCCCCGGCCGAGCCAGGATGAGCTGGGAGATCTCGTCCTGCGGATGGTGGCCTCGCCCAACCTGTGTTCGCGAGCCTGGATCACCGACCAGTACGACCGGTACGTGCGCGGCAACACCGTGCTGTCCCAGCCGGCCGACGCCGGCATCGTGCGGGTTTCCGAGGATTCCTTCCTCGGCCTGGCCATGTCGACCGACTGCAACGGCCGCTACACGATGCTCGATCCCTACACCGGCGCGCAGCTCGCGCTGGCCGAGGCCTACCGCAACGTCATCACCACCGGGGCCACCCCGACCGCCGTCACCGACTGCCTCAACTTCGGGTCCCCGGAGGATCCCGCGGTCATGTGGCAGCTGTCGCAGGCCATCCACGGGATCGCCGACGGCTGCGCCATTCTCGGGATCCCCGTCACCGGCGGCAATGTCAGCCTCTACAACCAGACCGGGGCCACCGCGATCCTGCCCACCCCGGTGATCGGCGTGCTCGGCGTCATCGACGACGTGCGCCGCCGCATCATCCCCGGGATCGGACACGACGACGGTGAGACGCTGATCCTGCTCGGCGAGACCTATGACGAGCTGGACGGTTCCGAGTGGGCGAATCTGGTGCACGGTCACCTGGGCGGACTTCCGCCCAGGGTCGACCTGGAGGCGGAGCGGTTGCTCGGCGAGATCCTGCTGGCCGGCTCCCGCGACGGCATGGTGTCGGCTGCCCACGACCTGTCCGAGGGTGGGCTCGCGCAGGCCGCCGTCGAGATGTGCCTGACGGGCGAAACCGGTGCGCGCCTTGTCCTCCCGCCGGGAATCGACCCGTTCGTCGCGCTGTTCTCGGAGACGTCGGCCCGGGTGCTGGTGGCGGTACCGCGGACCGAGGAGCTGCGGTTCACCGAGATGTGCACCATGCGCCGGCAGCCGTGGGTCAAGGTGGGCGTGGTCGATGCCGACGATCCAGAGGGTCAGTTCCTGGACGTGCAGGGCATCCGGCGGATCCCGCTTGCCGAGCTTCGCAAGGCCTGGCAGGGAACACTTCCGGCCATCTTCGGCCCGAGCGTCGTCGGTTCGTCGGAGTTGTGAGAACCGCCTCCGTGGGAGTCGCGTTCATCCAGAACCACCGCGGGTCGATCGGTACGGATCGACCTGCGACGGTCGGTCGTTGATGGTGCGGATCGAGGTCTGCGTCGAGTCGACGTCGGGAGCGAAGACGGCCGCCCTGGGCGGAGCCGATCGCATCGAGCTGTGCGCGGCTCTGGAACTCGGCGGTATCACGCCGTCCGCCGGCCTGATCGAGGCTGTCGTCGACGTCATCACGACCCACGTGCTGATCCGGCCGCGTGGCGGCGATTTCTGCTACGACAAGCACGAGATCCGGGTGATGGCCAAGGATGTCGAGCACGCCATCGATCGTGGCGCTGAATCGGTGGCGATCGGTGCGCTGACGGCGGACGGTCGGGTGGACATGGACGCCATGGTGCGGCTTCTCGGTGCCGCGGGCGAGGTGCCGGTGACCTTCCACCGTGCCTTCGACTCGGTCGTCGACCCGTTTGCCGCCCTGGATGACCTGATGGAACTCGGTGTCGATCGACTTCTCACCTCTGGCTGCGCGCAGACCGCCGCCGAGGGCGCGGAGGCGATCGCCGAATTCGTGCGGCGCTGCGGCGACGATCTGTGCGTCATGCCGGGAAGCGGAGTCGCGCCGGACAATGCCGCCGCACTGATCCTTTCCACCGGTGCACGCGAGATCCACTGCAGCGCCAAGTCTCCCGTCGTTGGGAGTGCACCACTGGTCAAGGTCGGACCGCACGACGGCGGTCAGCGTTTCGAGACCGATCTCGGGCGGGTCCGCGCGATCGTTACCGCAGTGTCAGAACTCTGAGCCCTGCGCGTGGCGCGAGGCCGCGGAGTCCGACCGGGCCGCGGAGTCGGAGTCCGACCGGGCCGCGGAGTCGAACGCGGCCGAGCCGAGGATCGTCGCCACGCCTTCGGCGGACAGTCGGTGCCACACCCAGAACCGTCGCAGCATGGTGTGCCCTGCCCAGGGCAGCAGCGTCCGCTGGACGTGTGCGCCGGCGTGGGTCGCACGGGCCATCCACGGTCGGGTGGTCGGTTCGGGGATGACCCGGTCCCGTCCGCCCTGGATGGTGACCACCGGGACGCCGGCCAACTGCGCGGCCGGATCGTTCGAGGGGGTCCAGCCCGCCAGCATGACGATCCCGGCCACTCCGGGATCGCCGCCGACGTGCGCGGCCACCCGTCCGCCCAGGGAATGGCCGACCACGGTGATCGGGACGCCGGGGTGCCGCTCCCGTAGTTGCGCGAGCGCCCAGCGGGTGTCACGCAGGGCGCTGCTGCCGTCGCCGTTCCAACCCTTGATTGCAAAACGGAGTCGGTAGACCGCCGACTTCTCCCGCTTGCGGGCGATCACTCTGGCCACCGGCCACAGGCGAACCACCGCGAGGTTGCGCCACTGCGTCGGCGCGAACGAGTCGGCGCTGCCGCCGTGCAGCACCAGGACGGCGACGGCGGACTCACCGCCGGCGCCGGAACGGGAGGGTGACACCGGCGAGAGCGCGGCGCCTTCGGAAGACTTGATCACCCCGATGATTCTCCGCCGAGTACCTCGGAGATGGGTCTTGCGCCCTCCGGACACGGGTCGGTAGCCCGTTCGGGCCCAGGTCCGTTGCCTTGGTGGGATGGCGCCGACCACCAGGCCGCCGATCACTAGGCTGAGCAGTGTGGCGAGGCGAGCGGTGACGACCAGGGAGGCCTCCGCGGCGCTGGCCGCCATCCGCGAGCTACCGGTGGGACCGTCCGGTGAGGTGCTGGCCGACCGTGAACAGCTCAAGGAACTGGTGCGGGCCACGCTTGTGTTCTTCGGCCAGCAACATCCCGGGCGATCGGTCGAGGTGCGGGTCCCGCCGTTCTCGGCGGTCCAGGCGTTCGACGGCATCCGGCACACGCGGGGGACCCCACCCAACGTGATCGAGATGGACGGGCCGACCTGGTTGGGACTGACCGTTGGCACCCTCAGCTGGGCGGATGCGGTGCAGGACGGGCGGGTGAGGGCTAGCGGGACACGCGCCGACCTCAGTCTTCATCTACCCATGCCAACGTCAGCGAACGAGTGATCCAGGCCACGTCCGTGGCGGGCCTGATCGGTCAACTTAGGTGCACCGAGCGTATCGATGCACGTCGGGCCGTCAGATCGCTAGCTGTTCGGCGCGCCGACCCTGATCATCCGGGTGGCCGATGCACCATTGACAGGTCGCACACAGGTCGGCCACAGGGCTCGTCACATCCTCGCCCGCCACGCTGCGTTCACCGGTCGGCGAAGTGACCGACAGGCCGCCGATGGCCGACAGAGGCCGGACCCGCGCAGGCAAGCTCCCCGCGACGGGACCGCAGACGGCGAGAGGAGACCGGCATCGTGCGTCCACGTGCTGCCGTTTCCGTCGTGGCGGCCACCGTGGTGGTCGTCGCCGGGGCCGTGATCATGACCGCTGTCCGGTCTCACGCCGACGAACGGGCGGCGGACTCTCCAGCGCCGGCCGTCTCGCTCGCCCGGGCCAGCGACACCCACAGCGCCGACGACAGCGCCACCATCACCGTGCCGGGGCTGATCGACAGCGCCTCGTCGGCCGCCGAGAGTCAGGCCGCCGAGAGTCAGGCCGCCGACCGTCAGTCTGCCGAGAGCCAGGCCGCCGAGAGTCAGTCTGCTGAGCGAAGTCTCGCTGCCGCGAGTTCGAGTAGCGCGGCGCAGTCCAGCAGTGCCGCCGCCCGCGTGGCCGCCGCCAAGGCCGCGGCGAGCAAGGCGGCGGCGAGCAAGGCGGCGGCGAGCGAGGCGGCGGCGAGCGAGGCGGCGGCGAGCAGCGCGGCAGCTTCCAGCGCGGCTTCCTCTAGTGCGGCGGCCTCCAGCGCTGCAGTCTCCAGTGCGGCAGCCTCGAGTGCGGCGTCATCGAGCGCTGCGGCCTCCAGTGCTGCGGCCTCGAGCGCCGCCGCCTCCAGCTCGGCGGCCAGCCGCTCGGCGGCGGCCGAGAGTGTCAGTGCCGCAGCCGATCCGGCGCCGGACACCAGCGAAGCGGTGGAGAAGGCCGTCGAGCAGGCCGAGGGCAACGGGATCACCCAGTCGGTCGTCGTGATGAACCGGCAGACCGGATCGGTGACGACCGCGGTCAACTCGAACATGGAGATGCCGTCCATGAGCCTCGTCAAGCTGATCCTGGCGGCCGATGTCATCGATCAGGCCGGCGGCGTCGCGAACGTGCCGTCCGACACCCTGGACGAATTGCACGAGATGATCGCCGTCTCCGATGATTCGGTCGCCCAGGACTTCTATGACGACGGCGGTCAGGGCGCGATCATCACCCGGGTTGCGGCCGAGTACGGCCTGTCCGAGACTTCCCCGTCGCCGGAGCCCCGCTACTGGGGTGATGTGCGGATCACCGCCCACGACATGGCGTCCCTCCTCTACCAGTTGCTGAGCAACCCCGACACCTCGCTGTGGTTCACCGAGGCCATGGAGGACTCGCAGTCGATCGGCGCCGACGGGTTCGACCAGAACTTCGGGGTCAACTCGGTGCCCGGTGCCGGCTCCAAGCAAGGTTGGGGCTGCTGCCTCGGCTCCGTGCTGACGATCCACTCGGTGGGGTTCACCTCGAACCAGATCATCGTGGTGATGTCGACTGCACCGAACGACAGGCCCTACGCCCAGTTGGGCACCGCCCAGGAGTTGACAGACGATGCCGGCGCCCAGGCAGCGGTGGCCGGAGTGACCAGAACGGTGGATGCGGCGCTACCGGTTCCCTGACTCGAACAGGTAACATGGGGTACCGAGTTCCCCTAATTTTGAGCGCCTTCGACAGGAGCACGGTTACGTGGTTTCCAACCTCGGTCCCGGCCACGCGCTACTCCCACTCAGCACCACGCCACGCGGCCCGAGCGGCGCCGCTCCCGGCAGCAGTCCAGCCGGACGAGATCCGGACGTGGACGCGGCGACGGACCAGGGCCCCCAAGAAGAGTGCGGTGTCTTCGGCGTCTGGGCCCCCGGCGAAGAAGTGGCGAAGCTCACCTACTACGGCCTCTACGCGTTGCAGCATCGCGGTCAGGAGGCAGCCGGCATCGCCGTCGCCGACGGCAGCGAGATCGTGGTCTTCAAGGACCTCGGACTGGTATCCCAGGTCTTCGACGAACAGACCCTCTCCGCGCTTCGTGGCCACATCGCCGTCGGGCACTGCCGCTACTCGACCACCGGCTCGGGTAGCTGGGAGAACGCTCAGCCCACCTTCGCCACCACCTCCGTCGGCTCTGGAATCGCGTTGGGCCACAACGGCAACCTGGTGAACACCGCCGAGTTGTCGCTGAAGGCAAACCGTCTCGCCGGCAAGGCCGGGAAGTCCCGCTCCACCACCGATTCGGACATCGTGACCCGATTGC
Organism: Nakamurella sp. UYEF19; assembly: GCF_040546275.1. Taxonomy (NCBI): domain Bacteria; kingdom Bacillati; phylum Actinomycetota; class Actinomycetes; order Nakamurellales; family Nakamurellaceae; genus Nakamurella; species Nakamurella sp. UYEF19. The sequence goes on along the minus strand of NZ_JBEPNO010000003.1, from coordinate 309,974 downwards.
TCGCCGATGCCGCCACCGACATCGGGATCGAGGCCGCTGCACTGAGGCTGTTCCCGACGCTGGCAGGGGCGTTCAACTTCGTCTTCTGCGACGAGCACACCCTCTACGCGGCACGTGATCCGCATGGTGTCCATCCCTTGGTCCTGGGCCGGCTGGATCGCGGCTGGGTGGTCGCCTCCGAGACAGCAGCGCTCGACATCGTCGGCGCCTCCTATGTCCGCGAGGTCGAGCCCGGCGAACTGCTCGCCATCGACGAGGACGGCATCCGCAGCGAGCGTTTCGCCTCCGCGGAGCCCAAGGGCTGCATCTTCGAATACGTCTACCTGGCCCGCCCGGACACCACCATCTCCGGTCGCGGCGTGCATGCGACCCGGGTCGAGATCGGGCGTCGGCTGGCCCAGGAATCCCCGATCGATGCCGACCTGGTCATCCCGACGCCGGAATCCGGCACCCCGGCGGCCATCGGTTACGCCCAGGAGGCCGGCATCCCCTACGGCCAGGGCCTGGTCAAGAACGCCTACGTCGGGCGAACCTTCATCCAGCCCTCCCAGACGATCCGTCAGCTGGGCATCCGGCTGAAGTTGAACCCGCTGCGGGACGTGATCCGCGGGAAGCGGCTGATCGTCGTCGACGACTCGATCGTCCGAGGCAACACGCAGCGCGCGCTCGTCCGGATGCTGCGCGAGGCGGGTGCCCTCGAGGTGCACGTCCGGATCGCTTCCCCGCCAGTGCGGTGGCCATGCTTCTACGGCCTCGACTTCGGCACGAGGGCCGAGCTGATCGCCAGTTCCAGCGACATCGACGACGTCCGCCGGTCGATCGGCGCGGACACTCTCGGCTACATCTCCCTCGACTCCCTGATCGCCGCGACCGAGCAGCCCCGCAACCGGCTCTGCTCGGCCTGCTTCACCGGCGAGTACCCCATCGCCATCCCGGACCAGGTCGGCAAACACGTGCTCGAGGGGATCGCGCGGAGCGTGACGGGCGAGCCCGCGACGGCTGCCGCAGCCTTTGGCGCAGGGGGCGCGCTCAGCCGGCCCTGACAACGTTTTGGCTGGTCCGGCTGGGGTACAGCGGACCTGCCGAGAACCTAGGTCGGTTCCGCGGACGCGGGACGGCCACGAAACGGAGACTTCAGACTGTGAACAGCGACGCGCCCGGACACCATCGTCAATCGATCGGCTCCGGTGCCACCTATGCCGGCTCCGGTGTCTCGATCGCCGCCGGCGAAGAGGCCGTCGATCTGATGAAGCCGTACACCGAGAAGACCCACCGGCCCGAGGTGATGGGTGGGATCGGCGGGTTCGCCTCGTTGTTCCGACTCCCGATCAACCGCTTCCGGGATCCGGTTCTCGCCTCGTCCTCCGATGGCGTCGGCACCAAGTCGGCCATCGCCCAGGCTCTCGACATCCACGACACCATCGGGATCGACCTCGTGGCCATGGTGGTCGACGACCTGGTCGCCTGCGGCGCCGAACCGCTGTTCCTGCAGGACTACATCGCCTGTGGGCGGTTGGATCCACATCGCATCGCGGCCATCGTGTCCGGTATCGCCGACGGCTGCGTGAAAGCCGGTTGCGCGCTGGTCGGTGGCGAGACGGCGGAACACCCCGGTCTGATGAACGAGCAGGACTACGACCTGGCCGCGACCGCGGTCGGCGTCGTCGAGGCTGATGACATCCTCGGACCGGACCGGGTACAGCCGGGCGACGTGCTGATCGGCATGGAGTCGTCCGGTGTGCACTCCAACGGCTACTCGATGGTGCGGCACGTGCTGCTGGACATCGCCCGGCTCTCGCTCGAGGGTCACGTGGAGGAATTCGGACGCACCCTGGGGCAGGAACTGCTGGAGCCGACCCGGATCTACGCTCTCGACTGCCTACGGCTCGCACGCGAAACCGATGTCCACGCCTACGCGCACATCACCGGCGGCGGACTGGCCGGCAACGTCGGCCGGATCATCCCGTCCGGCCTGACGGCGGTGATGGACCGCCGCGCCTGGACGCCGCTGCCCGTCTTCGGCTACATCGCGGGCCACGGCCGTGTGCAGCGCGAGGAGATGGAGAAGGCGTTCAACATGGGGATCGGCATGGTGGCCGTCATGGCTCCCGATGACGTCGATCGTGCCATGGCCGTGCTCACCGCTCGCCACGTGGATTCGAAGGTGCTCGGTACGGTCGAGCGCACCGGCCACGACAAGCCCCGCGCCACGCTCAGCGGCGACCACCCGCGCTTCTGACCGGCGGCGACACCGGGGTTCGGGCGGCTGCCAACGGGCGTCTGCCGCTCGGGACAGTTCCGGCTCGTGTCGGGGTGCCGGAGGACGAAGTCAGCAGGGGCGAAGGCGATCTGTACTGGTACTCCGGTACGGATCGCCATCGCTCGTCTGCGTGGGAGCCCGCCGAAGCCGGCACGGCGCAGCAGCCATCCACTTCGGAGCAATGAGATTCGATGCAAGGAGCTAGCGGCGCGACGAACCGTTGGCATAGGACGTCACGGGGCCCTCGTCGTCGTCATCATCGTCGACGATGTACTTGGCGTACAACGAGGACTCGTCATCCTCGCTCTCGTCCTGGACAACAGGCGCCGGTCGGTGGACCGGTATCCCGCGGAGTTCCTGGGTCAAAGCGTTGGGGTCGAACGAGGATTCGTGATATTTCAAATCCCGGGCGACCTTCGTCTGCTTTGCCTTCTGACGGCCTCGCCCCATGAGCGGACCCCCTTGCACGTTAAAGCGGGGCGGCCTGACGGCGGCCCCGGCATCTGTTGTCAGTCGTAGCTCAAGGGTACATGTTCCGCGAACCGGGTCCCACTCCGCCCGGCCGATGTTTCGCGGCTGGATCGGACAGCCTCGCCGGACGTCGGACGACCGCTCGGCGAGCGGGTCAGAACACGCCGGGCGCCAGCTCCGTCGTGCCCACCGCGCGACCTCCGCCGAGCACTGTCCCGGTGCCCAGTTCGTCGAGCAGGTCCGAGCTCAATCCGAGCGTCCGTAGGCCTGCGACCAGCACCGGCATCCGCGCGCGGTCACCACCGTCGGTGATCTTGACGGCCACCGCCCGGCCGTCCGGCAGGGCTGCGCAGTGCACTCCCTCGGCTCCGCCCTTCACTAGTAGGCCTCGATGGGCCCGCATCAGCCGGGTGTCCTCGCGACCCGTCCCACCGACCATCTCCGGGTACTCCCGCATGGCCTCCGAGACGGTCCGATCGTCGGTACCGGTTGGTGCCGCGTTGACGCGCCCGAAGGCACGCGCCAGGCCGGTCAGCGAGATGGCGAACAGTGGTGCGCCACAGCCGTCGATCCCGACCGCCGAAGGTTGCTCGTCCGACAGCCTGACCACCTGGTCGCGGACCAGGAGCTGGAGCGGATGGTCGGTGTCCAGGTAGCTCGCGGTGTCCCACCCGTGCTCGACGCAGGCGCTGAGCATTCCGGCATGCTTGCCCGAGCAGTTCATGTAGAGCCGCCGCGGCGCGCCACCGGCGGCCAGCACCTCGCTGCGGGCGGTGTCGTCCAGGGGCAGGGCCTCCGGGCAGCCGAGGTCACCCTCCTGCAGCGACACCCGATCCAGCATCGCCTGCACTCGTTGCGTGTGCATCGGTTCGCCCGAGTGCGAGGCCGCCGAGATCGCCAGATCCGCCCCGTCGAGCCGTGCGCCGGCGGCCAGCATGGCGACGGCCTGGAACGGCTTGTTCGACGATCGGGGGAAGACCGGCGCGTCCACCGCGCCCCGGGCGTGCAACACGCTTCCGTCGCTGTCCACCACCACCACGGACCCGAAGTGACTGCCCTCGTGGAACCCTGACCGGATCACCCTGACCAGCTCGACCGGCTGGGCTGTTGCGACGTTCATGCGCTCGATTCGTCCTTCATCATGTCGGTGTGGGGGTTGGCAGTGCGAACCGGATCAGGGCAGGCCGAGCAGGGTGCGGGCCGCCCGACGGTCCAGCGGCGGCCGTCCCGCGATCCGGGCGAGTCCGCTCGCCCTGGCGATGAGGGCGACGTGATCTCGCCCCGATGGGGCGGCACCGGGGATGTGGTCGCCTGGTTCCGCCGGTTCGACCATGACATGCCCGCCGGCGGCGAGGGTCGCCAGCAGTACCGGCAGGGTTGATCGGCCCCGCCCGGTGACGGCAATACCCGACGGGTGCTCGGCCACCAGGCGGGCGACCTGACCGACCACGTCCGGGAGGTCGTCGCTGTGGTCGAGCACCGTCCGCTCGAAACCTGATGACACGACGTCCAATCCGGGATGGGCGCGGTCGCAGGTGAGCACGAGATCGGTGTGCTCGCGCAGCCCGGACACGGCCGAGGGCAGGTCCGGTTGGTCGGCGGGCAGGTGCAACAGGGTGGCGCCGACCTGCTCGGCATCGATCGCGATCCGGAGCAGATGGCCGATCTCGCCGGCAGCGGGCGCGAACCCGATCAAGGTCCCGGTCAGCACCCGATCCGGTGCACCGGCCGGCGTCGCGAGGCGAGCGGCGTCACGCATCGAGCACGCGACGGAGGACCGCCGGATCGATGTTGCCGCCCGACACGATCGCCACGGCGTTCCCGTCGGCAAGCTGGGCACGGTGATGCAGCCAGGCGGCGGTGGCGACCGCCCCGGACGGCTCGGCGACCAGTCGGGCCTGCAGGGCCAGCCTTCGCGTCGAGTCGATGATCTCGTCCTCGGTGACGGTGATGATGTCCGCCACCTGCGCCCTGATGTGTTCCCACGGCAGCTCGCCGACGGTGAAGGTCCGCAGACCGTCGGCGATGGTGCGCGCGGTGTCCGCCGGCTTCCATGCCTTTCGCTCGCCGGAGCGGAACGAGTCGGCGGCGTCACCGGCCAGTTCGGGTTCGACGCCGATGACCGCCACGTCGGGCATCAGGGCGGCCAGCGCGGCGGCGATGCCGGAGACCAGCCCACCTCCGGACACCGGCACCAGCACCGTCCGCAGCGGTGAGGGGCCCGTCCAGTCCTGCGCGATCTCGAGCCCGATGGTGCCCTGGCCGGCGATGACGTTGCGGTCGTCGAAGGGCGCGATCATGGCCTTGCCGGTTTCCGCGGCGAGCTCGGCGGGACGGCTGAACCGTTGCTCGACCGGAACCAGCTCGACGGTCGCGCCGAGCGCTCTGGTGGCGGCGACCTTGAGGTCGGGTGCGTTGTCGGGAATGACGATGTGGGCGTCGACGCCGAATTCCCGGGCCGCGTAGGCGACCGCCTGGGCGTGGTTGCCCGAGGAGTGCGCGAGGACGCCGCGAGCCCGGAGCTCGGGGTCGAGCCGGGACATCGCCGTCATCGCGCCACGGATCTTGAAGGCGCCGATGGGTTGCAGGCCTTCGGGTTTGAGCCACAGACCCGGCCACGGTGAAGCGAGGAGGGGCGTTCTGACGGCGACACCGGCGATTCTGGTTGCGGCATCGTAGATCTCGTCGAGAGTGACCAGCTGCATCAACGGCGCCGGATGTCGGTGAAGGTACGCCGATCCACGGCCGACTGCGGCGGGCCGGCCGGGGCGTCGTCGGTCAGGTCGTCGGGATCGATGGCAGCGTCGACGCCGTCGGCCAGCAGCGGCGTCCCGGCGGTCAGGTTCCGCTTGATCATCGCCAGTGCGATCGGACCGTCCTCGTGGTGATGCGCCACCGAGCCCACTCGGCCGACCACCCGACCGTCAGCGGTGGTGACCGGCGCGCCAGTTTCCGGGAGCCGGTCCGCCGACCCGTCGAGCTGCAGAATCACCAGTCGGCGGGGCGGACGGCCGAGGTTGTGAACGCGGGCCACCGTCTCCTGGCCCCGGTAGCAGCCCTTGTTCAGGTGGACGGACGTGGCCAGCCAGTCGACCTCGTTGGGAATGGTGCGGTCGTCGGTGTCCAGGCCCAATCGCGGCGTGCGGGTGGGGATCCGGAGCGCCTCGGCGGCCCAGCTGCCGGCCGGCCGAGCACCGGCGGCCATCAATGCGGCGGCGCTGTTGGCCAGAGCTTCCCGTGGCAGGAACAGGTCGAGTCCGTGACGTGAGCGCCGGGCGAACCCGCCGCCCGGCAGTGCGACGGCATCGCCTTCCGGCAGATCGTCGGCCAAGATGCCGGCGGCTTCGACGACGTCGGCGGTGTGCGGCCCGACGATCCGGAGTTCGGACAACTCGGCGGTGGTCAGCTCGACCTTCGACCAGAAGATCATCATCTCGAGATATTTCAACAGGGCGGCCGCGGTGGCGGGCTCGGTGTCCAGGTAGGTCACCTCGCCGATCTCCGTCACGCCCATGTGGTGTTCGACGTGTCCGGTGGGGGAGAGCACCAGGGCCTGCGTGGTCCTCCCGGCCGGGAGGTCGGTGAGCAATTGGCTGGTCAGGGTGTTGAGCCAGGTCAGGCGATCCGGTCCGGACACCCCGATGACGCCTCGGTGGGAAAGGTCGAACAGCGCTGCACCGCGCACGGCGGCCCGTTGTTCGCCGACCGGATCACCGTAGTGCCAGGCGACTCCGGCGTCGGGGCCGTCGGCCGCGACCGCGTCAGGAAATGCGAGTAGGGGCGAACGATAGGACTCCGGGTGTGCCACGTCCTCCATCGTAGGCGCCGGGCGGCAAGCCGGATGTGCGCTGGTGCGGCCCAGGTCACACCAGTTGGATGACGCGCCTGCGGGCTGGGGGCGGCATGATCTGCAGATCATGGCAGGTGACGACGAGGTCTCCGTTCTCAATCTTCTGAGCGCTCCGGTTTTCGGGCCCTCCGGCGTGACGCCGTACGTGGAGCTCGACCGTGCCCAGTGGGCGTCGCTCGCACGGTCGACCCCGCTCCCGTTGACTGCCCGGGAGCTGGAACGGGTGTCGGGGCTGGGTGACCCGATCGACCTCGCAGAGGTGGACACCATCTACCGACCGCTGTCCCGCCTGCTCAATCTGTACGTCGGCGGAACGGGTGCGCTGCATCGCGTGACGTCGACCTTCCTCGGGGAGCGAGCGTCGCGGACCCCGTTCGTCATCGGCGTCGCCGGTTCGGTGGCCGTCGGGAAGTCGACCACCGCAAGGGTGTTGCGCGAGATGCTCGCGCGCTGGCCGGACACGCCGCGCGTCGAGCTGGTCACCACCGACGGCTTCCTGTACCCCAACGCTGTCCTTCAGGAGCGAAATCTGATGTCCCGCAAGGGGTTTCCAGAGTCGTACGACCGCAGGGCGCTGATGCGGTTCGTGGCCGAGGTGAAGTCGGGCGCGGAGGAGGTCAGAGCCCCGAAGTACGACCATCTGACGTACGACATCCTCACCGACGACGAGGTGGTGGTGCACCGCCCGGACGTGCTCATCATCGAAGGCCTGAACGTCCTGCAGCCGGCGCGCGTCGACGACGAGGGACGCAGCGCCCTGGCCGTCAGCGACTTCTTCGACTTCTCGATCTACGTCGACGCCGAGACCGCGGACATCAAGCGCTGGTACGTCGACCGGTTCCTGAGCCTGCGGCAGACGGCCTTCTCCGATCCCGACTCGTTCTTCGTGCGCTTCGCCGAGCTCACCGACGCGCGCGCAGTGGAGCTGGCCGGTGAGTTCTGGGACAACATCAACGCACCGAACCTCATCGAGAACATCCTGCCCACCCGTGGCCGCGCCAACCTCGTCCTGACCAAGGGTCCGGACCACGCCGTCACCAAGGTCCGGCTGCGCAAGCTCTGACCGGCGCCCTACCCTGATGTCCGTGACCGAACAGCTGCGCGATGTCCCCGAGCCGGACTCCGGTGATCCCGACACCCGATCGCCGATGCTCGTCGGTCTGCTCGACGGGACCGTGTTACCCGCCAGCACGCCGCTGATCCGCCCGGACGATGCTGGGATCGCCCGCGGTGATGGCATCTTCGAGTCGACCCTGGTGGTCGACGGCCAGGTTCGAGACCTGCCGCAGCACCTCGCCCGGCTGGCCAGATCGGCACGGATGACTGATCTCGTCCTACCGGAGGCCGACGCCTGGACCCCGGCCGTCGACGCGTTGGTCGCAGCCTGGACGGGCGGAGGGGAGATGGTGATCCGGTTGGTCGTGACCCGGGGTCCGGAACAGGGCGGGCCGACGTGTTACGTGACCGCTGCGGAACTTCCGGCAAGCTCTGCGCGCCAACGAACCTCAGGTGTCAGGGTGCTGTTGCTCGATCGCGGGATCAGTGGTTCTGCAGTGGCAACGTCGCCCTGGCTGCTGGCGGGGGCGAAGACCCTGTCCTATGCGGTCAACATGGCGGCCCTGCGGTACGCGGCCGCGAACGATGCCGATGACGTGATCTTCGTCGGCTCGGACGGCGCGGTTCTCGAGGGTCCGACCTCGACGGTCGTCATCGCCAAGGACCGCACCCTGCTGACGCCCCCGCTGGAGGGCGTGCTCGACGGCATCACGGTCGTTCGCCTGATCAGGGCGGCCCAGACGGCAGGGTGGGCGACCGCGTACCGCCGGATGACGCCCGACGACCTTGCTGCCGCCGACGGTGTGTGGCTGGCCTCCAGCGCCCGTCTGCTCGCCCCCGTCAGGAGCATCGACGCGGTGGAACGGACCGATGGTGGGTTGACCCGCGAACTGCTCACCCTGCTCGAAGCCCCCTGAGCCGTTTTTACCGCGCATACCGTTCTGCCCGGCGTGGGCGCCGGGCGTGGGGGCTGGGCTCGGGCCGGGGCTGCGGGGCCGGGCCCGGGTGTTGGATCAGCCCTTGACGGCGCCGGCGCCGGCGCCGCGGACGAATTGTCGTTGGAAGATGAAGAAGACGATGGCCACGGGGATCGTCATCAGCAGCGCGGCCGCCATCTTCAGCGGGAACTGCTGTCCGGAGCCGAGGGCGCCGGAGGACAGGGTCGCAACGCCTTTGGTCAGGGTGTACAGCTTCGGGCTCTGAGCCGACACGATGAAGTGGGACAGCTCGTTCCACGACCCCTGGAACGACAGGATCGACAACGTGATCACGGCGGGCCTGGCCATCGGCAGCACGACCGACCAGAAGGTGCGGAAGACCGAGGCCCCGTCGATGCGGGCGGCTTCCTCCACCTCCACCGGGATGTTGACGAAGAACTGCCGCATGATGAAGATGCCGGCGGCGTCGGCCAGCAGCGGGATGATCATGCCGAAATAGGTGTCGTAGATGCCCAGCTGCACCAGCACCAGATATTTCGGGATCAGCAGCACGACGCCCGGTACGGCCATGATCGCGATGAAGGCGCCTCCGATGGCAGCTCGTCCCCGGAAGTGCAACCGCGCCAGGGCATATCCGGCGAGGGAGTCGAAGAAGACCCGGCCGAGCGTCACGCAGACGGTGACCACCACCGAATTGGTGAACCACAGCGGGAAATCAACCTGCGAGAGCTGGCGGAAGGCGTCCAGCGTCCAGGTGGTCGGCAGTGGGTTGAGGGAGTGGGCGGTCGCGTCCGGATCGGTCTTGAACGACGTGCCGATCTGCAGGATGAATGGGAAAAGATAGACCAGCGCGAAGAAGATGACGACCAGGTAGAACAACCACCCGACCCCGATTCCTCGTCGAGCGGTGGGGGTGGACGTATCGGCGGGTCCGGTGAGCTTGCGGCCGGTGAGGGTGCTGGTCATCAGGATTTCTCCCAGGTGGCGATGCGGTGGCGGCGGGAAATGGTCTTCTTGTCACGCATGACGAAACGCTGGACCAGGGAGAACACGATGATGACCGCGAACAGGATGAACGAGATCGCCGCGCCCTGACCCCATTTGCCATCTTTGAACGACGCCTGGTACGACAGGTAGGCCGGTGTGAGGGTGGTTCCCTGCGGTGCGCCCTGGCTCAGGATGAAGACCTGGTCGAACATCTGCCAGGTGCCGATCAGTCCCAGCGTGATCACCAGGAAGAAGGTCGGCTTCAGGGCGGGCACCACCACTCGCATGAACGCCTGCCACGGCGTCGCGCCGTCCACTTTCGCTGCTTCCATCATGTCCTCCGGGATGTCCTGCATGGCTGCCAGGAACATCAGCATGAAGGTGCCGCCGGTGGTCCAGATGGCCAGGATGATGATGGAGCACATGGCGATCGAGGGTCCGGCAACCCAGTCCCACCAGGTCAGGCTGAAGAACTTGTGGCCGGTGAGCCAGGCCGGCGGGTTGTTCAGGTCGACGCCGAGCCCCCCGAGGATCAGGTGCAGCACGCCTCGCGGGTCGGCGAACCAGTTGGGACCATTGATTCCGAACCAGGCGAGAATTGCATTGATCGCGCCGCTGGCCTGGAACAGGAACAGGAAGACCAGAGAAATGGCGACCGAACTGGTGACCGACGGAAAGTAGAAGGTGGTACGGAAGAAGCCTTTACCGCGCAGTCGCTGTCGATTGAGAACCAGCGCAAGGATAAGCGCCAGGATGGTTTGCAGCGGCACCACCAGCAAGACGTAGTAGAAGATGTTCCGATAGGACGTGGCCATGTTCTTCTGCGACAGGCTCGGTTTCCCGAGCAGGGCGTCGTAATTCTTCAGGCCGACCCAGTGAGCCGACAACGGCGAGCCCTTTCCAGACCAGTCCGAAACGGATACCCAGAGCGAGGCGAGCACCGGCAGGATCAGGAACAGCAGGATGATGACCACCGACGGAGCCACGAACAGCCACCCGGCCTTTCCCTGCCCTTTCGTCAGGGCGCCTTTCCTGTTGTTCGGCGGGCCCTTGGACAGCGAGGCCGCCAGCCCGATGTTCTGCTCGATGCTGGGACCGAAATCGACCGACATGACTGCTCCTGTGCAGTGTGGGATGAGGTGCCGTGGGGGACGACGTGCGGGGTGGAGGCGTACAGGGTGGAGGCGTACAGGGTGGAGGCGTACAGGGTGGAGGCGTGCAGGGGTGGACGAGGCGCATGGGTGCTGCGGCCCGCCCGGCGGGATTGCAGAATCGACGCCGGGCGGGCTGGGGATGGAAGGGGATCAGCTGCCCATGGCGCTGGTCAGGTTGTCCTGCACCGAGTCGAGGATGGCCTTGGGATCACCGGTGGAGAGTCCCTGCAGCTGCGAGTTGAAATCGGTGAGCACGTCGGTGATGCCCGGAGCGCTGACAACACCCTTGGCGTAAGAGACGCCATTGACGAACGGCGCGTTGTTCGGGTTCGCCTTGAGGTAGGCGTCGGCGGCAGACTGGACGGACGGGATGACGCCGAAGGCCTTCGCGAAGGCCAGCTGCTGATCGGTGCCGGTCAGATACTGCACGAGGGCCTTGGCCTGGTCGGGACTCTTGGTGGTGGCCGCGATGCCCCAGCAGTTGGTGAAGGACAGGGTGCCCTTGACGCCGGTGGGTCCGGTGGGCAGCTCGACGACCTTGTACTTGGTGGTCGGGTAGTCCTTCGTCATCGAGCCGAGCAGCCAGTTGCCCTCGATCGTCATGGCGGCCTCGCTCTTTCCGAAGGCCTCGCCGGCCCATCCGGCCCCGAGATCCTTCGGCCACTTCATCGAACCGTCGGTGTACAGCTTCTTGGCGAAGGTGAGGGCGTCGATGTTCTTCTGGTCGTTGACGGTCGGCTTGCCGTCGGCGTCCACCAGGTTCGAGCCGTTCTGCACCATGAAGGCGTCGAGACGGTCGTGCTCGGGGGACATCACCAGTCCTGGGACCTTCCCGGCCGTCAGCTTCTTCGCCACCGCGGCGAGCCCGTCCCAGTTCTTCGGGATGTCCGCGTCGGTCAGTCCCGCCTTCTTCCACATGTCGGTGTTGATGAACAACGCCAGCGTGGAGAAGTCCTTCGGTGCGCAGTAGAACTTGCCGTCATAGGTGAACGACTGCTTGAGGGACGGGTAGAAATCTGCGGCATCGGTGAGGGAATCTGCGTACGGCAGCAGGTTTCCGGCCTTTGCGTAGTTCGCGACCTGGTCCGCGCCGACGTAGAACACGTCCGGTGCCTTGCCGGCGGCGAAACCCTGGGCCAGCTGCTGGGTGAGGTCCTGCGCCGCGGCCACCGTCGCCGTCGACCCGGAAGACTTCCCCCAGGCCGCAGCTGCGGCGGTGACCGCCTCGGTCTCGGCCGGCCCCGACGAGCCGATCAGGACGTCCAGCTTGGCCGCGGGAAGTGCTGCGACCGAACCGCTCGGTGCGTCGCCGCCACTGCTGGGCGCGCCGGTCGATGCTCCGGAGGAGGCAGCTGATGCAGGGGAGGAGGCCATCGATCCCCCGGCGGCGGAGGCAGTCGAAGATGCCGCGGACGGCGTGCTCGCCGGGGCAGCACTGGTTGCGCCCGGCGATGCGTTGCTCGCACCGCCGCACGCCGAGGTGACCATGAGCACGGCCAAGCCGGCGGCTGCGACGCCGATCCGACCGAGATGTCTTGTCTTCATTGCTGTTCTCCTTGATTGCCGCCAGGACTCGACGGTGATTCGGGTGGGAAAGCGGTGTGGCGGAACTGCGGTGGGGCGGGAATGCGGCAGGACCGCCGTCGTGTCGGACTGCGGGTGGTAGCGGTCGGTGGTGGTGGACGGTTCGGTGGCCGATGGGCGTCGGGACGCCTTGGCCAGTGGGAGTGCGGTGTCAGTGCGGTGGCGTCGAGGAGGAGGGACGGATCACCAGTTCGGGGGCGAGCAGCACCTGTTCCGGCGGCCCGGCCGATCCGGATTCGAGCAGGGCAGCGATCAGGCGGGCGCTGTGTGCTGCCACGTCCACCAGCGGCTGTGCGAGGGAGGTCAGGCCGCTGACCTCGGCGATGTCGGTGTCGTCGAAGCCGATGACGGCGATGTCCTCACCGACTTTCTTCCCGCGGAAGGCGATCTCGGACATCGCTCCGAGGGCCAGTACGTCAGAGGCGCAGACGATGGCCGTCGGGCCGGCCGCGTCCAGCAGTTCCGCAGCAGCGGAGCGGCCCTGCCCCGCGTCGTTCACCGCCCGCGATGGCTCGAGCAGCGGCAGGTCCGCCGCGGTGAGTGCGGCGGCCCAGCCGGCCAGTCGGTCGCCGCCGACTCCCGAGCTGTCGGGCCAGCCAAGGAATCCGATTCGTCGGTGGCCCTGGGAGATCAGGTGCTCGGTGGCGGCTCTGGTGCCGCCGGCCCCGTCGACATCCACCCAGGGGTGGTGTCCGGAGTCGTCCCAGGGACGGCCGAACGTCACGCAGGGGACGCCGGTCCTGCTCAGGTACGACGTCCGCTCGTCACCGGGATGGGTTCCCGTCAGGACGAATCCGTCGATGTCCCAGCGATCGATGAGTTCGTCGTAGGCCTTGATCTCGGCGGTGTCGTCAGCCGCGGTGTAGAGCATGAGACGGTAGTCCAAGGCCCCGGCTGCGTCCGTCAACGCGTGCAGGAATCGGTCGAAAACGGCATCGGCGAAACGGTTCTGCACACGGAGGCCGAGTACCCGGGAACGTCGGGTTCGTAGTTGCGCGCCGGCCCGGTTGGGGCGGTAGCCCAACACCTCGATGGCGGCGAGGACCTTGGCGGCGGTGTCCTCCCGGACCATCTGGGGGGAGTTGATGACGTTGGAGACAGTCTGCTTCGAGACCCCGGCCATGGCCGCGACCGAGCCGAGCGTCGCCCGCGTCGAGGCGCTGCGCCCCGCGGCGGATCCGCTGCTGTCGGTCATCGCTTCTCCTCGTCGAGAATCCCGGACCAGGTGCCCGGAGTGACCTTGGATCGATCCAAAATTTGTTGCCAACCGGTTTGGATCGATCCAAGGAATAGACGTAGTGTTGCGGGGGTCACAGCGCCTGTCAAGTGCGGCGCCGAAGTTTCTTCCCGCCGGGACTGTTGTTCCCCTGTCCCCGCAACGCATGTCGCCCACCGAGCAATACCTACGAAAGGCGCGATGAGCCGTGTTCCCCGTCCAGTCGCCACCTGCCGAGCCGGCAGCCCTCGCAGTCGCCTCTCTTCAGCCCCTCCTGCACGACCTCGTGACGTGCGTCAGCGCCCCGACCGTCGTGCTGTCGGGCCCGGATGGCCAGATCCGTCCGCAGGGTGCACAGGGTGTGTTCAGTGCCGACATCCGCGTGCTCGGCCGGGCCGAGGTCCGGGTCGCCGGACTCGACCTCGAACCGATCGGTACGTCCCCGGTCGGGGCAGCCACCGTCGAGTTCGTGTCGGTGATCAGGCCACCGGAGCTGCCGACGGCGGACCCGACCATCTGGCTCCGGCGCCGCCGGACCGCGGTGTCGGACGGCGTCGACGAGGAAATGGAGTTGGTCAACGTCTCGACCAGCACTGTCGACGTCGTGCTCGAGCTGCATCTGGCCACCGACCTGCTGGACATGGAGTCCGTCAAGGCCGGACGGTCCGGGTCCGCGGCGCGCCCGACACCGGCCCCTGGTGGGCTGAGATTCAACTCCGTCTGGGTGGATGCCGTGCTCACCTCGACGGACGCCGACACCGAGATCCTTGCCGACGGTGCAGTTCTGCGCTGGCGACGTACGGTCGGCCCGCGTAGCAGTGGTCTCGCAGCCTGGACCCTGCGGGTGCGGGACAGCGGCGCCGTCGTGTCGGCGGCAGACCCGTCGGCCGGATTCCTCGCTCCGGTGATCGTGTCGTCGGACCGTCGCATCCGCCGCATGATCGAGCAGGCCGTCGGTGACCTCCGCGGCCTGCGGATGACGACGCCATGCACCCCGACCGACGAGTTCCTGGCCGCCGGGAGCCCCTGGTACCTCACCCTCTTCGGCCGCGACTCGATCTGGGCCGCGCGCATGCTGCTGCCGCTGGGTACCGAGCTCGCCGCCGGAACGCTTCGGACGCTGGCATTCCGCCAGGGCACGGTCGAGGACACCGTGACCGCCGAGGAGCCAGGCAAGATCCTGCACGAGATCCGGCGTCCACTAGGTGATCTCGCCGATCCGTTCCTTCCGCCGGTCTACTACGGAACCGTTGATGCGACTCCACTGTGGGTGTGTCTCCTGGCCGATGCCTGGCGGTGGGGCCTGGCCGCCGGAGAGGTCGAGCAGCTGCTCCCAGCCGCCGAGCACGCCCTTGAATGGATGGCACGGTACGGCGACAGCGACGGCGACGGCTTCCTCGAGTACGTCGACAAGTCCGGCCGGGGGCTTGCGAACCAGGGGTGGAAGGATTCGGGCGACTCGGTGCGCTTCGCCGACGGCCGCCTCGCGGTCGGCCCCGTCGCGCTCGCCGAAGTGCAGTCCTACGCCTACGAAGCCGCACTGGCCGGCGCTGATCTGCTGGACGCCTTCGGTCGACCGGGAGGACAGCGGTGGCGGGACCACGCGGCCGCGCTGGCGGCCAGGTTCCGCGAGAAATTCTGGGCCACCGACGAATTGGGTGCCTATCCGGTGCTCGCTCTCGACGGCGGGAAGAACCAGGTGGACGCACCCGCCTCGAACATGGGCCATCTGCTGGCCAGCGGAATCCTGTCGGACGCCGAGGCGGCTCTTGTCGCCGCGAGACTGGTCCATCCCACCATGTCGAGCGGATTCGGGCTCCGCACCATGTCGAGCACCGCCGGCGGCTACTCGCCGCTGAGCTACCACTGCGGCTCGGTGTGGCCGCACGATACCGCGATCGCCATCCATGGCCTGCGGCGCGCCGGATTCACCGATGAGGCAATGGTTCTCGCCGAGGGTCTGCTGGCGGCCGGCGACGCCTTCGACGGACGTCTGCCCGAGTTGTACGGCGGGTTCTCGATGAAGGAGTTTCCGGTGCCGGTGCCCTATCCCGCCTCGTGCCGCCCACAGGCGTGGTCGGCCGCTTCTGCGGTGGTTCTGCTGCAGACCTATCTCGGCCTCGACGTCGACGTGCCGGGTGGAACTGTGCGGATCTCGCCCGCCGAGGGCATCGGAAGCCTGTCGGTGTCCGGTCTGCAGATCGCCGGTTCGGCCTTTGACGTCGAGGTGGCCAGTGGCAGGGGCGACCTGGTCACCAGCACCGACGCCGACCTCCGCATCGAGGTGGGCTGAAGACCCGTAGCGTCCTGCACAGCGATCGCTATAGCGATCGCTGTGCAGGACGTCGGTGTGGTTTGGGGGCGGCGCGGGTCGTTGTGTCAGCCGAAGCAGTCCTGGTTGCGGAGCAACAGGCTGAAGCCGACGACCTTGTCGCTGCTGTCGAAGCGCACCTTGTAGACGGCCTTGGCGTTCTGCGGAACGGCGATCTCGGGGCCGCCGTCCTCCTCGTGCGTGTCGCCCAGCCGGAAGGTCGGGTACGCGGCATGCACCTGCGTCGCGGTCCAACCGGCCGTCATGCCTTCCGGGGTCTGCATGCTCGATGCACTGCGCGGTGAGATGCCGGCGATGCCCAGCTTGGCGCTCATCAGGACGGAACTGATGGGCGCGGCCGCGATGGTGTCCCAGCTCGTGCACGACGTCGTCACAGCCGGTGTGCTGGCGAAGACGGCGTCCAGCTTGGCCGTCGGCTGGGACTCGCCGAGTTCCACACCGAGATAGCCGTCGGGGCCAAGGACATTCTTGGCCGACGAGGTAGAAGTGGTGGTCGATGCCTCGGTGCTTGGTGCCTCCGAGGGCGGAGAGTCCTGCGCCGGCGCGGCTTCCGTGGTCACGGTGGCGGTTTCCGTCGACGTCTGGGTCGCGGTGACCGTGACGCGCGCCGGACTGACCGGAGGCAGCGCCGAGGAAGGGGCCTCCGGGGTCGAGGCTGCGGAGACCGGCGGGCCGGCGGAGACCGGCGGGGCTCCGGAGACCGGCGGATCGGCGGAGAGCGCGGCAGTGGCCTGGCCGGCCGAGGAGACGGGCGCGGCCGACTGCGGCGCGGAGAGGGCCGCCGCAGGTTCCGACGGTGCCGGCGCCGCAGCGGAGATGGAGGCCGACGTCGGGTTGCCACTCGACCCGGCCGAGCCCTGACCTGACGTGGTGGAACTGCAGGCAGCAAGCAGGATCAGTGTCATCGCGGCGGGGAAGACCAGTCCGGGACGGAATCGGCGCCCTGAGCGGCGGAGGCGAGAAGGCAAGGTGGTCATCGTGGATTTGTCCCTCGGTTCGGTGGCCGGCGGCTGGGTCGGGTTCTTGCTCATTCGCCGCTAAGGGGTCTGGTACTCGCTCGGCTGATACGCGGATCTGTGATGGGATCTGTCACCGGAGGGGGCGACGTCCGAGCTGCGAACGGCGGTACCAACCCGGTCGCCCGCTCCGATCCGGCCCTGTGCTGCCGGAGGGTCAGGAGTGCGGTTCAATTCCTCCATGGACCCGCGCGCTGGCCAAGTGGCTCTCTCTTCCGACCTGATCGACGTCGACGCCCTGCTGGGTGCGTACGAGGATCTCCATCCCGACGTGTCGGACCCCTCGCAGATGGTGGTGTTCGGAACGTCCGGCCATCGCGGGTCGAGTCTGGACACGGCCTTCAACCGGGATCACATCCTGGCTATCACCCAGGCGATCTGCGAGTACCGAGCCGAGCAGGGCACCGACGGTCCGCTCTACCTGGGTGCGGACACCCACGCGTTGTCCGGTCCGGCCACGTCGACGGCGCTGGAGGTGCTGGCGGCCAACGGCGTGACCGTGATGCTCGACGTGGCCGACGGCTACACGCCCACCCCGGCCGTGTCGCACGCGATCCTCAAGGCCAACCGCGGGCGGACCAGCAAGCTCGCCGACGGCATCGTGGTGACCCCGAGCCACAACCCGCCCCGTGACGGCGGTTTCAAGTACAACCCGCCCAATGGAGGTCCGGCCGACTCCGACGCCACATCGATCATCGCCGCGCGGGCAAACGAGTTGCTCGCCGCTGGTCTGGTCGGAGTCAAGCGCATTCCGTACGCAGAGGCGCGGAACGCTGATTCCACCGGCTTCTACGACTTCACCGCGTCCTACGTCGGCGATCTGGAGAACGTCGTCGACATCGACGCGATCCGGGGTGCCGGCGTGAAGATCGGCGCCGATCCGCTGGGTGGCGCCTCGGTCGCCTACTGGGCCGCGATCGCCGAACGGCTGCACCTCGACCTCACCGTGGTGAACGAGAAGGTCGACCCGCAGTGGGCTTTCATGACGTTGGACTGGGACGGCAAGATCCGGATGGACTGCAGCTCGCCGTACGCGATGGCCTCCTTGGTCAAGCGCGCGGGGGAGTTTGACATCGCCACCGGCAACGACGCGGACGCCGACCGCCACGGCATCGTGACCCCTGACGCCGGTCTGATGAATCCGAACCACTACCTGGCCGTGGCCATCGACTACCTGTACCGCCACCGAACCGAGTGGTCGCCCGACGCCGGTGTCGGCAAGACGCTCGTGTCGTCGTCGATGATCGACCGGGTCGTCGGCGACCTCGGTCGGCGCCTGGTCGAGGTGCCGGTCGGCTTCAAGTGGTTCGTCCCAGGGTTGATCGACGGCTCGATCGGATTCGGCGGCGAGGAGTCTGCTGGTGCCTCCTTCCTGCGCAAGCGTGGCACGGTGTGGACCACCGACAAGGATGGCATCCTGCTGGCCCTGCTCGCCTCGGAAATCCAGGCTGTGACGGGGAAGTCGCCGTCGCAGCGGTACGCGGAGCTGACCGCGCAGTTCGGTGATCCGGCCTACGCCCGTGTCGATGCGCCCGCCACCAAGGCGCAGAAGGCCAAGCTGGGCAAGCTCTCTCCGTCGGACGTGAAGGCGGATACGTTGGCGGGGGAGAGGATCACCGATCGTCTCGTCGCTGCGCCCGGTAACGGCGCAGCCATCGGCGGCCTCAAGGTCACCACCGAGAACGCCTGGTTCGCTGCCCGCCCGTCGGGCACCGAGGACGTCTACAAGATCTATGCCGAGTCGTTCAAGGGACCCGAGCACCTGGCCCAGGTCCAGGCCGAGGCTCGCGACGTCGTCTCCGCTGCCCTCGGCGGCGCCTGACCTCTATTCGTGCAACCCCCCGGGTTCCGCCGACGGGTTCAGGGGGTGGGGGCGAGGGCGGCGGCCACGTGACAGGCGGCGGCATGGGCCGGGGCCAGGTCGAGCAGCGGCGGCGTCACTTCCGCACACCTGTCGATCGCCACCGGGCAGCGCCAGCGGAACCGGCAGCCGGGGCCGGGGTTGATCACCCGCGGCGGCTCGCCCCTGTCCGACCCGGCGTCCGCCGCGAGCGGGGCCCTTGGGTCCGGAACGGCCGAGACTAGGAGCTGGGTGTACGGGTGCTTCGGGTTGGCCAGCACTTCCTCGGTGGGTCCGGACTCCACGATGTGGCCTGCATACATCACCATCAGCCGGTCCGAAACGTAACGCGCGCTGGCGATGTCGTGGGTGATGTAGAGGAACGAGACATTCTCCTGCTCGCGCAGGTCGGCCATCACGTTCAGCAGTCCGATGCGGATGGAGACGTCCAGCATCGACACCGGCTCGTCCGCGAGGATCAGCGTCGGTTTGTACGCGAGGGCCTGCGCGAAGCCGATCCGCTGGCGCTGACCGCCGCTCAACTCGTACGGATAGCGGTCGAGGATCCCGGCCGCCGGCCGCAGCCCGACCGTCTCGATCACCCTGATCGCCTCCTCCCGACGTTGACTCCGATTCAGCTCCGGGCGGTGCAGGGTGAGCCCGCGCATGATCCCGTGTGACACCGGGTAGGCGGGGTTCAGCGAGGAGAACGGGTCCTGGAAGACCATCGGCACGTCGCTGCGGTACGCCAACGAGTCCTTTCGGGACCGCATGGAGCGCAACGATTTCCCCTGGTACAAGATGTCGCCGGCGGTCGGCTTGTAGACCCGGGCGAGCAGCCGGGCGATGGTGCTCTTTCCGCTGCCGCTCTCACCCACCAGAGCGACGATCTCCTTGGCGTTGATGACGATGTTCGCGTCGTCGACGGCGTGCAGGGTCTTGCGCGCCAAGTTACCGCCGACCTTGAAATGCTTGGTCAGGCCGCGGGTCTCGAGCAGTGGTACAGCGGTAGTCGTCATGCCTGATTCTGCCTCTTCGCGCGGGCGCTCATCGGTTCACGAGCTCCGCTCCTCGCTCGTACCTCGCGACGATGCTCGCTCATGCTGTCACCTCCGCAGGGCGATGCAGCAGGCAACGGCTGGCGACGTCGCCGACCGGATACAGGTCCGGCACGGTGGTCGAGCACTCTTCCATGGCGACCGAGCAGCGTTCGTGGAACCGGCAACCGGTCGGTGGACGTCCGAGATCCGGTGGGCTGCCGGGGATTCCGGTCAACCGGACGCGTGGCCCGCGGATCGAGGGGAAGGCATCGAGCAGGCCTCGGCTGTAGGGGTGGGCCGGCCTGTCGAACACCGTTCTGGTCGGGCCGGCCTCGACGACCTGGCCGGCGTACATCACCAGCAACTGGTCCGAGAAGTGGCTGACCAACGACATGTCGTGGGTGACGAAGACGACCGCGAAGCCGAGTGTGCGCTGCAGCTCACGGATCTGGACCATCAGCGACCGCTGCGCGACGACGTCCAACGCGGAGGTCGGCTCGTCCATGATCACGAGTTCGGGAGTGAACAGCAGGGCCATCGCGATCATCGCGCGCTGCCGCATGCCGCCGCTGAGCTGGTGCGGGTAGCTCTTCAGATGGATCCGGTCGATGCCGACGAGCGCCAGCACCTCGGTCGACCGCTCGGTGATCTCGCGCTTGTTGAAACTCCCGTGCGCCTCCAGCGCATCCTTGAACTGGGCGCCGATGTTGCTGACCGGGCTCAAGGCGTTCATCGCGCTCTGCATCACCACCGAATAGTCGCGCCACCGCAACACGTTCAGCTGCTTCTCCGTCATGGTGACGAGATTCTGACCGTTGAAGACGACACTTCCGTCCGTGATCGCGGCCGGCGGGCTGAGCAACTGCGCGATCGCGAACAGCATTGTCGACTTGCCGCAGCCGGATTCGCCGACGACACCGACGAATTCGCCCTTGTGGACCTGGAGGTTGACCCCGTCGACCGCCCGCACCCCGGGGCCGTCAGTGGCGTATTCGACCGTCAGGTCAGTGACCTGCAGGACTGGTGCGCTTGCGCTTGACACGTCGCCTCCTCACTGGCCGAAGGGCCGGGTTGCTGATCTCGTCGAAGGCGTAGTTCATCAGGGCGAAGGAGGTGCCCAGCAGCGCCACGCAGAGGCCGGGGGCGATGGACCAGAGCGGCATGCCCGTCTGCAGCGCCTGTTGGTTCTGCGACCAGTAGAGCATCGTGCCCCAGCTGATCGAGTTGGGGTTGCCCAGCCCGAGGAACTGCAGACCGGCCGCGGTGAGCACGGAATACAGGGCGGCGCCGAGGAAGTTGGCGACGATCAGCGAGATCATCGTCGGCAGTACCTCGGCGACGATGATGTACGAGCGACGCTCGCCCCGCACCCGGGCGGACTCGAGGAAGTCGCGGTTGCGGAGCGAGAGGGTCTGCGCCCGAAGCTGGTTCGCGCCGTAGGACCACCCGGTGACCACGAGCACGATCAGCACCACCAGCAGCGTGCCCTTGCCGGCGTAGGTGGCGAAGATGATGATCAGTGGGAACGTCGGGATGACGAGGAAGATGTTGGTGATCATCGACAGCACGTCGTCGGCGATGCCGCCCAGGTAGGCCGAGGAGACGCCGACCAGCACCGACAGCACCGTGGCGAACAGCCCGGCGACCACCGCGATGATGAGTGATTCGCGGGTGCCGTAGATCAGCTGGGCCCAGATGTCCTGTCCCAGAGCCGTTGTCCCGAGCAGGTGATCCCCGGAGGGCGGCAGGGCCGGGGTGAACTGCAGCGCGTTCGGGTCCTTCACCGAGGTGAACAGCTGCGGCACGATGGCCGCGACGGTGAACACGAAGAAGATGAAGAATCCGACCAGGGCCTTCCGGCTGTGCAGGATCGAGGACAGCAGGCCGCCGCGACGGCGGCGTGGTTCGTCGGCGGCATCGGTGCCGGCCCCGGCGACGAGCAGTGCGGTCATCGGTATCTCATCCCTTCGTCCGTGCGCGGGGATCCAGCCAGGCGATCGCGAAGTCGCAGAGGATCAGTGCGACCAGTACGGCGACGGTGAACAGCATGAACAGCACCTGCATCACCGGGTAGTCGGTATTGGCGACCGCGTTGTAGAGCAGGTAGCCGAGACCGGGATAGTTGAAGACGTATTCCACCAGGATCGACCCGGAGATGACGAAGCCCAACGACATCGCGAAGCCGGACAGGTTGGGCAGGAATGCGTTCCGGCCGGCGTAGGTGGTCATCACCCGCCATCCGGACAGGCCTTTCGCACGCCCCATCCGCACGTAGTCCTCGGCCAGAGTGGTGATCATGTTGTTGCGCATGGTCAGGATCCAGCCGCCGACCGAGGTGATCAGGATGGTCGCTCCCGGCAGGATGGCGTGCTGCAGCACGCTTCCGATGAACGGCCACGTGAAGCTCGGCTGCAGACTGTTGTCGTAGTTGAAGTCGCTGGGCAGGAAACCGTTGGTCCACACCGAGAACACCAGGATCAGAATCAGCCCGACCCAGAAGTACGGCAGCGCCGAGGTGACGACGAAGATCGGCGGCAGGATGGAGTCGAGCTTTCCGCCGCGACGCCATCCGGCGACGACGCCGACCAGCGATCCGATCAGGAAGGCGATCACCGTCACAACGCCGACCAGACCAACCGTCCAGGGCAGCGCATGCAGGACGATCTCGCTCACCGGCTGGCCCAGGGTGCCTCCGATCGAGATGCCCCATTTCCCAGTGACCATGTTGCCCAGGTAGTCCCAGTACTGCACGAAGATGTTCTGGTTCGGTTTGAATCCGAATGACGTCAGCATCTCCTGGAGCGCGGCGGGCGAGAGCTTGTCCTTCGTCCGGACGCGAAGGGCGTCCAGTGGACTGCCCGGCATGAAGCGCGGGATGAAGAAGTTCAGGGTCAGGGCGGCCCAGAGGGTGATCAGGAAGAAGCCGAGACGTCTCACCACATATCGCATGACGATGCCTCTCTTCCGCTCTCGGGGCCGCCACTGATCCTGCTGTTCATCCGTGCAAACTACCGGCGCGCCGGCAAACTACCGGCCCGTCGACGATTCAGTTCTGGGCCGACTTGGAATAGATGGTGGTCAGCACCTGACCGACGTCGGGCACGTTGAATGCGGCCGGCTGCGAGTAGGGGTTGTCCGGGGTCGGCCAGCCGTCGATGTCCTTGGTGTTGTACTGGAACCAGTCGACGTTCTCCGTCATCGGGATGACGGGTACGTCCTTGATCATCGCCAGGCTGATCTGCTTGATGATCGACACCTGGGTGGCGTCGTCCGCAGCCGGGTACTGGTCCATCAGCTTGTCGACGGCCGGGTTGCTGTAGCGCTCGAAGTTCGTCGCGGCGGTCTTGCCGATCGGGGCGGAGTTCTTCGAATACAGGATCTGCCGTAGTTCCTGGTACGGCGTCGGACCACCCGCACTCCCGTAGTAGGCCAGGTCGAAATCGCCGGTGTAGAGCTTGGTGTTGTAGCTCTGCTGGGCGAGATCCTCGACGGTGATGTTGATCCCGATCGGTGCCAGCTGCTGCTTGATGACAGCCAGCGAGGCATCCCAGTCGGTGTAGCCGGTGACCGTGATGACCGACAGGTTCAGCGGGTTGGACGGGGAGTACCCCGCCGTGGCCAGCAGGGCGGCGGCCTTGGTGGCGTTCGGCTTGTCGTAGCCGGCGGCTGTGACAGCTGCTGCGTCGTAGTACTTCTCGAAGGTCGGAAGGACGATACCGCTCTGGTTGGCGGCCGGCTGCTGGCCGTTCTCACCGATGGCCGCGACCTGGTTCCGGTCGAGGGCGAGGGCGATGGCCTGACGGACGGCCAGTTTGCTGGTGGCCGGGTGCGACGGGTCGTTGTTCGGGTAGAGCGAGACGTTGCTCGTCGGGGGCGACCAGGTGTGGTTGTCGGACGACTTCGCCAGGTAGAACGTCTTGATGCTGGGGATGAACTGGCTGCCCCACTGGGCTTTTCCGTTGGCGAGATCGAGGTTGGCCGGTCCGTTGTCCAGATAGGCGGGGTACTGCACCTTCTGGATGTACGGCTTGCCCGTCTGCCAATAAGTCGGATTGGCCAGGTACTGGATGTTGTTCGCCGAGCACGGGCTGACGGTGAACGGGCCGGTGCCGACCGGGTTGGGGTCGGCCCAGGTGTCCGGGGCGGCTGCGCCGGCGCCAGTGCCGAAGATGTGCTCGGGCACGATGCCGACCTGGTTCGCGAAGTTGAAGAAGTAGGTCGTGGCCGGCCCGGCGAACGTCATGGTGACCTGATTGCCCGCTGCCGTCACGCTTTTCATCCCGGCGCCGGTCCACAGGGCGTACAGGTCGGTGCCAGGGTACTTCTTGAGCAGGTTGAACGTGAAGGCCACGTCCTTGGCAGTGAACGCCTGGCCGTCGCTCCACTTCACACCCTGGCGGATGTCGAAGACGATCGACGTCTTGGTCGCGTTCCACTTGTAGGAGGTGGCCAGCATCGGCGTCTCGGCCTGGTTCTTGAGGACGTTGACGAAGACCAGCGGCTCGTAGACGAAACCGAGGGCCTGCTGGTTGACAGCGGGGTTGAACGGGTTGAACTGGCAGGACCAGGTCTGACCACCGACGTTGGCGATGGTCACCTCGCCGCCCTTCTTGTGCGCCGCGCCGGTGGCGGAACCGCTGGTCGCGGTCCCCGAACCGACAGCCGGCGTCCCGGCCCCGGCTGAGGCGGACGACGATCCGGTGCTGGTCGTGCCCGCCGTCGATGCGCTCGAACATCCAGCCGCGAACAGGCTGACCGCCAGGAGTACTGCGATTGATCCGCCACGCTTCATCTGGAACAACCCCTTTCTCTCTCGGAATGCAATTGCCCGGTTGGTTCCCGACCTCGGCGAGATCGTCGGTGCGACTGGAATTTCAGAGGCTGACCGCAGGCTCTGCGACCGTCACGGTCCGGCCTCGGGCGGCGGCCACCCCCAACGACATCGCACCGCGGAGTGGTGCGTCGAACGGGAACCGGGCCAGGGTCAGCTCCGGCGGGTAGGGCACCGCGGCGTCAAGGGCCCGACGCAGACCGCCGTGCAGCAGGTCCCACGCGGCGGTCATCCCGCCACCCACGACGATTCGTGCCGGGTCGATGGCGATGGTCAGATTGACCAGATGGAAGGCCAACTCCGCGACGAAGTCCGCGATCAGGTGGTCCCACCTGGGGTCGCCGACGGCCTCCGTGAAGACCTGCTCGGCACTCACGAGTCGACCGGCGATCGTCGAGGCCAGGTTGGCCAGGGCCATCCCGCTGACGGCCTCCTCCAGCATGATCCGCGCCCCGGAGGGCTGGGCGACATCGGCGAGATACCTTAGTCCGTAGCCGATCTCGCCGGAGGCACCGTGCCGCCCGGTGATCACTGTGCCGTCGGCAACGATGGCCACGGCCAGGCCGGTTCCGAGGTTGAGGTAGAGACCGGGGTCGCAGCCGACCAGGGCGCCGGTCTCGGATTCCGCCTGCGCCGCTGCCTTGACATCGGTGGCCAGGGCGATCGGGACACCGTCGAAGGCCCGGTTCAGTTCCAGGTCGAGACGGAGGCTGTCCCAACCGGGGATCGCCGGGGCGAGTTCGACCCCGCGGTCGCTGGGGATGCCGAAGGTGGAGACGCCGACGGCGACCAGCCGTGGACCACCCAGTGATCCGAGAAGAACCGAGGCTGCGGTGATTCCGCGATGGAGGTTCACCTGGGCACCGTCGAGCGGAGCAGTCGGGACGACGGTGTCGGCGAGCCGGTTGCCGTCGAGGTCGCACACGGCCGCGGCGATCTTGCTGCCACCGAAGTCGAGACCGAGAACGACGGGTCCTCGCATCGATCCGCCCATACCGTGCACGAGACCTCCCTTCCGGGTACTGTCCGAGTGGTTGTTAGTAAAGTAACCTACCGACCAGTTCGTGACAAGGGCTGGAGCGATGACGATCGAGAAACGTAGGTTGATCGGTGCCGTTGATCTCGCAGAGGAGAACGCAGGGTGAGACTTCCCCAGGCTGCCCGTCTGCCAGCCCGTCCGCAGTCCATCCGGGCGATGAACGAGACTCTGCTGCTCGGCGAGATCCGGTTGCAGCACAGCATTTCGCGGGCCGAGCTGGCGCGGACATGCAACCTGTCGAAGCCGACGGTCTCGGTGGCACTGGCCAACCTGGAACGGGCCGGCCTGGTCAGGGCGTCGGGGGTACGGACCGGTCTTCCGGGTCCGGCCGCCGTCCTCTACGAGATCGACCCGGAGGCGCGTTACGTGCTCGCCCTGGACGTCGGCCGCCAGTACCTGCGTGGGGCCATCGCCGATTTCTCCGGCGTGGTGGTGGCACGGTCGTCCGTGAAGGTCGGTGCCCGGACCGGCCACGCCCAGGTCACCGAGCTGATCGCGTTGGCCGACAGTCTCTGCGCCCGAGCGGGTATCGCCCGGGCGTCGATCGACCAGAGCGTCCTCGGGAGCCCGGGAGTGCACGATCCGCGTCGGGACGTGCTGACGCTGGCCGGAAAGCTGACCGGGTGGGACGCGCCGCTCCTCGCCGACCTGCGGGTGGCGTTCGGCGCCTCGCTGATGATCGAGAACGACGTGGACGCAGCAGCGCTGGCCGAGCAGGAGCACGGACACGGACGCGAGTTCGAGAGCTTCGGGTTCGTCTCGATCGGTACCGGAATCGGCATGGGCCTCGTGCTGGGCGGCCGCCTGCACCGGGGCCACCACGGCGCCGCCGGCGAGATCGGGTATCTCCCACTGGAACACGAGCCGAGTTCCAATGCTCTGGACGCGCGTCGGCGAGGTAGCCTCGAGGCTGCGGCATCCGCCGCCGGCATCGTGCGCTCGGCCCGCCACGCAGGGATGGCCGGCCCCCTCTCGGCGAGACGGGTGTTCGCCGCCGCGGCGGGGGGCGACGAGCGCGCGGTCCTGGTGATGGCCCAGGAAGCCACTCTGGTGGCCAAGGCGATCTGCTCCGTGGTGACTGTCGTCGACCCCGGATTGATCATCCTGGGCGGCGGTGTCGGACGGGCCGATGGCTTCCTGGAACTCGTGGCCGAGGAACTGGCCCACATCGCCCCGGTGCTGCCGGAGTTGCGGGTCAGCGCCCTTGGCGATGACGCCGTGACCGACGGCTGCCTGGCGGCCGGCGCGGACCGCGTGTGGGCCGCGGTCAACGCGGCGCTGTCCGACGTCAGCCAAGGGGGAAGAACGCCGGTAGGAATCGGCGGTTGACGGTCAGCAGCTCCTCCAGCAGCGGTTCGGCGATCTCCCACTGGCGCACCAGGGGGTGCGCCAGCATGGCCCGCTGCGCGACCTTTCGGTCACCGGTGACGGCTGCTTCCACGGCGAGGATCTCGTAGGCCGTCACCGACTGGACGAGGCCGAGCATCTCCGGCGGCAGGGCCGGTACCTCGGTCGGATGGACCCCGTCGCGATCGACGAACGCGGGCACCTCCACCACGGCGTCGTCGGGCAACCCGTCGATGACGCCGTCGTTCCGGACGTCGACGTAGTGGTGGGCGCCGTCGCCCGTGAGCAAACTGGTGACCAGCGCAGCCGCGGCTTCGCTGTAGTACGCGCCCCCGCGCTGCTCGAGCAGCGCGGGTTTCTCGTTCAGCAACGGGTCCCGGTACATCTCCAACAGCTCGGACTCGATGGCCTGCACGGCTTCTGCCCGGTGGCCGCCGGATTGCTGCTGGTTCCGGAACTCCTCGTCCGTGCAGTAGAAGTAGTGCAGGTAGTAGGACGGGATCGACCGGGTGGTGGCCAGCAGCGTGGCCGGCATGCGGACCTCAGTGGCCAGCTCGACGAGCGAATCCCCTTCCAGCATCGAGGGCAGGCGCTCCTCTCCGTCCAGCAACACCGATCGGATCCACGAGAGATGGTTCAGGCCCGCATGTCCCAGGCGGACCCGGTCCGGCTCGACACCGAAATCCTTGGCCAGCCGCCGCTGGAACCCGATGGCCACGTTGCAGAGCCCGACCGCCCGGTGCCCGGCGTGCTGCAGAGCTCTGGTGACGATGCCGACCGGGTTGGTGAAGTCGAGGATCCAGGTGTCCGGTCCGGCGAGCTCGCGGATCCGCTCGGCGATGCCGAGCACCACCGGCACGGTCCGAAGGGCCTTCGCGAACCCACCGGGGCCGGTCGTCTCCTGGCCGATGATGCCGTACTTGTTGGGCACGGTCTCGTCCGTCAGCCGGGCGGCCTGCCCGCCGATCCGCAGTTGGATCAGGACGGCCGCGGCTCCGGTGACCGCGGTGTCGAGATCGGTGGTGAGCAGCAGCTTTCCGGTGAAACCGGTGCGGGCCAGAATTCGCCCGGCGAGGCCGCCGACGATGTCAAGCCGTTCCTTGTCGATGTCGTACAGCACCAGTTCGGTGAGGCCGAGGACGTCCGCCCGACGGGCGAAACCCTCCACCAGTTCCGGGGTGTAGGTGCTGCCGCCGCCGACGACGGTGATCTTCACAGCTGTTCTCCTGTCACGTTCTCGGTGTTTCCGGGGCTGGGTGGGTGTTCTGACGACGGATGGCCGGTCGCGGCGCTGACTTCAGGAGCGGACGGTGCGGTCGGCCGGCGGTGTCGTAGGCGGCCGCCCGGGCGCGGTCAACGGCCATGGCCGTCGCGCCGATCAGGACGGCATCGGCGCCGAGGTGCGAGGTCTCGATGCGCGGCCGCAGTGGGGTGAGCTCGCCGAGGTGCTCGATCACCCGGCCCTGCAACAGGTCCCGGTTGGCCCCGATCGCTCCGCCGAGAATCACCAGAGGCGGATCCAGGATGGGGGCGAAACAGGCGATCGTGTAGGCGATGGAGTCCGCGGTGTCACGGACGATCGCCCTCGCGATCTCGGAGCCGGTCCGTGCGGCGTCGAACACGCCGCGCGGGGACACATCGCCGGTCATCCCGGCTTCCCGCGCCCGAGCCTCGATGTAGGCCGAACCGATGTGCTCGTCCAGTTGGGGGTGTGCGGCGCCGATGCGGCTGTGCCGGGTGGACGGCAGGTGTCCCACCTCGCCGGCCGCGCCGGCCCGGCCGCGGTGCAAGGCGCCGCCGATGACGATGCCGAGCCCGACGCCGTGGCCGAGGGCGAGAAGCACGAAGTCGTCGACGTCGATAGCCAGCCCAGCTGACCGCTCGGCCAGCGCGGCCAGGTTGACGTCGTTCTCCAGCATGACCGGATGGGACAGCGAGTCTGCCAGCGTCCGGCCGAGATCACCAGCGTCCGAGGGGATCCCGCCGGCATAGGTAAGGCTGAGACCGTCCGTCCCGACTGCTCCCGGCACTCCGACCACCGTCTGGGCGAGGTCGTCGGCCGACCGGCCGATCTGTGCCGCCGCGGTGTCGATCAGGTTCCTCACCTGATCGGCGAGATGGGGTGCACTCCGATCGAGGGCCTCTCGTCGGTGCGCTCGCACGACCCCGGTGATGTCCGCGATGTTGACCTTGATCCAGTCGTGACCGACGTCGACGCCCGCCGCGAACGCCGCTTCGGCGCGGACGCTGTAGAGCGTCGCCACCGGTCCCTTGCGGCCGGTCACCGTTCCGGTCTCCTGCACCCACCCGCGCGCGGTGAGGTTGGTCAGGGCCAGTGCGACGGTCGGCTTGGAAAGTCCGGTGCTGGCAGCGATGTCGGCCCGGGTGGCACTCCCGACGCGGTCGATCTGCTCGAGGACCGCTCGCTCGTTGATCGACCGCAACAGGCTCTGGTCCCCGGCTGGGAATTTCGAGAGGGACTTGTCGCCGTCGGGGACTGTTGGTGGGTCTTGGTTGCCGGCAGAGAACCGAGGGAGGGACTTGTCGCCGTCGGGGAGTGTCCGTCGGTCCTGGTCGCCGGCAGAGGTGCGCGCCATGACACCTCCTCGTCCGTCGACTATCATCAAAAAGGTAGGTTTCCTTTCTATTGCAGAATTGGTGAGCCCGCAAGTCGGAGGGTCGGTGACGTCAGCATCCCGGACGGGCCGGATGTGGCTGAAATGATGGTGTTGCAACGCCTTCCGACCGCCGGGCGACACCATGCCCGGCTCCCTCCTCGACGACAGGACCACGCGATGATGTTCGACGGCCCCACTGTCCTGGCCCTGGACGGCGGGAACAGCAAGACCGACGTCGCGCTGGTCACCGCGGCCGGCCGGATCCTGGCCCGGGCGCGGGGCGGCGGGTTCCGCCCGAACCAGGGCAAGGCGGCGGCGCTGGCCGTCATCGGGGGACTGGCAAGATCGGTGCTGGACGAGGTGGGTCTCGAACGTGCCACCCTGCTCTCGGCGTGTCTGGCCAACTCCGACCTCCCCCGGGAGGACGAGGAGTACGGAGGCTGGCTGTTCGGCCAGGGGCTGGCCGAGCGGGTCGAGGTCACCAATGACGTCTTTGCGTTGCTGCGCAGCGGAACCCGGGCCCGGGCCGCAGTCACGGTGGTGTGCGGCGCCGGGATGAACTGCGTCGGCGTCGCGCCGGACGGTTCGGTGGTGCGGTTTCTCGCATTGGGCACCTTCACCGGCGACTGGGGCGGCGGCGGAACCCTCGCCCGCGAGGCCATGTTCTGGGCCATGCGCGACGAGGACGGCCGGGGCGGACCGACCGGTCTGACCCGGGCCGTTGCCGAGCACTATGGACGCTCCTCGGCGCACGCGGTGGCGGAAGCGATGCACCTCGGCGAGATCGACGGCGGGCAACTCCACGAACTGGTTCCGGTGCTGTTCGCGGTCGCGACCGCAGGCGATCCGATGGCCCTCGCTGTCGTGCAGCGTCAGGCGGAGGAGGTCATTGCCTTCGCGATGGCCGCCCTGCGCCGGCTTGATCTGCTGGCGATCGACACCGAGCTGGTTCTCGGCGGGGGAGTCCTGGCGGCCCGCGAGCCCGTGCTGCTCGACCCGATCCTGTCCGCACTGTCCGCCCAGGCGCCACGCGCGCATGTCACGATCCCGGAGATCCGGCCCATCGTCGGGGCGGTCCTCCTCGGCCTGGAGCATCTCTCCGGTGGGGCTCCGGTTGCGGAGGCGACCGAGCGTCAGATCCGCGCCGACTTCGGCGACTGACGCCCGCAGCGTCCTGCGCCCGCCCGCTGCGTCCTGCACCCGCACCCGCTGCGTCCTGCAAAGTGCTCGCAATAGCGAGCACTTTGCAGGACGTTGTGGACGGCTGAGCGCCTTTGTGGATAGACCGGACCCGAAATCGCCGGATTGGCGATCATCGACCGATGGGAACGTCGGCACCTTGGCCCCGGGAGGCCACCGCCCTCTACCGGCACCGGCGTAGAACGTACGTCGCGCGCATCGCCCTTGGTCAGGGGGGATCGATCTCGCGCCGCCAGCTCTACCGGGCCGGGCTCACCCGTTCCGAGGTCTCCGCGGAGGTCAGATCGGGCCGCTGGCAGCGGCTGGGTCGTCAGACGATCGGCATCGGCGATCGGTCCGAACTGGGTCTGTGGTGGCGAGCGCTGCTCGAGGTCGGAGCCGATGGCGCGTTGGACGGTGTCACCGCCCTCGTAGCCGCGGGTCTGCGCAATTTCGAGGATGTCGTTCATGTCTCGGTGTCCAAGGGCACCCGCTATCGGCGGGCGGCCGGCGTCATCGTCCACGAGACGCGGCGTCGGCGGCCGGATGATCTGGTCGAGGGCACTCCACCCAGAGTGCGTCCGGAGATCGGGGCCGTTCGCGGCGCGCTCTGGGCCCGGTCCGATCGGCAGGCGGCGCTCGTGATCGCGATGTCTGTGCAGCAACGCCTGACGACCCCGGCCCCGCTGTGGGACGCGGTGGAGTCGGTCCGGCGGGATCGGCGGCGCACCCTGATCAGGTCCGTCACGGAGGACGTCCTGAATGGGGCGGAGTCGTTGGGGGAGTTGGACTTCGCCCGCATGTGCCGTCGCGCCGGCCTACCGGCTCCTGACCGCCAGGCGGTCCGGGCCCTTCCGGGTGGCAGGGCCTACTTGGACTGCCGCTTCGATCGCTACGCGGTGGTGGTCGAGATCGACGGCATCCACCATCTCGAACCCGACAACTGGATCGCCGATGCACTGCGGCAGAACGCGGTGACGATCGGTTCGGACAGCGTGCTGCGGATCCCCGTCATCGGCCTGCGGGTTCTGGGCGAGGAGTTCATGGAGCAGGTACGCCAGGCGCTGGTGTCGGCGGGTTGGTCGAAAACCCCGTTGCGTCCTGCAAAGTGATCGCAATAGCGAGCACCTTGCAGGACGCAAGCCTCGGTCAGCCCGGCGAGCCCGGCGAGCCGGGTCAGCCGGCGAGGCGCTCGAGGGCGGCGCTTGCGTGGGGGGACAGCTCGATGTCGGTGTGGGCGCGCTCCTCGACGTAGGCGAGGCGGCCGTCAGGGGTGATGCCGTACAGGCGGGTACTGCCGACGACGGGCGGGGCGGTCGGCGTACGCCAGGTCGCATCGGTGGACATGGCCCAGCTGGTCAGCGAGCGGGCCTGTCCGTAGAAGACCTCGATCCGGCCCTCGGCGTGGGCCAGCAGAAGTTCCACCGAGCCGTCGGGCTGCGGTCGCCAGAATCCGACCTCGCGAGCGGCGGGCCGACCCGGGCCGCCGTCGGCATCGAGCAGCCAGATCACCGACTCGTACTTCAGGAACGGCCGGCCGTCGTGGGAGATGATGATGCGTTGCCCGAACTGGGGCTCCTGCCGACCGGGTTCGTTGCCGAACGTCCCGGTGCCCTGCCAGACACCGACGAGCGGCAACAACGACAGGCAGGCGTGATCGATCTCGGGGCCGAGCCGGACGTTTGCGGTGTCAGGGGCAATCGGGACCGCTGGAATGGTGTCGAGGTTCAGTGTCCGGGTGTGCGCGGCTCGCTCGTCCGCGGCCTGCACGGCGGCATCTCCGCTCCCACGGACCACGTCGGGACCGCTCGAAGCAAGAGCTGGGTCAGTGCGGCCGTTGGACGGCTCGTTCACCGATCCTCGTGCAGCAGCCGGTACACCACGTAGAAGGCGAACCAGGTGATGACGGCGCCGACCACTACCAGCAGGGCGGTATAGAAGAATTCCAGCACGACACCACCATAACCCGGCAGTCCCGCGACCGAACCCGGGCAGGTCAGGCCGGCTGCGAATCACACCGGTTGCGCGCCAGAGCACCAATCGAGAATGACAGGGCCAACGAACGGCAGCGGCACCTGACGGTCGTCGTCCGACCACCAGGTGCCACGTCCAGCGAGCAACAGCCGACGAATGGACCAGCCGTCAGGCGACCTGGACGTCGATGTGGTGAATGCCGATCTGCGAGGTCACCGTCTCGGTCCCGTTGCCGGAGCGGGACAGCGCCCGGACGGTCCAGTCACCCGGGGCCGCGAAGAAGCGGTAGTAGCCCTCGGGTGAACTGACCACCTCGGCGGTGAATTCACCACTGCCGTCGAGCAGCCGGACGAACGCGCCGGCCACCGGGCCGTTGTCGCCGAACACGGTGCCCTGGATGATCGAGGCGTTGGTGGTGTCGACGCCCGCGGGCAGGTCGACGGTCTGGGTGGGGGATCCGCACATGGTGGTCTGGTCCTTCGAGTCGAGTCGGGTGGGTGAGCCGGCCGGGCAGGTGTGGCGGTCAGGAACCGATGGCGACGGGCACGCCGATCAGCGAGCCGTACTCGGTCCAGGAGCCGTCGTAGTTCTTGACGTTCTTCTTGCCCAGCAGCTCGGCCAGCACGAACCAGGTGTGGCTCGACCGCTCGCCGATGCGGCAGTAGGCGATGGTGTCCTTGCTGTCGTCGACACCGCTGTACAGCTCGGTCAATTCAGCATCGGAACGGAACGTGCCGTCCTCGTTCGCAGCCTTGGACCACGGCACGTTCACCGCGGTCGGGATGTGTCCGGCGCGCTGGGACTGCTCCTGCGGCAGGTGGGCCGGCGCCAGCAGCTTGCCGGAGAACTCGTCGGGGGAGCGGACGTCGACCAGGTTCTGCACACCGATCGCAGCCACCGTCTCGTCGCGGAACGCGCGGATCGAGAGGTCCTGATCCTTTGCCACGTAGACGGTCTCGACGCGGTCGGGGACCTCGGTGGTCAGCGCGCGACCGTCGAGTTCCCACTTCTTGCGGCCACCGTCGACCAGCTTGACGGCGTCGTGACCGTACAGCTTGAAATACCAGTAGGCGTAGGCGGCGAACCAGTTGTTGTTGCCTCCGTAGAGGACCACGATGTCGTCGTTGCTGATTCCCTTGCTGGACAACAACTTCTCGAAGCCGGCCTTGTCGACGAAGTCGCGACGCACCGGATCCTGCAGGTCCGTCTTCCAGTTCAGCTTGACGGCTCCGGCCAGGTGGCCGCCGTCGTAGGCCTTGGTGTCCTCGTCGACCTCGACGAAGACGAGGCCGGGGGTGGACAGATTCTGCTCTGCCCATTCGGTGGTGACGAGGGATTCCTCGCGGCTCATGATTGCTCCTTGTTTCGATGGCGGTGCACGTGGGTGGCGGTGCTGGGAGGGCTGGAGAGCGGTACCGGGAGCACGACTTGCGGGCTGCCGGCGGCCGGGCCGTCACGCAGCCGGAACCGAGCTGCCGTGACAGGAGGGCCGGGGTGCGGCGGCGGAACCGTGGCGCTGGCGGGAAGGTGAGACAACTACCGCTGCGCGCGAGGGCACCCGGTGACACAACACAGCGCGCTGCCGACCCGAACCAGGTCGACCGCTCGCCGGGAAGTCAGCATTGGGCCCATAACGCCCACGGTAGCAGCCGCGAGGTCCCCCCGGTTGCCGCGATCAGAGCAGGTTAGGACATCCGCCCGGCGCGAAGGGGCGCGAGAAGGCCTGGCTCTAGGCCACCGATCCGATCCGGATGTCGTTGGCCGATGCGGTCAGCACGAGGTTGGCCCCCGACGACACCAGGGTCGCGGCCTGTACCGCGAACGGGAGGTCCTTGAGTGGCAGTGCCAGCGACAGATTCCGGGTCAACTGCGCGATGTTCGGGACCGCTACACCGGCGGCGGTCAGATTCGTCGCGTCCAGTCGGAGCGTCCCGGCGGTGAAGGACGGCACCAGGGTCGCGGTGACCGGGACCCGCGTGCCCGCGATGTCCACCGTGGCCGCCACCCGGATCGCTCCGCCCGGTCCCTCGCTGATGGTCGCGCCGGACTGGGCCAGCGCCGCGGTGACCTGGGAATCGGGGATCACGCCCGTCACGTGTGCCTGCGCCGCCGTCAGATTGCTCGTGTCGCCCTTGACCGCGTCGCCGATGGGGAAGTTCACGTCGTACAGATCGATGGTGACGCCGATCCCGCTGATCGGGCCGGCGGTGACGTCGGACGAGGTCAGGGTGATGTTGGAGTACTTGCCCCGCAGCGCCTGCACCAGGAACGAGAAGCCGTGGATGTCGACGGACGGAGCGGTCGTACCCGTCTGGATCGCGATCGCCTCACCGGCCTTGGACTCGGCGAAGGCACGACCGCCGATGTCGATACCCACCACCACGATGATCAGGATGACGAGGAAGACCAACAGTTTTCGCACGGTTCCGATTGTCCATGCCGTACCCCCTCGGCGGAGGCGGTTCGGCTCAGACGGCAGCTGAGGGAGCGCTGAGAGCATGCGCCCAGCGGGCGATCCGCTCGATCAGATCGGGTCCGGAACCGGATTCGGCGTGGGCCATGCCGTCCTCGATCCACAATTCCGCGTGCCCGGCGCTCGCTGCCTTCAGTGCGAGAGCGTGCGCCGGGGAGAAGTAGTGGTCGGCGGTGCCGTGGACCAGCAGCAGCGGGGTGGAGTCGATGCGTTCGATCAGTTCGAGCGGTGTACCGGGGATGTCGGTCCACGCCTCGCCGAGCCGGACCCCGAGCAGCCGGCCGACCGTAGGCCCGAGCGGGTGTTCCAGCAGCCAGTGCACCCGGCGCATCGGCGCGCTGTCCCGGATGTACCAGCGTGACGGGCTGGAGACCGACACGACCGTGTCGGGGAGATGGTGTACGCCTTCGCCCGTTCGGCCGGCGAGGGCCGCGTGGCGGAGCGCGACCGACGCGCCCATCGAGAACCCGACCACGTGGACCGGACCGTGACCTTCTGATCGGGCCCAACCCACCGCGGCATCCAGATCCAGGATCTCGTCGCGGCCGACCGAGGCCAGCCCGCCCGACCGGCCGTGGCCCCGGAAGTCCAGTGCCACAACGGTTTCGAAACCCGCCAGAAGGTCGATGACGGCGCGGGTGGAGGGTTTCGCAGTCGAGTTGGTGAAGCCGTGACAGACCACGAAGACCGGCCCGGCGCCTTCGTTCCGGACGTGCGTCCCGGCATCGAGGCCGAAAGTGTCCCGACAGGGAACCCGTAACCCCCGCAGCGTCACGCCGTCGGAAGTGGTCACCGTCAGCGGACGGCCCGGATCGGCGAGCGGCGCCCGGGTGCGAGGTCCGAACATGCCAGGACGATTCAAAGCTCGGCGCGGACGGGTTCGGCGCGGACGGGCTCGGCGCGGACGGCGTCGGAAGAGACCGGCTCGGCCGAAACCGGCTCGGCCGGGACCGGCGGCAGGTTCTCGTTCGCCCAGGTGGTGAGTTCCCTCATGGCGGGCAGCAGAGCCTGACCGGCCTCGGTGAGCTGGTAGACGACCCCGACCGGCGGCCCGTCGTGCACCGTGCGCTGCACGACCCCGGCCTTGGCCAACTCGGTGAGCCGTTCGGAGAGCACTGAATCGCTGATGCCGGATACCGCCCGTCGCAGCTCGGAGAAGCCCGCCGGCCCGGCCGTCAGGGTTCCGAGAATGACGCCGTTCCAGCGCTTTCCGAGAAATCCGAAGGCCCGGGCCAGCGCTCCGTCGCAGGCTCGTGGCTCGTGGCACGGATCACTCGGGCTGGGCACGGTTCCCATCCTAGCGGAGTGCTAGGTTCGCCATGGTAGCTTCGATTTAACTAGTAGCAATGAGAAAGGAAGTCGCTATGACGCAAGTTGTCGCCAATCCGACCCGCGTGCACCTGGGGGCCCTCGACGACGCCGGGGTCTCCGCGCTGTTCACCGACGCCCGCACCGCCAACAGCTTCGACCGCACCCCGGTGACGGACGCCCAGCTCGAAAAGATCTGGGACCTGACGAAGTGGGCTCCGACTGCGGCCAACTTCCAGCCGCTGCGGGTGCTGTTCGTCCGCGGCGAGGCCCGCGCGCGCCTGGCCGTCCACATGGCCGACGGCAACAAGGAGAAGACCGCCGCTGCTCCCGCAGTGGCCGTGCTGGCCCTCGATTCGCGCTTCCACGAGCACATCCCCACCGTGATGCCGTTCAAGCCCGAGCTCAAGGACGTGTTCGAGGCCAATGAGGCCGCCCGCCTCGGCACCGCCGAGTTCAACTCCGCACTGCAGGCCGGCTATTTCGTGCTCGCAATCCGCGCGCTGGGTCTCGCCGCCGGTCCGATGAAAGGTTTCGACCCGGCCGGGATCGACGCCGAGTTCTTCCCGGACGGTCGGTGGCGCTCGATCTTGGTGGTGAACATCGGCCATCCTGCCGACGACGCGTACCACCCGCGCCAGCCCCGGCTGGATCACGACGACGTCATCGCCTGGGCCTGAGGGGGGCCGGCGCCGGAGCCCGAGCCCGAGGACGGAGCCGGAGGGCCGGAGCTTGAGCCTGGGCGTGAGCCTGAGCAGGTGCCTGGCCATGATCACCAGCGCGTGACCGGCGCGGGCGTCTTCGGGTACCCGTCTTGGTGAGAGCCCACACCTGCGGACGTTAGGATCAGCGGAGATTGGTGATGTGTACACCGGTGCCGGCTGAAGGCGAGGAAGCGATCCATGGATCTGCTGTTGCTCACCGCTGATCCTCTACCGACCACGGTGCTACCAGCGGTGGATCTGCTCCCGATCAAGGTCCGCGCCGCCGCCCCGGAGGCAGCCTCTCTGGTCACCTCCGGTCCGTACGATCTGGTCCTGCTCGATGCACGCCACGATCTGGCCGCCGCGCGGACCCTGTGTCGGCTGCTCGGGTCCGACGGATTGGCTGTCTCGATCCTGGCGATCGTCACCGAGGGCGGCATGGTCGCCATCGGCCCGGAGTGGGGCGTGGCGGACGTGGTGCTGGCCAGCGCCGGCCCGGCCGAGGTCCACGCCCGATTGCGGCTGCTGGAGTCCCGGACGAACTCGTCGGCGAACTCCGGCCTGATCAGCCTGGGTGAGCTGACCATCGAAGAGGACACCTACACCGCCCGTCTCCGCGGGAGGCCGCTGGAACTCACCTACAAGGAGTTCGAGTTGCTCAAGTTCTTGGCGCAGCATCCTGGTCGGGTGTTCACCAGGGAGCAGCTCGTCACCGAGGTCTGGGGATACGACTTCTTCGGCGGCACCCGAACGGTCGACGTGCACGTCCGTCGGCTGCGGGCCAAGCTCGGTCCGGAGCACGAGGCGCTGATCGGGACGGTGCGGAACGTCGGCTACAAGATGGTGCCGCCGGCCCGGTCCGCCCTCCGTGACGGGTCGAGCAGCACCTCCGGTCTGTGACCTGGATCAGCCGTCTGAGCCCCGACACCGCGAAAGCGGTGCGGGCGCTGGCCGAACGAACCGCTCGGTCGGATGGCACTGCACCGCTGTCCGGTCACATCCTCGAAGGTCTGTCGAGCCCTGGCGACTCCTACATCCTCGCGACGGTCGGAACACAGCTGATCGGTCTCGCGGTGTCCCACGCCGACGACCCGGTTGAGCTTTTCGTCGACCCGGCGCATCGTCGGGAAGGCCTCGGCACCGAGCTGCTGCACACGGCGCTGGCCCGGGCCGGTGCGGCGTGGGCGCACGGGGACCTACCGGCAGCCGCTGCCCTCGCTGCGAAAACAGGGCTGGTCAGGGCCCGCGAGCTCCTGCAGATGCGGCGCGAGCTCGACCCTGGCTGGGCTTCCGAACAGGTTGCCGCAGCGATGATCCCGGCGGGCGTCCGGCTGCGGACCTTCGTGCCGGGACAGGACGAGGAGCAGTTCCTGGGAGTCAATGCCCGAGCCTTCTCCTGGCACCCGGAGCAAGGTCGGCTGGACCTGGACGGGCTGCGGGCCGAGATGGCTCAGCCGTGGTTCGATCCGCTCGGCTTCTTCCTGGCCGTCGACGTGCACGACACGGTGCTCGGATTCCACTGGACCAAGGTGCACGTCGACACTCCGAACCCACTCGGTGAGGTGTACGTCCTCGGCGTGGATCCGGACGGGGTGCTGCTCGGCCGGCCCGTCCGGGGGTTGGGTGCACCGCTGACCGCAGCGGGTCTGCGCTACCTCGCCGAGCGCGGGCTTCAGGCAGTGATGCTCTACGTCGAGGGCCACAACGACCGGGCCCTTCGGCTCTACCAAGGCCTCGGATTCGAGACGTTCGCCACCGACGTCGTCTATCGCGCCCCTCGCTGAATCGCCTCTGGGCTGCTGTTTTGCTGCTCTAACCATCACCGGGGCACCGACCGCTCGCCCCCCGTTCACCTGGCGTTCATCCAGTCCGGCCCGAGTGTCCATCCGGCGCCCCTACCGTCCGAGATGCGTCACCGTCGTGATGCACCGTGCCGCCTTTGGTGTTCGTTCACCGAAAACGGCTGCCCGGATGACGATGAAGAAGTCCGAACCTCGAGAGGAAACAGCGTGCAGATCACGCGTACGAGTGGCCTGGTGGCGCTCCTTGCCGTCGGAGCACTCACCCTGAGTGCCTGTGGCAGTGACAGCAACACCGCCGCAACGCCGAGCACGAGCTCGTCGACCAGTTCCAGCGCAGCCGTCGTGGCCCCGTCCTCGACCGCGCCCTCCAGCAGTGCTCCCGCCATGTCGTCCGGGCCGGCCACCTCCGCCATGACGTCCGGGCCGGCCACCTCCGCCATGACGTCCGGGCCGGCCACGTCCGGTGCGATGACCTCCGGCGCCAGTTCCTCCGCCGCCCCCACCGGCGGCCTGACCTTCGCCGGCTCCGGCTTCACCTGCGCGACCGGCAGCCTCCGCTCGTCGGGCTCCACCGCGCAGGGCACGGTCATCGCGCAGTGGATCAAGGACTACAACGCCAAGTGCGGCGCCACCATCAACACCTACGGCGGTGGCGGCTCCGGCAAGGGCGTCACCGACTTCACCAGCAACCAGACCGACTTCGGCGGCAGCGACTCGGCCCTCAAGACCGCCCAGTTCGCCGATGCGAAGTCGAAGCGCTGCAACAACAACGACGCCATCGACCTCCCCATGGTCACCGGCCCGATCGCGCTGAGCTACAACCTGTCCGGTGTCAGCAAGCTGATCCTGACGCCCGCCGTCCTGGTCGGCATCTTCGGCGGCAAGATCACCAAGTGGAACGATGCGGCCATCGCCGCGATCAACCCGGGCACCACGCTGCCGGACCTGGCCATCGCCACCGTGCACCGAAGCGACAGCTCGGGCACCACGGACAACTTCACCAAGTACCTGACCGCCGCCGGCGGATGGACCTTCGAGGGTGGCAAGTCCTGGACCGCTCCGGGTGGCACCGGTTCCGCCGGCAGTGACGGCGTGGCGAAGTCGATCGGTTCGACCACCGGTGCCATCGGCTACGTCGAGTGGGGCTTCGCCCAGAGCAACAAGCTCTCGATCGCCGAGATCGACAACGGCGCCGGCGCCGTCGAACTGACCGCCGAGACCGCGGGCAAGGCCGTCGCCGCTGCCAAGATCGTCGGCACCGGCAAGGACCTGACCCTCAAGGTCGACTACGCGGCCAAGACCGCGGGTGCCTACCCCGTCATCCTGGTCACCTACGAGGTCGTCTGCTCCGCCGGCAACGGCGACAAGGCCGCACTGCTCAAGTCCTTCCTGGGCTACACGGCGACCGACGGTCAGACGTCGCTCGCCACCATCGGTGCGGCCCCGCTGCCGGCCGAGATCCAGGCCAAGGTCGTCGAAGCGGTCAAGACCCTCGCCTGATCGATGACGAACCGGCCAGGCCTCCCTTCGTGGGTAGGGCTTGGCCGGTTCGTCGTCATCGGTCACCATTCATCCATGACCTATTCGCGGCCCCGAGGCCGCAGTGAGGCATCATGTCGATCAACCCAGGCGGCGGACCGGTGACTGACGAACAAGAACCGGTGGATGCTGCGGCCAAGCTCGAGGAGATGGCCGAGAAGCACATCACGCCGGCGACCGAGGCGGCCAAGAAGCGGCTGGTCGGTCTCGCACGGACCAACTCCCAGATCCACGCGGAACCCCGGCCCGGGGTGTCGGCCTCACCTCACGGTGTGAGCATCAGCGGCCGGGCCGTCCGGCGCGGGGACGTCATCTTCCGCGGCCTGGCGACCGGCTCCGGAGCCCTCCTGCTGGTGGTCATGGCGCTGATCGCGGTTTTCCTGGTCTGGAAGGCGATCCCGGCTTTCACCGGCCCGAACAAGGGCAACATCTTCACCACCCAGTCGTGGCTGTTCCCCTCCGACGACCCGGCGGACGTCCCGACGTTCGGTGTGGCGGCGCTGTTCTTCGGCACCGTCGTCTCCTCGGTGATCGCGATGATCATCGGGGTGCCGATCGCGGTCGGCATCGCCCTGTTCATCGCGCTCTACGCCAAGCGTCGGCTGGCCACCATGCTCGGCGGCGTCATCGACCTGCTGGCCGCGGTGCCTTCCCTCGTGTTCGGTATGTGGGGCCTGTACTTCCTGGTGCCGTCCACCCGCGGGTTCCAGAGCTGGCTCTCGGAGTACTTCGGCTGGCTCCCGTTCCTGCACAACCGGACGGCGACCGAGGCGAGCCAGTTCGGCCAGAGCCTGCTGATCGCCGGCGTCGTGCTGGCCATCATGATCATCCCGACGGTGTCGGCCGTCACCCGTGAGGTCTTTCTGCAGGTACCGGGCGAGACCATGGACGCTGCTTGGGCTCTCGGTGCCACCAAGTGGGAGATGGTCCGGACCGCGGTGATCCCGTTCGGCCGCGCGGGCATGATCTCGGCCGCCATGCTCGGCCTGGGACGCGCCCTTGGCGAGACCATCGCCGTCGCGTTGGTGCTGAACTCCGGCTTCATCATCAACGGGCACATCACCGAGCCCGGTGGCGACACCTTCGCCTCCACCATCGCGCTGAAGTTCGGCGACGCAGCCTCCAACAATCTCGGGATCCCCGCGCTGATCACAGCCGGCCTGTTCCTGTTCGCCATCACCCTGGTCGTCAACTCGATCGCTCGTCTGGTGATCGCCCGCAAGAAGGAGTTCTCCTGATGACGACGATCACCAGATCCGCCAGTAGGGCCACACCGTCAGCATTGGTCGGGGCCCGGCTGCCCAAGATCGCGCCGGCTGTCTCGGGGGCAGCCGGCGTCGTCCTCGCCCTGGTGGCCAAGTTCGCGCTGGGCTGGACCGGCTGGCTGACGGCCTTCTTCTCCGCGGCCGTGCTCTACGTCGTGGTGCTGACCGTCTGGTCCTTCATGGTGGAGGGCAAACGCCGCGCAAAAGACCGCTTCGCCTCGACGCTGGTCTACTCCAGCTTCATCGCGGCGCTGGTGCCGTTGATCCTGATCCTCGGCTACATCCTGTACCGCGGGCTGCCGGCCTTCAACATCAACTTCTTCACCCACTCGATGAACGGTGTGACGGCCACCGATCCCGGCGGCGGTGCCTACGCGGCGCTGATCGGGACGCTCGAGCAGGTCGCCCTGGCCGCCGTCGTCGCACTGCCCATCGGGCTCTTCACCTCGATCTACCTGGTGGAGTACGGCAAGGGCACCTTCGCCCGGCTGGTCACCTTCTTCGTCGACGTCATGACCGGGGTGCCGTCCATCGTGGCGGGGCTGTTCGTCTACACGTTCCTGCTGCTGGGCACCGATACCCGTCCCTTCGGCGCCGCGGGCTCGATCGCGTTGGCCATCCTGATGCTG
This sequence comes from Nakamurella sp. UYEF19, assembly GCF_040546275.1. NCBI lineage: Bacteria > Bacillati > Actinomycetota > Actinomycetes > Nakamurellales > Nakamurellaceae > Nakamurella > Nakamurella sp. UYEF19. The sequence goes on along the minus strand of NZ_JBEPNO010000003.1, from coordinate 267,522 downwards.
CCGGTGGTCGTCCGCTCGTCGGAAGAGATGCTGAAGCTGGTCCCGCGCGAACTGCGCGAGTCCAGCTACGCGCTGGGTGTGCCCCGGTGGCGGACCATTGTGAAGGTCGTTTTGCCGACGGCGCTCTCGGGCCTCATCACCTCCGCGCTGCTGGCCATCGCGCGGGTCGCCGGTGAGACAGCGCCACTGATCCTTCTCGTCGGCTACGCGGACCGGATCAACAACACGCCGTTCAGCGGCGACCAGGCGGCGCTGCCGATGATGGTCTGGGACCAGCTCGGCAAGCGCACCGGCGCCGGCGGGCCGTTCGGGGACTCCCGGGCCTGGGGTGCGGCGCTCATGCTGGTGCTCCTGGTGCTGATCCTCAACCTGGCCGCCCGGCTGCTGGCCAGGCTTGCCCGGCCCAAGTCGCGCTGACCCTTCTCGCATTCGCCCGCCGCACCGATCCACTTGTTCATACTGAAAGGGCTTGCCTGACATGGCCAAGCGCATCGACGTCGAAGACCTCAACGTGTACTACACCGATTTCCTGGCGGTGGAGGGTGCGTCGATCAACATCGCCCCGCTGACCGTCACCGCCTTCATCGGCCCGTCGGGCTGCGGCAAGTCCACCTTCCTGCGCACCCTGAACCGGATGCACGAGGTGATTCCGGGGGGTCGCGTCACCGGAAAGGTCGAGTTGGACGGCGAGGACCTCTACGGCCCCGGTGTTGATCCGGTGAATGTGCGTCGTACCGTAGGAATGGTGTTCCAGAAAGCCAATCCATTTCCGACGATGTCCATCTACGACAACGTCATCGCGGGTTACAAGATTGCCGGGACCCGAAAGTCGAAGAATGATTTCGACGACATCGTGGAGCGTTCGTTGCGCGGCGCAAACCTCTGGGAAGAGGTCAAGCAGCGCCTGAACCGGCCCGGCGCAGGGCTTTCCGGCGGTCAGCAGCAGCGTCTTTGCATCGCCAGGGCCATCGCCGTCGAGCCCGAGGTGCTGCTGATGGACGAACCCTGCTCCGCCCTCGACCCCATTTCCACCCTCGCGATCGAAGATCTGATCAGCGAGCTGAAGACTAGCTACACCATTGTCATCGTGACCCACAACATGCAGCAGGCGGCCCGTGTCTCCGACCGGACCGCATTCTTCAACCTCGCCGGCGTCGGGCAACCCGGCAAGCTCGTCGAATACGACGAGACCGCCAAGATCTTCTCCAACCCGGGCCAGAAGGCCACCGAGGACTACATCTCCGGCCGCTTCGGCTGATCTGGCGGGTGCCCGGGCCGGACCATCTGCGGCGTTGTCTATTCTCTCGACCACATCACCCGCCCACGCACGCCGCGGCGGTACCCGCTGCGTCCTCCGCCTTGCATCTGGCGCACCTGTAGCCCCCGCAGGCGCGGCGGCTCCAGACGGGTCAGCGCTCGGGGGGGGCCAGCACGACGGGGGTGGTATCGCCGCCGACGTTCTCGCCCGTCACCAGGAACACCACGCGGCGGGCGACGGCGACGGCGTGGTCGGCGAAGCGCTCGTAGAACCGGCCGAGCAGCGACAGATCGACCGCCGGCTCGACACCGTGCGACCACTTCGGCGACAGCAGGGCGGCGAACATCTCCTGGTGGAGGTCGTCCATCAGGTCGTCCTCGGACTCCATCACGCGGGCCAGTTCGACGTCACGGTCCAGCAGCACGCGGGCGGCCTGGTCGGCGAGATGGACGCCGACCCGTCCCATCCGCTCGAAGATCGGCCTGACCTCGACCGGGATCACCTGGGCCGGGTGGCGGCGCCGGGCCGCCTTGGCGACGTGCATGGCCAGCGCCCCCATCCGCTGGAGGTCGGCGACGATCCACAGCGCCGAGACGACGGCCCGCAGATCGGAGGCGACCGGAGCCTGCAGAGCGAGGATCTCGAAGGCCACAGCCTCTGCGCTGGCACGCATCTCGTCCAGCTGGACGTCGGTCGCGATGACCTTCTCGGCGAGCGCCAGATCGGCGTTCAGCAGGGCGGTGGTGGCGTCGCGAAGAGCGTCACTGGCCACCTGGCACATCCTGGCGCCGTGGTCCCCGAGGTCGTTGAGTCTGATCTGATAAGCCTGGCGCATGTGGACAGGATAGAACCGTCAGGCGAGTCCCCGCCGGACGGCGGGTGGACGGGCGGTGAACGAGAGGTGTCGGGTCGCTCGGGGCCGGTCCCCGAGGACCGGTTCGACTACTCGTTGCCCGGCCCGGCGCACTGGTTCGTGCCGGCGTTGACCGACTCGATGGTGCTGGTGGCAGAGCGTCGGCTGGACGTCGTCGCCGAGGTGGTCGGCGCTGCGGCCGTCGCCGTCGAGCGAGCGCTGGTCCGCGGAGTCGCCGCCGTGGTCGGCGGCGGGGTATCGGTGGCCAGCGGCAGATCGGACCGGAGGGCCGAGAAAAGGTTCGCCGCAGCAGGTTCGGAGATCTCGAGGGCTCCCGGAGTGATCGTGCTCGAGTACGTCGGGAGCGTGTAGAAGGTCACGACTCCGGGGCTGAGGTTGCCCAGCGAACCGGCCAGCATCACCAGGTCGTCGATGGAGACGTTGTCGGTGACGGTGTTCTTCACGAAGGCCTGCAGGAAGCCATCCAGCTTGCCGGGGTTCAACAGGGTGCCGGCCGCCGTCACCTGCCGCAGGATCGACGACAGGACGATCTGCTGTCGTCGGATCCTGGCCAGATCCGACGAGGTGTCGCCGACGACGTCCCTGGCCCTGACCAGGTTCAATGCCTCGATGCCGGTCACCTGTTGGACCCCAGCCCTGGCGACGACCGTGCCGAGCACCGTGTCCACCACCGGTGCGCAGATGTCGACGGTGATGCCGCCCAGCGCGTCGACCATGGCCTGGAATCCGACGAAGTCGATGCCGATGTACCGGTCGATGTGCAGCCCGGTCAGACTCTGCACCTCCGTGACCGTGCACTGCGGCCCGCCGACCGAGTAGCCGGCGTTGAAGTGGAACCGTTCCCCCGGCGAGGGTTTGTAGACCTGGTTCGACAGCACTCCGGTGGTCGCGTTCCACTGGCGGCAGGAAGTGGGCGCGGGAATCATCGTGTCCCGGGGAATGGAGAGCACGGTCACGTGCTGCCGGTCGGCACTGATGTGGGCGATCATCACCACGTCGGAATTGGCGACGCCGGCGGTGGAGGCGTCCACACCGATGGCGGCGTTGGTGCCGGAGCGGGTGTCCGATCCCAGCAGCAGGATGTTCTCGGCCTTCTGGTTCGTCGGCACGGCAGTGGTGCTGGGCGTCGTCGCCGCCGCCGCGGTGGTGCTGGGCACCGGTGTCGCCCCGGTGATCAGCGAAGTTGCCACCGTGCTCTCCAGCGTCTGGGAGGTGGTGGCGGGCGGCAGGGCATCAACGCGGCGGCCCTGGAGACCACTCTCGGCGCGATTCTTGATCTGCCATTCGAGTCCAACGCCGAGCAATACGAAGACGGCCAGTGCCGCGGCCACCACCCGGACGACCCAGTATCCGGTTCGTTGCCGGGAGTGACGGCCTGCAGTCAGTCGTCCAGGATGCGCCGTCGACGGGGCTGTCGGGTCGATGCCCTCACCGTCCGGCGCGTCCGTCATGCGCAGGTTCCGGCGGCGGCGTTCACCGACGTGAGGTCCGTGGACCCGAGGGTGGTGGCCGGCGTCGACGCGGTGGGCGCGACGGACGGGCCGGTGCTGACGGCAGTGGCCAGCGAGGCCGGCGCCTGTCGGCCGAGCGTCACCGCGCTGATCGTGCCCGAGTAGGACGACCCGAGCCGCAGCCGGACCGTCGTGCCGAGGCCAGGGGTGACGACCAGGCTGGAACCGGGAACGGCAGCGGCGACGGTCAAGGCCGCCGCCCGGTTGGCCGGGGCGTAGAGCACGGTGGTGCCGGTCTGCGTGTCCGTGTCGAGCTTGAACAACTGGGCGTCCGTCACCTTGAATCCGACGGCGTTGAGCTTCTCCTGGGCGGTGGTGGCGACGTTGGCCTGGCCGGTCACGTTGTAGATCTCGAGCGCGACCTTCGACGGATCGACCGTCAACTTCAGGCTGGGCGCCGTGGTGGACGGTGCGGGGGTCACCGGCGTCGCACTGGGCTTCGGGGTCGCGGCGGCCTGCTCACCGGGCAATGGGAGATCGTTGATCAGCGCATCGAAGACGGCGGGTGTCTTGGAGGTGTCGGGGTCCAGCGCCCCGTCGATCTTCGTGCTGTTGACGGTGGGCATCGTGTAGAAGGTGACATGCGCGGGGTCGAGTGATCCGAGCGAACCGGCCAGGGTGGCGAGAGAGGTCAAGGACACATTTTCGGTGAAGGTGTTCTTGGCAAAGGCCTGCAGGAAGGCATCTAGCTTGGCGGGGTTGAGCAGGGTCCCGGCCTGGGTGACCTGCCGCAGGATGGCCGACAGCACGATCTGCTGACGGCGGATCCGGGCGAGATCCGATCCGGTGTCACCCTGGACGTGCCGGGCCCTGACCAGGCTGAGAGCCTCGCCACCCATCACGATGTGGACGCCCGCTGCGTCGGCGACGGTCCCCAGTTCGCTGTCGATGATCGGGGCGCAGATGTTGATGCTGACGCCGTTGAGGGCGTCGACCATGGCCGAGAAACCTTGGAAGTCGATCCCGATGTAGCGGGAGATCCCGATGCCGGTGAGGGACTGCACGCCGGCGACGGTGCAGGTCGGCCCGCCAACGCCGTACAGGGTGTTGATGTGCGAGTAGGTGCCACCGTGGACGGACGGGGTGTCCTCGACGAACTTGCCGGTCTTGAGGCTCCAGGCGCGGCAGGCGGGAGTCGTCACGATGGTGTCGCGGGGGATCGAGAGGATGGTGACGTGCTGTCGGTCGCCCGAGATGTGGGCGATCATCAGGGTGTCGGAGTTGGCGCTGTCCGCTGTCGAAGCGTCGGTTCCGCCGAGTGCTGCGTTGCCACCTGCTCTGGTGTCCGAACCCAGCAGCAGGATGTTCTCCGGCTGGTAGGCCGTCGGCGCCTTGGCCGACTCGGTGACCTTGACACCCCTCGAATTGGTGGTGACCACCGGGGCTGTCCGGGCGGTGGAGATGTGCGTGTCCTGTGTGTTGAGGGCTTGGACCCGGTTCTTGATGATGCTGGTATCCGCGCGGTCCATGACCTTCCACTCCACGCCCACGCCCAGCAGGGTGACAAACGCGACGAGCGCGGCGATGGTCCGGCCGGCGTAGAGGAGTCCACGTCGACGGCGGGGTGGCTGGGCCGAGGACGACGCCCGCGGGGTGTGTCTTCCCGGTGGTGGGCCGCTCGGCGCGTACGCGGCCGGAACGGCGCCGGAATCGAGCGCGCTCTGCCGGTGCAGGGCCGCTCGGATCGAGTCGGCCTCGGCGAGATCCGCTGCGGAGCCGGTGATCTTGGGGATGTAGTCGGTGCGCGAGTTGGCGTCGCTCAGGTCGCGGATCGGGGGCCGTTCGCCCGGGCCGACCCGCGGCGGCAGCAGCACCGTGTGATCACTGTCTTCGCCGTTGTCCTGATCCGCCGTGTTCCACCCGGCGGCCAGGAACTCGGTCCGATCGTCCGACGGGCCGGTCCGGGCGGGCGCCGTCGGGATCTCCGCGGGAGCCGTCGGGCTGGCAGCGGGAGCCTTCGAGATGGCTGCGGGGGATGGGATGGCCTCCGGTGCCGGGGTGATTGTGCTGGGCGCAGTGATTGTGCTGGGCGGGTTGACTGCGGTGGGCGCGGTGACTGCGGGCGACGGCGGCGCGGCGGCCGGGCGAGCTCCAGGGCCGGAAGCGGGAGGCGTCGGAGGTACTTCGTCGCTGGCGGAGAGAGCTGCGATCAGATCGCTGGCCGGCACTGCATCGTCGGCCGCGCGGCGTCGACGACGGTTCTCCGGTGGGGTGTCGTCACTTCCGAGGCGGGCGAGCAGGTCATCGACCCTGGTGGCATCCAGCGACTGCTGGTTCCAGCGGCGGGGACGTTCCCACGGTGCCGACACGTCACGGGCCGACGCCTCACGTGCTGACGCTTCGCGGGCCGCCGCGTCGCGGGGGGTCGACTGCGGGGGGTCGAGCCCATGGGCTGGGGAGTCAGGGGACTGGGTGGTCTCGGGGCTGATTCCGCCCGCGGGTTGCCCGGTGGATCCGTCCTGGCCGTGATCGGCACCATCGCTGGCGCCATCGCGCGGCTCGTCGCTCACGCGACCTCCCTGTTTTCTGCTCCTGTCGGAGTGACGGCCGCACCGGTGGAGCCATTCGGGTCATGTTGTCCCGAACGAACCCTCGCCGACCGAGGCGGGTGCGATTCCTGCATCTTAGAGAAGCATCCTGAGTCGGCCGACCCGCGAGCGAGCGACAAGCGTCATGGATGCGCTGACGCTCAGCGAGAGACGTTCCTCGTGAGCTTGCGTTGCCTCCCCGAACGGGGGAATCGTCCACGTACGGCACCCGGCAGTTCAGGTCAGGCACAGCGCCGGCAGGCCTGCGACACCGCTGTCGATCGTCAGGTGGAGGTCGGTGAGATCGGTGCCGACGATACGGTCGCCGCGGTAGATCCGGATCAGCGTGGGCAGGGCGTAGACCGTTCCAGGCAGGGTGCCGCTGGTCGGCTTCCAGCCCGGCGCCACCGCGAGTCGGCTGTAGACGGGATCGAAGCTGATCGTGCTGGTGGCGGTCGGACACCGGCGCTGGACCGCCTGTTGGCCGCTCGAGACCAACCGGCCGAGCACCGCTTGTTGCGCCGCAACCGATCCGCCCGCCGTGCGGTTGAACGCATCGATGACCAGCTGTGCCGCGACCACCGGCTGTGGCCAGATGGCGGGCGAGGTAGCAACGGTCGGGCCGGCCGATGCGCCGATCGTCGGCCCGCTGGAACCTCCAACCGTCGGCCCGCTGGAACCTCCACCCGTCGGCCCTGCGGACGAGGAAGCTACGAGAGTCGTTCCCGACGACACAACTGCGGGCGCAACAGATCCGCGTGGCGGGCCCGCACCACTGGCGACGAAGAGCAGCAGTAGACCCATGATCGGTGACCGCCACGGGGCCACCTCAGCCGCCGCCCGCATCCAGTTCGGCGTCGGCCGGGACGATCATCTCGTCGGGATCGTCGAGCCAGCCATAGGGGAGGACGACCCGGCCCTGCGGCGAGCCCTGTCGACCGCGCGGGCCCTCGGCAGCGTCCGGGAACGGCTGATCCAGGTCCAGCCGGTTCAGCAGACCACGAAGTTGGTCGAGGTCGGACACCATGCCGAGGTCACGGCGGATCTCCGATCCAGCCGCGAAACCCTTGAGGTACCAGGCGATGTGCTTGCGGAGATCGCGGATCCCGCGGTCGGGTCCCATCTCGACGCAGAGCAGTTCGGCGTGCCGGACGAGGATCGCGGCGACCGCGCGCAGATCGGGCGGGGTCGGCAGCGGGCGACCGTCGAAGGCAGCGGCCAACTCGGCGAACAGCCACGGGCGACCTTGGCAGCCGCGACCGACCACCACTCCGTCACAACCGGTGGAGGCCATCATGTCAAGTGCGTCCGAGGCGCGGAAGATGTCCCCGTTGCCGAGCACCGGGATGTCGGTGACGACCTCCTTCAGCCGTGCGATCGCGGTCCAGTCGGCCTTGCCGGAGTAGTGCTGGATGGCGGTCCGGCCGTGCAGCGCGACGGCGGCAACGCCCGAGTCCTGGGCAATCCGGCCGGCGTCGGTGAAGGTGATGTGCTCGGGATCGATGCCGATCCGCATCTTGACGGTGATGGGAATACCGGCCGGCTCGGCCTCGCGGACAGCGGCCCGGACGATCGACTCGAACAGCCTGCGCTTGTACGGCAGCGCGGACCCGCCGCCCTTGCGTGTCACCTTCGGGACCGGACAGCCGAAGTTGAGATCGATGTGGTCGGCGAGGTTCTCCTGCACCACCATGCGGACGGCCTGCCCGACGATCACCGGATCGACCCCGTAGAGCTGGAGCGACCGGGGATTCTCGTCAGGAGCGAACCTGATCATCTCCATGGTCTTCCAGTCGCGGGCGACCAGGGCGCGGGTAGTGACCATCTCGCAGACGTAGAGGCCGGCGCCGAACTCGCGGCACAGCCCCCGGAACGAGGTGTTGGTGATGCCCGCCATCGGCGCCAGCACCACCGGCGGCCAGACGTCGAACGGGCCGATCCGCAGCACGTCGGCCTTGGCGCCGACCGGGGAAGTCGCGTGCGCACGCTCGGCGACGACCGGTTCGGTGGGGGCGGTTGCAGTACTCACGCGCTCCATTCTCCCGCGACATCCCAGTAGAGGCGAATTTCCGGCCGTTCGAGGGCGGGCGAACAGCGGATGGGACAGTGGAGGAGTGACTATTCCGGTGCTGGGCACCCTCGAACTGACGGCCGCCGATCCCTCGCTGTTGGCCCCAGCGGTGGTGGCTGCGCTGTCCGCACGGCCCGGATGGGCCGTCTACACCGCGGCGATCGATCCTGACCTGTCCGACACAGCTGCGTTCTGCGCGCACTACGACGTGCCGCTCTCCGTCTCCGCCAACTGCGTCGTCGTCTCGGGCAAGCGCGGGGGCGAGGTGCGCTTCGCCGCAGCCGTCGTGCTGGCCACCACCCGCGCGGACGTCAACAACGTGGTCCGCCGCCTGATGGACGTCAGGAAGGTCTCCTTCGCGCCGATGGACGAAGCCGTGAACCTCACCGGCATGGAACACGGCGGGATCACCCCGATCGGGCTGCCGGACGGCTGGCCGATCCTGGTGGACTCCGCGGTCGCCGCTGCCGGCCCGGTGATCATCGGCTCCGGGGTGCGTCGCTCGAAGATCGTCATCGACGGCGCGCTCCTGGGCGAGCTTCCCGGTGCGCAGATCGTCGAGGGCCTGGCCCGCTGAGTCCTCCAGCTAGGTCCGCGCTGATCAAGTTGGACGTTTTGGGACGGGAGGGGCACGAATCGACCCGATCGTGAGCGCCGTCGAAGTTGATAAGCGCGGGGGCTATAGGGCGGCGACGTGGGGCAGGACGTCCGCGCCGAGGAGGGCGACGTGGTCGGTATCGGCCAGGTCGAGCACCTGCAGATAGGCGCGCTGGGTTCCGGCCGCCGCGAAAGTGCCGAGCTTGTCGACGATCTCGGCCGGTGATCCGGCAAACCCATTCTCCCTCAGGTCCTCGACATCCCGCCCGATCGCCGCAGCGCGGGTGGCGAGTTCCGCAGGAGTGCGGCCGCAGCACACGGGAAGCGCGACCGAATAGACGATCTCGCCGGGATCACGGTCGATCGCGGTGCAGGCGGTCCTGACCCGGTCGTGGGAAACGGTCACGGCCTCGAGATCGGCGAAGCCCACGTTGAAGTCGTCGGCAAATCGAGCCGCCAGCGCTGGTGTGCGCTTGGGGCCACGTCCGCCGAGCACCAGCGGCACCTTCGGCCGCCCGGCAAGGTCCCGCTGGATCGGCTTGGGCAGGCCGGGGGCATCCGTCAGGTCGAAGTGCCTGCCGTGGTGGCTGAAGGTTTCGCCGATGGGTGTCGCCCACAGGCCGGTGAGGATCTCCAGTTGCTCGGTGAGCCGATCGAACCGCTCGCCGAACGAGGTGCCGAAATTAATGCCGTAGGCCTTGTGCTCGGCGTCGAACCAGCCGGCTCCCATACCGAGATCCAGTCGCCCCCCGGAGATGTCGTCGATCGTGGCCGCTCCGATGGCCAGCATCGACGGATGGCGGAAAGTGGCCGCGGTGACCAGGGTGCCGAAGCGGATGTCCGGCACCTGCGCGGCCAGTGCGGCGAGACTGGCGATCGAGTCGGACGGTCCGGGCAGGCCGGTGCCCCCGCCCATGGCCAACAGGTGGTCGGAACGGAAGAACGCGCTGAAGCCGGCCGACCTGGTGGCCTGCGCAACGGCGAGGAGATCTGCGTGCGAAGCGCCCTGCTGGGGTTCGGTGAAGATTCTGAGGTCCATGGGCAAACCCTAGGACGGGACCGATGCCGCGCCGCAGCGGGTCAGGACCGCGGATCGATTACCCCGACGCCGGCGAAGCCACGCTCGGCCGAGCGGACGACGAGCGCGCCCGATTGTTCCGTCTTGAGCACTTTCGGATCACCCGGAGTGATGAATGAGCGTCAGGTGCTCGGATCGTTGCGCATGGTGCAACCAGTTGCGTAATCGAAACATTTACGGCATTCCCACAGCGGAATCCCCTTGCTACGTTCTGCATCAGTTCACCATTCGGATGCCCGTCCAACGTTTTTCCGTCACCTTCGGGCGTGACGCTCCGCAAGTTACCTATGTCCTTAAGGAGGATGAAGTGCGAGTAGTCACCACCCGCAGCGCTTTGAGCCGTACCGGCGTCATCGCAGGTCTTGCAGTGCTGGCCCTGACGGCCAGTGCCTGTGGTTCCAGCAGCACCACCGCCACCGCCCCCACCACTTCCAGCAGCTCGAGCCCGGCCGCCGCCAGCGCCCCGAGTGTGGCCTCGTCCAGCGCTCCTTCGGCGAGCAGTGCCGCCCCCAGCAGCGCCGCCAGTAGTGCAGCGCCCGGTTCCAGCACGGCACCCGGTTCCTCCAGCGCCAGCGGCACCCCGGGCGACTCCAAGACCGCCACCTCGCTCGCCGACTTCGGCGGCATGGACAAACTCGTCGCCGCGGCCAACAAGGAGGGCGCGCTCAACGTCATCGCGCTCCCGCCGGAGTGGTCGGACTACAAGGAGGTCATCGCCGGCTTCCAGAAGAAGTACCCGGGAATCAAACTGACGTCGCAGCAGCCCGACATCAGCTCGGCCCAGGAGATCCAGGCGGCGGACACGACCAAGGGCACCGATCAAGCACCCGACGTGTTCGACCTCGGCGCCGCAGTCACGCTGGCGAACCTGGATCATTTCGCGCCGTACAAGGTTGCGGCCTGGAACGACATCCCCGCGGCCAACAAGGAGGCGACCGGCCTCTGGTTCAACGATTACACGGGCGTCATGACCGTCGGTTACAACTCCGATGCTCTCGGCAAGGACATGACTTCGTTGGAAGACCTCAAGGATCCGGCGCTCAAGGGCGCGGTCGCCCTCGACGGTGATCCGACACAGGCAAACGAGGGTCTTCTGGCTGTTGTTTTCGCCTCGGTCGCCAACGGCGGATCGCTTGACGACATCTCCAAGGGGGTGGACTTCTTCAAGTCTCTCAAGGCAGCCGGCACCCTCTCCACTGCAAAGGCCAGCCTCCAGCTGGTCTCGGCCGGGAAGATCAATGCCATCGTCGGCTGGTCCTTCAACCAGCTGCCCATCACCGCGGCAGGCACGGCGAACGGTTTCACCTGGAAGACCTTCACCCCCAAGGGCGTGAACCTGGGCTCCTTCTACAACCAGGCGATCAACAAGGACGCGCCGCACCCGGCGGCGGCCCGCCTGTGGCAGGAGTACCTCTACACGGCCGAAGCGCAGAACTTCTGGATCAAGGGTGGCGCGCTGCCGATCCTGTACAGCTCGATGCAGAAGGCCGGCACCATCGACACGACCGCGGCCAAGAGCCTCCCGGTCATCGAGGGCGAGATTGCTCAGATGACGTCGGATCAGACCACCAAGGCGAATGCGTACATCAAGGCCAACTGGGCCAAGGCGATCAGCTGATCCGCGTAGCCACCAATAGTTCAACGAGCGGATTGCCTTGAGCGCAACCGTTGTCGCCCCGCCCGCCGTCGCCCCCCGCTCGGGGGGCGACGGTCGGCTGCGGCGGATGAAGCCATTACTCGGAGTCGCGCCCTTCCTGCTCTACACGGCGTTGTTCCTGCTGGTTCCGACGGCGATCGTGGTCATCGGGGCGTTCCAAGGTGATGGAGGCAGCTTCACCCTCGCCAACTTCTCTGCGCTGTTCGGCCAGTCGGTCATCCTCGAGGCCCTTCTGCGATCGATCGTCTTGTCGGTCGTGTCAGCAGTCATCGGGGCCGTCGTGGGCGCTGTGGTGGCCTACTTCCTCTCGACTGCCCCGCCAAGCGGTCTCCTGCGCAAACTCGTCACTTCGGCGTCGTCCGTCCTTGCCCAGTTCTCGGGCGTCATGTTGGCATTTGCCTTCATCTTCTCGTTCACCGGCCGCACGGGGCTGGTCAGTCGGACGCTGAACAGCTGGTTCGGTGTGCCGGAACCTGATGTCAACTACTTCGCCAGCCTGATCGGGCTGATCATCGTCTACGCCTACTTCCAGATCCCGCTGATGGTGATCATCTTTCTGCCCGCCGTCGATGGTATTCGTCCCCAATGGAGGGAGGCGACGGAGAGCCTTGGCGGTTCGACCTGGGTTTTCTGGCGACGTGTGGCAGGACCGCTCTTGACTCCATCGTTCTTGGGCGCTCTTCTGCTGTTGTTCGCCAATGCGTTCTCCGCCTTCGCAACGGCGGCCGCTCTTGTCGGACTTGGATCGCCACTGATCACTCTGCAGATCAGCAACGCTCTCACCTCCGAAACCGGGCTTGGTGCTCCCAACCTGGCCAAAGCCGAGGCGTTGATCATGGTGGTGATCGTGGCCATCGTGATGGCCGGCTACTACTGGATCCAGAAGCGGTCATCAAGGTGGCTGGGATGAGCGCCCTGGATGCCGCGATTGCTCCGGTAGTCACCGACCCGGCTCTTGCGACCGCATCGGAGCGCCAGCCACGCAAACTTCGCGCAGCCGCACGCCGCAAGCAGACGATCGTCAGGTGGATCGTGCTGGGCTTGGTAGCGATCTTCATGATCCTTCCGCTGGCGGGGCTGATCGACTTCTCCACGCGACTGCTCAACGGCAAGCGGACAGGACGGTCATGGGCGACTGTCATCGACCTCGATAAACTCAATGCCGCAGCCCCAGATCTTGTCGAGGGCTTCAAGGTCACCATCGCCCTCTGTCTGGTGACAGCAGGGCTTACCGTGCTCTTGCTCGTGCCGACGATGACCTGGATTCGTCTGCGGGTGCCGCACGTGTCCAAGCTGGTGGAGTTCTTGTGTCTGCTGCCCTTGACCATCCCGGCGATCGTGCTGGTAGTGGGCCTCGGGCCCATCTATCGCGGTATCGCGCACTTACTGGGCACCGGCAACATCTGGTTGACCTTCGTCTACGTCATCTTGGCGTTCCCCTACGCGTACCGCAGCATCGATGCAGGTCTGGCTGCTATCGACGTGAAGACACTGTCGGAGGCCGCTCGCACCCTCGGCTGCTCGTTCCCGGCGGTGATCATGCGGATCGTGCTGCCCAACATCCGGGCCGCAGTGCTGGGCGCCATGTTCCTGACGATCGCGCTGTGCCTCGGCGAATACACGGTGGCGTATCTGCTCAGCAAGAACAACCTCTCGGTCGCCCTGTTCAACCTGGGCCTTTCGGCCAGCGGTGATCCCCGTCTGACGGCGGCGGTCTCACTGATCCTTCTAGTTTTCGGTTTCCTGGTGATGTTCGGATTCAGCTTCCTCGGGAACACCCGACGCATGAAGAAAGGCAAGTGATGCAACCGATCTCATCTGCGGTCGACGATGGCACTGATTCGGCACGGACACCCGGAATCTCGGCGAGCACCGGTGCATCTGCGGTGCTCGGGACTTCCGCCGGCGTCGGTGTGGAACTTCGAGGGCTTCGCCGGTCCTACGGAGACGTACATGCGCTGGAAGGCATGAGTCTGAACATGGCACCGGGTGAGATGGTCGTGTTGCTCGGGCCATCCGGTTGTGGGAAGACTACGGCGCTGCGTGTCTTGGCGGGCCTCGAGGACGCCGATGCCGGCCAGGTCATCGTCGCAGGTAAGGACATTTCGTCCGTGCCAACTTCCAAGCGGGACATGGGCATGGTGTTCCAGGCCTACTCGTTGTTCCCGCACATGACGGCCAGGGACAACGTCTCGTTCGGGCTGCGGCTTCGAGGCAAGGGCGCTGCCGAGCGGAAGAAAATTGCCGAGAACTATCTCGAACTGGTCGGTCTGGACCACCACGCCGACCGGTACGCACACCAGATGTCCGGCGGTCAGCAGCAACGCGTCGCTCTGGCCAGAGCCCTGGCCATCCAGCCCCAGGTTCTGCTGCTCGACGAACCGCTATCAGCCTTGGACGCCAAGGTTCGCGTGCAGTTGCGCGACGAGATCCGCCGGATCCAGCTCGAGGTCGGTACTACGACACTGTTCGTCACTCACGACCAGGAAGAGGCGTTGGCGGTCGCTGACCGGGTAGGGGTGATGCGGGCCGGGAAGATCGAGCAGATCGACAAGCCTGACGTCATCTACTCCGCGCCGAAGACGGCCTTCGTGGCTGGCTTCATCGGTCTGACGAACAAGATGCGGGGGACGGCATCCGGGGGAATGGTGTCCGTGCTGGGCAGTACCGTGCCGTTGCTGCCCGGTTCGCCGACTTCGGGCTCGGTGACCGCCCTTGTGAGGCCCGAAGCCCTCCGCTTCACGTCCGGCACCTCCAGCAACGGGCTCGGAACGGCCACGGTGGTGGCCACCAGTTTCCTCGGGGCGCACGGTCGGGTGCAGGCCCGAATCGAAGACGGGACGATTCTGCTCGCCCAGATGTCCGTCGGAGAAACCGTGGCATTGCAACCCGGAGAGATCGTCGACGTCGCGATCGCGCCGAGCCCGGTGTTGGCCACCGCCTGAGTTCTACTGGTTTCCCGGCCCGTATGACCGTCCCACTGCACGTCTGACGCTCGAGGGTCGGACCAGGGCATCGGCCGTCATACGGGTGGGCCGGACCGGTCGGCGCGTGCGGGAGGATGGGCGGTATGACGACTGCGCCCCCGGACACTGCCGCCCTCCTCGACCTCGCGATGCGGGCAGCGCGCGCGGCCGGTGCCGAGTTGCTGCGCCGTTACGGCAACGTCGAGGGTTTGGATACGAAATCGTCGGCCACCGACCCGGTTTCGGATGCAGATCGGGCATCGGAGGTGCTGATCGTCCGGATGTTGCTCGACGAGCGGCCCGACGACGGATTGATCGGCGAGGAGGGCGCGTCCCGGCCGTCGGGATCCGGGATCACGTGGGTGATCGATCCCCTGGACGGAACCGTCAACTACCTCTACGAACTGGACAACTTCTCGGTCAGCATCGCCGCCGAGGACCTCGACGGTGGGCTGGTCGGCGCTGTCTACGACCCGGTGATGGATCGGATGTACACGGCGGTGCGGGGCGGCGGCGCGTTCGTCGACGGTCGACCGCTCCTGGTGAACGAGCCGGTCTCTCTGGACAGAGCTTTGCTGGCAACGGGTTTTGGCTACGGCGCAGAGCGACGTGCGGCCCAGGGCGCGATCATCGGACGGCTGCTGCCGCAGATCCGGGACATCCGCCGGGTGGGCTCGGCCGCGCTGAACCTGTGCGAGGTGGCCGGTGGCCGGCTCGATGCATTCTGGGAGGAAGGCGTCCAGCACTGGGATGTGGCTGCCGGTGGGCTGATCGCGGTCGAGGCCGGCGCGCTGATGACCACCAGTTCGCTGACCGACGCCCCGACCGGCTGGCTCGTCGCCGGGCCGTCCCTGCACGCCGCGCTGACGACCGCCTTGGCCGGATGAGCGCCCGTCAGGAGAAGGTGGCCAGGCCGCAGTCCTGCGGCCTGCCGCCGGACAGGCCCTTCAGGATCGCGGCGGCCCGTTGATCGGGGGTGCCGTGCGTGGCGATCTCGGCGTTGCTGCTGACGTCGGTGATCACCGCCTTCGCGACCGTCTCGAACTTCCTGGTGTCCAACCGGCCCTTGACCGAGACCGAGTAGGCCCACACGCCGGAGAGGCAGTCGGCCTGCTGCTCGATCTGCCGCGACAGGGCGTCCGAGCTGCCGGACTTGTCGTAGCCGGGCTGGGACACCGCTGCCTGCACCACATGTCCGATCTCGTGCGAGACCACCGAGGCCAGCGCGTAGGGAATGTCGGCGGACCCGAACTGCTCGGTGATCATCGTCAGGAAGCTCTGGTTGATGTAGACCGTGTCGTTAACCTGGCACGTGAAGGCCGGTGTCGACGTGAGGCCGGGGCGGCAGTCGGCCGGCACCTGGCCCGCGGTCGGATTGACGATGACGTCCTGGTCGACCGTCTCGTTCAGTTGACCTGACCAGAAGTCCGAGACCGAGCTCCGCAGGCAGCTCACCACCGCACCGGTGTTGCTCGGGGCGACCCACGGGCAGACCGGGAACCCGCTCGGGGAAGTCGTTCCCGGTGGGCTGGTGGCCGGCTCGGTGCTGCTGCTGCTGGTGCTCGAGGGAGGGGGGGTGGTGCGGGGCGCTGTCGGCGTTGTGCTGAATACCGGGGTGGTGGTCGCCGGTGTCTGGATGCTGCTGGGCGGGGTGGGAGGGACGCTGGACGTGGGCAGGGTGGGAGGGACGCTGGACGTGGGCGGGGTGGGTGTGTTCGACGTGTCGGTGCTCGCCGGCGGGCTGCTATCGGCCGATGTACTGCTGTCGGGCGCCAGGGTGCTGGCCGGTGCGGGCAGGGTCCGCGGCACGGATGAGCTCGAGCCCGACGATTCGGCCGGTCCGGAGGCAGCCGTGACGGCAGTGCCGCCCTCGGTCGAAGAGCACGACACGCAGGCGGTCAACGCGGCGACGAGTACCAGCAGAGCGATTCCGGCCCGCCGCCGGCGCCCGGTCACACTCGGCGCCCGGTCTTGCTCGGCGCCCGGTCTTGCTTGGCGCCCGGTCTTGCTTGGCGCCCGGTCTTGCTTGGCGCCCGGTCTTGCTTGGCGCCCGGTCTTGCTTGGCGCCCTGTCATGGTTGGCGCCCGGTCATGCTTGGCGCCCGGTCATGTGGGAATGCCTGTCATATCTGGAACCGTACGTCCGAAGTCTCCGGCCGTGAAGCACCGACCACCGCGAGTCACCCGGTGCGGCGGCGATGCGCAGCGATGACCTCTCGGAAGTAGTCGAAGGACGCGCGTGGGGTGCGTTCCAGCGTTTCCCGATCGACCCGGACGAGCCCGAAGTGACGGGTGAAACCCTCGGTTCCCTCCCAGGCGTCGGTGAGCCCGCGGTGGAAGTACCCCCGCACGTCGACCCCGGCAGCAACGGCGGCATCCACTGCGAGCAGGTGGTCCCGCAGGTACGCGATGCGGTCGGTGTCCGGGGCCGGCGCCCCGGCGATTCCGTCCTCGAAGGCGTCTCCGTCTTCAGCAGGGGCGACTCCGCCCTCCGCAGCAGAGCCGGCGGCACGATCCGCGTAGGCGGCACCGTTCTCGGTCACCATTAGCGGCGGCAGCCGGGGATAGCGACGGTGCAGGTCGGTCAGGACGGTCGTCAGCGATGGGGCGTCCACCGGCCAGTCGAAGTCGGTGACGGCCGCGCCGGGGCTCTCCACGAGCGCGAACGGGATCCGGTTGTTGTCAGGGGCGGCAGCGACCACCGTCGGATGGAAGTAGTGCACGCCGTAGAAGTCGATCGGCGCCGAGATCGCTTGCAGGTCACCTTCTTCGACCATCTCCGGGAACCGGTCGAGCAGTGGTTCCAGCAGGCGGGGATAGCGTCCCAGCACGACCGGATCGGTGAACTGCCGGTTGTGGTAGCTGTCGTACAACGCGGCAGCGCGTCGGTCGTCGACCGTGTCGCTGGCCGCCGTCACTGCGGTGTGGTGCAGGGAGATTCCGATCTTCGCAGATCCACTCCCGCTGGCGAACAACACATCCCGCATCCGGGCGTGGGCGAGCAGTAGGTGATGGGTGACCGGGAAAGCTTCGTCGAGAAGCGTCAGACCCGGTGCGTCGATGCCGAGCGCATGACCATAAGCCATGTGCGACAACGGGTCTGCCAAAGTAGTCCAGTACTGCACGCGATCACCGATCCGCCGGGCGACCAGTGCGGCGAAATCACCTGCTGCGTCGGCGGTGTCGCGATCGAGCCAGCCGCCGCGCAGCATCAGCGCCACCGGCAGGTCCCAGTGGTAGAGGGTGACCCAGGGCCGGATGCCCTTGGCCAGCAACTCGTCCACCAACCGGTCGTAGAAGTCCAGCCCCAATTCGTTGGCCGGGCCGGACCCGTCGGGCTGGACCCGTGACCACGACACGGAGAATCGGTACGCGTCGACGCCGAGAACGGCCAGCAGGGCGGCGTCGTCCCGGTACCGCTCGAAGTGTCCGACGGCGACCGAGCCGCTACTGCTGTCGGCGATGCGCCCGGACGCTGCCGCCACCGCGTCCCAGATCGACGGTCCGCGGCCATCGGCGTCAGCCGAGCCCTCGATGCCGAACGCCGACGACGAAACGCCGAATTCGAAATGGTCCGGTAGGTGGCTCAGATCCGGCAGGTGCGTCAGATCCGGCAGGTGCGTCAGGTCCGGTAGATGGCTCGCGGATGACGAAGCCGGCGCGCGGTCGTCGCCGGGTTCGGGCGGGTGCGGGGCCAAGGGTCAGTCTCGGGGGATGTGGAAGGCGACCAGACGCGAGTCGCCGAGGTCCAGTTCGGACCACGGCGTCTCCGACTCGAGCACGGCGATCGCCGCCGTGGGGAAACGGGACCGGAGACGATCGAGCGCCGCGGTGTCCGACCCATCGCCGGCGAGCTCCATCGCAAGGCCCGGCATGGCCGGGGCGTGGCCGACCACGAGCAGTGTTCTCACGGTGTCCGCAACGGTTCTGACCTGCTTGAGGACCTCGTCCGGGGTGGCGTCGTAGATCTCGGCCGACAACTTGACCGGTGGGACCAGACCGGTCGCCGCCAGCGTCTCCGACGTCCGCGTTGCGGTCGAGCAGAGCACTTCGTCGATCGTGGCGAAACGGGCAGACAACCACTGGCCGGCAAGGCCGGCTTCGCGGCGGCCGCGATCCGCGAGCGGACGGTCGTGGTCGCGGACCCCACCGGGATAGGCCGACTTCGCGTGCCGCATCAGGATCAGCGTGCGGGTGGTCGGCATCGGGGTCTCCTCGTCCGCCCACCGGGCGATCAGTCCGGGCGAGATCAGGTCGGGCGTTCAACAGCGCAGGACCCATCATCCCCTTCCCCGCGCATCACCACTGTTTCCCTCCTGTTTGCGCGATGTCGGCCCGGGGGGGGTAAGGTCGTGGTCAGCTAGTGGACGTGCCGTTGAAAAAACCGCGGCACGCGACACCCATTCTGGTCCAACAGCGGCGCCAGGCGATCCTGCTTTCGGTAGGAGCCCTTCCATGTCCGTTTCCGTTGAGTACACGGCTGTCCCCGAACAGCCCCTGTCGCCGAGATCCCAGCGTCGCGGCGTTGCCAAGACCCTCGAATTCGATGCTCCCGTTCGCGGGGGCCGGACGACTGCGGGCCGGCGCTCCGCTTCGATCACCGTCCTCCATCCGGTTGCCGATCCCCGGACTGACACCACGGCAGACGTGGACGTCGAGGACGCTGCCACGGGCCTGCGGCCCATCCTCGATGACGAGCAGACCGCTTCGTCTGGGGCGGTTGCCACAGAACAGATCACTGCCGCCTCGGAGCGATCGGCCCGGGTCGCGGCCCTGCTCAAGAAGATGGTCGAATGCTCGGACGACAGCGAGCGCAAACGTTTGCAGTCGGCAGTGGTCGTCGAGCACCTGAGCGTGGCCAAGTCGATTGCGTCGCGCTACCGCGGACGCGGTGTTGAGCGCGGCGACCTCGAGCAGCTCGCGTATCTCGGTCTGGTGAAGGCTGCATCGCGCTGGCTTCCGGGCCTGAGCGACGATTTCCTCCAGTTTGCCGTGCCGACCATCTCCGGAGAGATCAAGCGCTACTTCCGCGACCATTCCTGGTTGGTCCGTCCGCCTCGTCGCATCCAGGAGCTGCGGGCCTCGATTGCCCTGGCGGAGAGGGACTTCCAGGACTCCGGCGAGCTTCATCCGACCGACGAACTGGTCGGCCGTCGGCTGGACGTCCGCGAGGTCGACATCAGGGAGGCCAGGGCAGCAGCGGGACTCTGCCGGCCGCCGTCGCTCGATGCGGATTCCGGCGCCGGGCTCTTCATCGCCCAGCAGTACAGCGGCCCGGATCGGACCGGCGAGGTCGACGACCGGATGTCCCTGGATGTCATCCTGCGCACCCTGAGTCCGCGCGAACGCACCGTGGTCGGGATGCGGTTCACCGATGGTCTGTCGCAGGCCAAGATCGGCGAACTGATCGGCGTCAGCCAGATGCAGGTTTCGAGGATCCTGCGGGATGTCGTCGGCAAGCTGCGCGAGCGATGGCAGCTCTAGGGCCACTCAGGCCGTTTCTCCGGTTTCGGTGCCCATCGGGACCGAGCTCGATCCGGGGAGTTCCCCGGTGCGCAGCAGGATCACGGCGACCTCGTGCAGTTTGATGTTGTGCTGCTGCGAGTACCGCTTGAGCACCGCGAAGGATGCCTCGGCCTGCAGCCCGAACCGTTCCATCAGGACACCCTGGGCCTGGCCGATCACATGGCGCGCGTCGACGGCGCGCCAGAGGTTCTGCTCGCTGCGCGAGCGGGCCAGTCCGACCGAAGCGTGGGCGGCCACCACCTGCGCGGCCTCGATGTCGTCCTCGCTGTACTGGTAGGACGGCCGGGCATAGAGGTTCAGGGCGCCGAGCACGTCTCGTTCGGTGAACAGGTGAATGCTCAGGATGCTGTGCAGGCCGAGCGCGGCGGCCCGCGGACCCCAGTTGGGCCAGCGCGGATCGGTGGCCGTCTCCGGGATGACGAAGAGTCCATTGGTCTCGGCTGCCGTCAGGCACGGGCCTTCGGTGAGTTCGTACTGCAGCGCATCAGCCTGGTCGACCACCGGATGCGAACTGGCCACCGTCTCGAGCGTGCCGTCGGCGTGGACCAGGGTCACGCTGGCGTAGTCGCAATCGACGCTGTCGAGAGCCAGTTGCACGATCTGGGCGATCGCCTCGTCCGGCGACTGGTGGGAGGCGATCTTCCGCGCCCGCTCGGCGAAGGAGAGCGCGGTCAGCCTTGGCCTGCTGTCGGTCGTCATATCTGATCTTCTCCCGGTAGTGGGTACCCGACCTCCCGTTGCGGTGAGTACCCGACAATGATGCCCGATGGGGCCCGATCGGTGCATCCCCGCGGGACGCCGACCGTTCCAGTTCCCCCCACGTCACGATTCACCCGGGTGGCGCCGGATTGATGGGTCCCGAAGTGGAGTTGTCCGTTTACCCTCAATGGGTGATCACCAGTGGTGATCGCCCAATGACTGCGCGCAGCGGGAGGAAGTCGGCGATGGCTGGACGAGGGCTTCTGCGTCGGGGAGCGCGCGCCCGGCTCCTTGTGGTCGGCCTCTTGGCGGTCCTGGTGCTGGTCTCCGGCTGCAGTTGGGTGTCTGGCTTGTTCGGTAGCAGCACGCCGACCGAGACCTCCACGCCGGTCTCGGTTTTCGAGGTGGCGATCGGGCAGTGTTTCAATCCGCCGACCGGACCGCCGACGGTCGAACTCTCCGACCTGACCTCCGTGTCCTGCACCGCGCCGCACACCCAGGAGTCCTACGCCAGCCCCACCTACAAGGCTCCGGCGGGTGGGGACGACTCGATCTATCCCGGTGATGCCGCGCTCGTCGCGTTCGCCAAGGGATCGTGCGCCCAATCGTTCACGCCTTACGTCGGCGTGTCCTACCTGGACTCCTCGTTGTTCTTCACCTATCTGCTGCCGTCGGCACGTAGCTGGGAGCAGGGCAAGGACCGCACCGTGCTCTGCTTCGTCACCACCACGGGCAAGCCGCTGACGGCGACCGTCAAGGGCTCGAAGCTGTGAACGGCCTCGATGAAGGAGTGTCAGCGATGAAGGAGTGCGGGCGATGAAGGAGTGCGGACGTGGGTAAGCCCATGGTGGTGACCGGTGCCGCGATCGCGTGCACCTTCGGCATGTCGCCCAGCACGCTCATGGTGGTGGCGCCGCGGCCCATCGTCGAGGGCCGTCCGGCCGCGACGATCACCGACATCGCGCCGATGGTGAACATCGTCCCGTTCGGCATGTGCATGTCGCTGTCCAACCCCACCGTTGCGGCGGCCACCGCCGCAGCGCTCGGGGTGCTGACGCCGATGCCCTGCGTACCGGTGGTTGCCGCGCCCTGGACCCCGATGGCTCCGCAGACGACGATCGGGGGAATTCCTGCTCTCGTCGCCGGCTCGATGTGCAACTGCGTCTTCGGTGGGGTCATCTCGGTGAGCTTCCCCGGCGCGGTCAAGACGCTCGATGCCTGACGTCCACCCGCGCCCGTCGGAGCGTCACCAAGGGGCCGTCGTCAGGCTCCTGCCGGGCAGTCTGCGGGCGTTGCCAGGGGACTCGGCCGGCCGTCGCCCGGTCGGGTGAACGGCATTGTGGTGACTCGGGGTAGTTGATCGTGACCAAAACGTGCTCAGTTGCGCCTTTGCTTGCATAGCTTCGCGGCAATCAGGTGAGAATCACCCCGAATTGAAGATCAGGCTGGCAAACGGGCGATGACTATTCAGGAATCAAGTCGGGAATGTCATAGTTTGTGACGAATGCGCTCGCGACGCGTTCGACCAGATGTGTTCGGCCCCCGACTTCATGGCGACAGCTCGTTCCGATCTGCGCCACAAATCCCTTGACAGGAGTGGGAATGCCCACGTACACCGCACCAGGCGTCTACGTCGAAGAGGTGCCGTCATCGCAGAAGGTGTTGTCGTCCGCACCCACGGCGATCGCTGCGTTCGTCGGCTTCACCGAGTTCGCACCGACCGATGACCCCGCGGATCCCGAAGGCCTGGCGCCTCGGCTGGTCACCAGCTGGACCCAGTTCGAGAATCTCTACGGGAGTTTCACGCCCGGTGCCATCATGCCGCTGTCGGTCTACGGCTACTTCGCCAACGGGGGATCGCTCGCCTACATCGTGCGGGTGCCCAACACGGCCCCGTCCGGCCAGCCGTCCCGCAAGGAACTCCCCGCAGCCGACCGCGCGCTCGGATTGCCGCTGGCGTTCGAGAGCCTGGAGCCTGACGCGGATCTCACCGTCCAGGTGACCAGTGCCGACACCGACGAAGAGGGCCCGAGCCCCTTCAACATCGATCTGCTCTCCGGTGGTGTTGTCGTCGAGTCGTACGAGAATCTCGGCCTCGGCAAGGGCGATCGCAATGTCGCCACGGTCATCAACGCGACCTCGACCAAGGTCAAGGTCGAGGTGCTGCTGGACGCCAAGACGGACCTGTCGAGCCAGATCGAGGTGTTGAAGCCGGGTCTCTACGCACTCGACAAGGTCGCGAGCACCCCGGTGGCCGTCACCGGTCGGAAGTTCGCCGGCTCGGAGTCGTCCCGCTCCGGCATCAATGGTCTGGCGGTGGCCGAGGACGTCACCATCGTCGTCGTCCCCGACCTGATCACCGCGGCGACCAAGGCCGACGGTTCCATCGACCTGGGCCTGTGGAAGGCCGTGCAGACTTCGCTCATCACCCACTGCGAGCTCAACGGCAACCGGATGGCGATCCTCGACGCCCCTCCCGGCATGACCCCGCAGAAGATCAAGGAGTGGCGCAGCGAGACGGCCATGTACGACTCGGCCTACGCCGCGCTGTACTACCCGTGGATCAAGGTCGAGAACCCGATCGGCACGAACGGCGACGCCGAGGTGCTCATCCCGCCGAGCGGCCACATCGCCGGTGTCTGGGCCCGCACCGACGAGACCCGCGGCGTGTGGAAGGCCCCGGCCAACGACACCATCCGCGGTTGCCTGGACGTCGAGTACGGGGTCACCCAGAACGAGCAGGGCGTGCTGAACCCCATCGGGATCAACTGCATCCGGCCGTTCGGCACCAGAGGAATCCGGATCTGGGGTGCACGGACCCTGGCCAGCGACACCGACTGGCGCTACATCAACGTCCGTCGCCTGTTCAACATGGTCGAGGCGACCATCGCCGAGGGCACCCAGTGGGCCGTCTTCGAGCCGAACGACGTCGCCCTGTGGGAGGGCATCAAGCGCACCCTCACCGCCTTCCTCCGTGGGCTGTGGAGTGCCGGCGCCCTCTTCGGGCAATCCGTGGACCAGGCGTTCTACGTCAAGTGCGATTCCGAGACCAATCCGCCGGAATCGATCGACCAGGGTCTGCTGATCGTCGAGGTGGGCATCGCACCGGTCAAGCCGGCCGAGTTCGTGGTCTTCCGCATCGCCCAGCACAAGCAGTCGGCCAACTAGTCCGACGCGTCGAAAACTGCTCGCACCAAGTAGTTTCACACCCACCACTCCCAGGGAGCACACAGCATGCCCAACGATTTGATCAATACCGATCCACTCATCGCCCAGAACTTCTTCCTCGAGATCGACGGCTCCGTCGTCACCATCCTGTCCGGTGTCTCCGGCCTGGATGTCGAGATGGAAGTTGCCTCCACCACGCAGGTGGGCAAGGACGGAAAGCAGTTGCAGGTGAAGACGCTGGCCGGGCGCAACAAGGCCCCTGATCTGAGCCTGACCAGGATGGCGCCGCCGGACTCCACCCAGGACAAGATGTGGGGCTGGTTCAACGACATCTACAGCAAGGGCATCCTGCTGTCCGACCGCACCAACAACCGCAAGAGCGGTTCGGTCGTCATGTACGACTCGACACACGTCGAGGTGGCCAGGTTCAACTTCACCAACGGTTGGCCCAGCAAGATCGCAACCGATGCGCTCTCCGTCGATTCCAACGACCCGGTGAAAGAGACGATCACCCTGACCATCGAGTCCCTGCACCGAGTCAAGTGAGTCTGAAGACCGAGTACGAGTTCACCCTGCCGCGCGGATATGTCGATTCCGGCGGCGGGGTGCACCGCACCGGCGTCATGCGTCTGGCGACTGCTCGGGACGAGCTGGAGCCGCTGCGTGACCCGACCGTCCAAGGTCCCGACGACCCGCGCCTGACGGTGCTCATCCTGGCCCGGGTGG
Organism: Nakamurella sp. UYEF19; assembly: GCF_040546275.1. Classification (NCBI taxonomy): domain Bacteria; kingdom Bacillati; phylum Actinomycetota; class Actinomycetes; order Nakamurellales; family Nakamurellaceae; genus Nakamurella; species Nakamurella sp. UYEF19. The sequence goes on along the minus strand of NZ_JBEPNO010000003.1, from coordinate 242,864 downwards.
TGCGAACGCTCGGCGATCTCACCATGGTCACCCCGCATGAGATCGAAGGTCTCTTCGCCGCGGATCTCGCGTTCCTTCAGGACTTCTACGGCGTGATCAACTTCGGCGACCAGGAGGAGTACGAGGCATTGCTTGCCGCGCAGGCCAACTCGAGGCCGTTGACGGGTACGGCTCCGAGCCCGCCACCCGCTCCCGCTGCGGCGGTTTCGGCGGACAGCAATGGTCTGGGCGGCAATGTCGATCAGTTCGGCCAGTTGCGTCCGCCACCCAGGACGCGGGTCGAGGAAATTCCGCGCAGTCAGGGTTGATCGACTGTGCTCCGCTACCCCGTCGATGCGATCTGGCAGGAGATCGCCTATCTGGCATACCACGTGCATTGGCCGCTGGACGATCTCCTGGACCTCGAGCACATGGACCGGGTCCGGATGGTCAGGGCCGTCGCCGGCCTGAACGAACGCGCATGGGAGGCGGTCCGTGAGTTCGCCTGATGCCATGACGCTTCTCGGCACAGAGCCCGCTCTGTCGTCGAGATTTCTGTTCGAGGTCGACGGTGTCGAGATCGGGTTGTTCGCCTCCGTCAGGGGGTTGGCCGTGTCGTCGCAGACCGAGGACGTGAAAGAGGGTGGCCAGAACGGATTTGTCCACCACCTGCCCGGTCGGCTGGAGTGGCCGAACATCGTCTTCAGCCGTGGGCTCACCCAGTCCGACGCTCTGTTCACCTGGATGAACAAGACGGCCGGCGAGGGGTTCGCGGCGAACAGCAACAAGATCGTCCGTGCGACCGGCGCCATCACCGCCATGTCGTCGGAGGGCCTACGACTGCGGAGTTGGTCGCTCGACAGTGTTTTCCCGGTGCGCTGGAAAGGACCCGACTTCGACGGATCGACCGACACCCTCCTGTCCGAAGAACTGGAAGTGGCCCATCACGGTTTCAAGGCCAGCAACGTGACCGGGTGATCTGGCAGTGAGCGAGGAAGTCGAGACCGCAGGACCCGATCCCTCCGGGACCGGGCCTGCTGCTGTCTCCGGAAGTGCACGGCCGCCCGGTCCTGCGGTGGGGCTCGGTCGGCTTGCGGCGCGCAGATGGTCCCGACCGGGGCCTCCCGGACGAGCAAGGCCGGCGCCGCTGGGGAGCGTTGCGGCTGCGGCGGTGCGGTTCTCGGCCGGGCTGGCGCGGCCGCCCCAGGTCCGCCGCCAGTTGGCCGGGCCCGGCGAGATCCGGACGACCAAGGTGCCGGAGGCGATGCGTCCGCCACGCTGGTGGTCGCCTTCGCCGCCCGTTGAATCCGACAAGCTAGCTGCCATTGCCGTCCCGTCCCGCATGCCTGCTGTGGGGTGGGTTGGCGTCGCGGGTCCGGTATCCGCGTTGCCGCAGCGCGGACTTCGCCGGGCGGCCAAGGCGGTCCCCACCGAGTCGACCCACGTGCCCGGCGGCATGGCGGTCGGCATGGCCGGGTCAGCGGTCCCGGTCAGACGGTTGCCGGACGTCAAGGCTGCCGGCACGATGAAGGATGCCGCGAAGAAGCTCCTGGCGCCGCGGGTCACGCCAGTTCCGGCGACCCCTGGTTCTGGTCAGTCGGCGGGTAGATCGGGCGCGAGGGGAGTAGTTGGTCCACCGGGGGCGGTCACGGGGGGCGGCGACATCCGGCGTCGCGCCGCCGTCCCCCGTGCCCCGGTCGGCAGTACGCAGATGACGAATGCGGGTACCCGACCGTCGGGCGCCGGCCTGCGGAGTCCGGCCGGAATTCTCGGTTGGGCTGTCCGACGCCGGGCAGTCCAAGCCTCGGCGTCCACTCCGACATGGGGTCCTGCCTCGCCGGGGAATCCATCTGCCGCAGTAGGTTCTGGGTCTGCCACCGTTCGTGGCGCTCGGCCGGCCACAGCTCCCTCGGCTCTCCGGCAGTCCTGGGCGCGGCCGCCGGCGGCACGCGCGGCCGCGGTCGGTCCGGTGGCCGGGGCCGTCGCTGCGGTTGCGGGAACCGACGAGGCCGTCGCTGCGGTCGCTGGTGCTCACAAGGCGGCTGCGGCCGCCGGCGATCCGGCGGATTCTGGTGCGGGCGCGTCCCTTCTCGCCGGGTCCCCTTCTGCTGATGGGCACACCTTGCGACGTCAGACGTCGCCTGAGCGAGTGCACTCTGCCGACGCCGAAGGACCTGGCTCGACAAGTTTCTCCGCTCTGAGCGGCGCACCGTCCGCACTCCCAGGTGGCACGGTCTCCGGCCTTGCGTCTGCGCAGTCGATGCAACCTGGCGGGGTGGGCGACCTGATCGCTCCCGTCGTCGGTGCCGACCGTGGAGCGTCCACTGGACCGGATCTCGACGGCCCTCGGGTGGGTGGCGGATTGATCAGCGCCGTTCGTCGTTCCCCGGCTGCAGTGCTTCCCCGCGCACTGGGCCGGCTGCCCGGACCGGAGAACGCGTCTGACCTTCGTCGCGCCGCTGGGGCGCCCACGCCGATCAGGGCCGCCGGCGCCGGATCGGCCACGGCACGACCACCGGCGCTGCTCTCCCGCAGTTCGTCCGACGAGACCGGATCGGTGGCCAATACCCCTTCGATGCCCTCGGCTGGACCGTCGGCCCCCTCCGCCGTCCGATCCGTCGTCAACGGGACTGCCGGTTCAACGTCGTCAGGGGCAGAAGTTCTGCGACGCACGGAGTTCGAGAGCCCGCCGCCCTCCGTGTCGTCCGCCGTCATTTCGCCGGGTGCGACTTCGCCGGGCTTGACTTCGCCGGGCGTGACGGCGCCCGCTGCGACTTCGCCTGGTGCGACGGCGTCCGCTGCGACAGCGCTGCCGGGCGTTCCCGCACCGCCGGCGCACCTGCCGGCGGCAGTCGCGGCCCCGTCGCTCTGGGTCGAGCCGGGTGCGGTCGTGCGCCGCGACGCCCCGCCCACAGCAGGTCCGGCCGCGACCGCCACATCGCTTCCGGGGCCGGCCGGTGCTGTGCCCGCGCCGCCCGGTGCGTCATCATCGCCATCGACGCCGTCCGTCGCCTGGCAGGGAGACGTTCGCACTGCTGATGCCGGAGCGGACCAAACCTTGGCTTTCGCCATCCCCGACCACGGCCGTGTGAGCGAGCCGGTTGGACCGACTCCGATGCGCCGACGGAGTGCCGGTCCGGTGGTCCTGCGATCCATGGCGGGGCCGGCCCGAAACGCCCGAGAGAGCAGTGATTCCGAGTCCGATGCCATCGGTCGGGTCTCGGCGATGCGGGGCGGACTGCACGGATTCCGGCTGCGCCGGGCGGCCGTGCTCGGTGAAAATCTGCCCAAGAATCCCAGTGTCGGTGGCCCTTCGGCCGTCGGTAGGCTGATGGCCGGTGCGGTCGGATCCGACGTGTCGGTCGCTCGCATACCTGCTGCTGTCAGGCCCTCAGCCGCGGGTGTCGCCGGTATCAGGCGTGTGGAAGATCCGTCCACGACTGCTGCGGTGGATCGCTTCTCATCCGGTGCGCCGAGCAGTCGGAGCGCGTCGGCTGCGCCCGTGGCGGCTGCGGCCGCCGGGCCCTCGTCGGCTGCGGCTGCCTCAACGTCGGCGCCGGCGGGCCTGGCGTCGACTGGGCAACGGGGCGCACAAGCGGCGGCATCGCCACCGGCGCCCGTGGGACGGATTTCAGCTGCAGCACAGGGGATTCCGTCCGTCCGGCCGGCAGAGGCTCCTGAGATGGGGCATCAGCCGACTACGGCAGCGAACAAGCCGTCCGAGGCGGGCAACGCTGCCGTGATGGGTCCGACCGAACCCGTCGTCTCTCCGCGAATCCTCGGCGCCACCGGCGGTCGGCCCACGCGCCGATTTGCCACCGGAGGTCCGCTGCGCCGAGCGGCGTTGCAGGGCAACGGTTCTGAACGAGGCCGCGTCCTGGTATACCAACCTGGGCGCGGTCCAGGTGCGTCGCCGGACGGCGGGCGTCCGGCTGCCGCGCAGCTCGGCCACTCGCACCTCGGCCATGCGCCGCAGACGACGGGTCAGCACACGACGGGTCAGCACACGGCTGGATCCTTTGCTGGCGCAACATCCTTTGCTGGCGCAACCCTTCCGAGACCAGGCCACCTCGCTTCGCTCGTCAGTCCCGGCGGAGGTGATCTCTTGGCCGCCGTTGGCCAGGACACCCCCGGCGTGCGGTCGTCGTCGCTGCGCCGCAGCCTTGGTATGCCTCAGGTGGCTCACGTCAGGAGCGGAGGGCCGTCCCCGGCTGTCCGAGCCTCGGCGCTCTGGATCGGCGGCAGCCGCGCCTCCGCGATCGGGTCGGCGACGGCCGCGGTGGTATCGGAGACGGCCGTGGGCCGCGCATCGGTGGTCGGGCAGACTCCGCCGGTCCGGCGGACCGCCGTCGCGGGGCACGCTTCGATGGTCGGACCGGCGACCACGTTCCGACCGGCGACCACGTCCGGACCGACGACCACCTCTGGGCCGGCAACCACCTCCAGACGGGCACCAGTGGCGGGGCGCGCAATGTCCGGGACTTCATCGTCGGGACAGTTCTATCCGGGCTCGGACGCGGTCGCGGGGGGAAGTTCGCCGCTGGGAACGGTTCACCCCGGACAGCTCGGCCTGGCTCGCGCGGTCGGCCCCCTTGGGTCCCCGCGGCGGTCAGCAGCGCCGATTGCTGTGGCGGCTGCCTCCCTGGTCGGGGTCGGCGGCCCCGTCAAACCGATGATCGGGCTCAACCGCGGCCCGACCAGCGGTTCCCCCACGAGTGGGTCCGGTGGCTCGGCCGCACGTGGGTCCGGTGGGTCCGCCTCGCGAGGGTCTGGTGGTCCGCCCGCCGGCAGTTCCGGCGGCCCGGGTAAGAACGGGATCCGTCGATCCTCTGCAGCGCCCGGGTTTTCGGCGTCGGGCTCGACCTCGTCCGGACCCAGCTGGTTCGCCGGCGGTATCTCGTCGCCGATCCAGGTCGCTCGGGTCGAAGCAGTCCCGGCGCCGGTCGGAGTACCGGTGCGGCGACGGGCGTCCGACGCCGACCATCGCAACGGCCCCACTGTCACCGGCCGGGCAACGCCGACGGTTCCGAGAGTCGCGTTCGGTGATTTTGCCCGCGACACCACTGCGAGGACAGGCCATGCCGGCGCGACCTCCGCATCTGCATCCGCATCTCCAGCCGCAAGGATGGGCTGGGTCGGCGCCCCGCCGTCATCCGGAACGGGACCGGCGCTTCCGGGTTCGGTATCAGCCTTCTCCACCCCCTCCGCCGGAACCGGAGCCGGCACCGCCCCCGTCGGCTTCGGGGCGCCGGCCCAGGGTTCGACCATCCGCCGGTACCCCGCGCACCCCGAGCGGTGGATCGAGCCGTCCACCACCAACCTCCTGCGGAGCCCGAGCGTCGCCCCGCCGCGGTCCGCACCGCGGCCCCCCGCTCCTGGTGCCGCGGCGGCGGCCGCCGTGTCGAGTTCCGAACTGCGCCGGTCGACGACGGCCGCGGTACCGGCGCCGCCGTTCGCTCCCGGAACCCAGGCCGGCGGTCCGGCGGTACCGCAGGTGGCACAGAGAGTTTCGGCCGAAGGTGCCAACGGCCAGGCCGGTAGCACCATTCGCCGGTCGAGCCTGCTCGACCAGGCACCGGCGTCATTGTTCGACCGGGCCCTGGCCCAGATCGTCGGCGGCGCCAACGAGGGCCGTTCACCGGCCACGATCAGAAGGGGGACAGTGATGGGTAGCTCCGACATCGGGATGCTCGGACATCAGGAGGAGTCGAAGCCGGGGTCGATCGCCGCCTCCCTGACGCCCCGCGAGTGGGACCAGCTGGTCGACATCATCGTCGAGCGACTCGAAGACCGGGTGTCGGACGAGCTGGCTCGCCGTGGCCGACGCTTCACTCCTGGGGTGATGTGACAGTGTCCACATCCGATGTGACAGTGGACGAACTGCGGCGCTCCCTCCCGCGAATGACAGCCGTCCCGACATCCACCCTGCACGACGCACAGATCGACCGCATCCCACGACGGAGGACCACATGCCGCTGACCGAGAAGGCGTTCCTGGAGATCGAGGGCACGGCCGACACGATTCCCTGCATGTTCAACCCGTCGGAGTTCTCCGTCTCCCGCAGCAACAGCTGGTCCGGCAATTCCCTTGCCGGCCAGGGTGTCCCGCAGCTGCACTACCAGGGGGCGACCTCCGGATCGATGACGCTCGAGCTGACCTTCGACACCACCGACACCGGCCAGGCGGTGACCACGCACACCGGCAAGGTGCTGTCGCTGATGGATGTCGATGCAGCCCTGCCCGGCACGGACGCCCAGTCCAACAACGCCCGTCCGCCCTACGTGGTGTTCCACTGGGGCAATCTGCATTCCTTCAAGGCGGTGGTCGCCAGCATCAATCTGCAGTTCACCTACTTCTCCTCGACCGGGGTGCCGCTGCGGGCGAAGGTGTCCTTGACCCTCACCCAATACCAGGAGTCCGCCGCGTTCGGCCCGCAGAACCCGACTTCGGGAACACCGAAACCCCACCGGGTGCACCGGGTCCAGCCGGGCGAGACGCTGGATCGCATCTCCGCCAAGTACTACGGCGATTCGACCCGATGGCGACAGATCGCCGGCGCCAACGGCATTTCCGATCCGCTGGCGATCCGCAGCGGTTCGCTGCTGTCCATCCCGAGGTTGCAGAACTGATGAGAGCGCGACACGCGAGCAGCTGCGCGACGAATCAAGAGGATTGAACATGACCGCACCGAGCATGGGCGCGATCGCGCCCGACGTCCTGGTCAACGGCAGTGCCATGTCCGAGGTACATCTGAACCAGCTCACCGGCCTACGGATCAGGACGGCACTCGGGCTGCCGGGCCGGGCAACACTGCGCTTCGACGATATCGGGTACGCCATCGCGGCCGGCAACACGTTCGCCATCGGTGCTCCGATAGAAGTGCAGATGGCCCAGGGGCAGACCCTTTTCAGCGGCGAGGTCACCGGGATCGATCTGCAACTGGACCAGGGTGTTCCGGACTTCGTGGTCATCGCCGACGACCTCTCGTACAAGATGGCACTTGGTAACCGGGTCGAGACCTACACGCAGATGACGTTCAGCGACATGGTGCGGAAGATCGGCGGCCGTAGCGGTCTCAGCGTCAACGCCGACTCCACCACCATCCAGTTCGAATACACCATGCAGACCGACTCGGATTTTGGCTTCCTGAGCGAGATCGCGGACCGGACCGGCTACGACTGGTGGGTCGAGGGCCGCACACTGTCGTTCAAGAAGCCGAATCCGGCCGCCACCGGCCCGATCCTCACCGTCGGCGAGGATCTGCGTCAGTTCTCGGTCCGGGCCAGCGCGCTGCACCCCAGCACCACCAGCGTGACCGGGTGGTCGCCCAAGCAGAAGCAGGCCACGGTCGGGAAGGCCACCGCATCCGAGTACAACGTCCTGCCGACGGCCAATCTGGTCAGCGGGTACGCCAAGGTGGCGAGCCTCAACACCAGCGGCGCCGTGACCAGTTCGACCGACGCTCCGATCGGCCAGGAGGAAGCCACCGAGCTGGCCAAACGTGCGGTGACCTCCTGGGCCACCGCAGCCGTCGTCGCCCGAGGGACGACGCTCGCGAACTCTTCGATCAAGATCGGCGGATCCGTGCAGGTAGCCGGGGCCGGGCCGGCTAACGGCAAGTATTTCGTCACCGAGGTCGAGCACAGCTATTCCGATCGTGGATTCGAGACCCGTTTCACCGCAGGGGATCGACGACCCAATGGTCTGGTCGACACGCTCACCGCGCAGAAGCAGTCCAGTTTCCGTCGGGACGGGTTGGTGGTCGGGGTGGTGACCGCGATCGGCAACACCCAGGGTTCGCCCGGGGACATCAAGATCAAGTACCCCGGTGTGTCCGACACCCTGGAAAGTGCCTGGGCCCGCATCCTCTCGGTCGGCGGCGGCCAGAAGAAGGGCATCACCTTCATGCCGGAGGTCAACGACGAGGTGGTGGTCGGCTTCGAGAACGGTGATCCGCGCCGGCCGGTCATTCTGGGGGCGCTGTTCAACGGCAAGGACGTCCAGCCTGCATTCCTCAAGACCGGCAGCCAGGTCGATTCACGGCAGATCACGTCGCGGCTCGGCCACGCAATGGAGTTCGGCGACGGCACCGCACCGGACAAGAAGTACATCTCCCTGACCCTGGCCGGTCATCAGTCGTCGGTGATGCTGTCGGACAAGGAGTTCGCGGCCACCGTGCCGGCAGGGCACCCGGTGTCGATCACCTCCGGATCGGCCTCCTTCAAGATCGACGCGCAGGGCGGCATCACCATCAGCGGCAGCAAGATCACCCTGAAGGCCGATACCGATGTGGAGATCTCCGGGCTGAACGTGACCACCAAGGCGTCGGTCAAGAGTTCCACCAGCGCCGCGATGGTCGAGGTGAAGGCCAATGCCACTCTCGACATGTCCGCCAGCGGCCCGTCGATGCTCAAAGGCAACCCGGTGATGATCAACTGATGGCTGCAGCAGCGTACGTCGGTCCAGGATCAAGGAATCAGGGGAGAGGTGAGGGCGATGGAGGAGATCGTGCTGCCGGCAACTAACTCCGCCGGGCCGGCCCACTACGACGCGACGTTCATCGGCCGTGGGTTCTACTGGCCGATGCAGGTCGATCACACCGGCTCGATCCGGCTGACCGATGGCGCTCCGGACCTCGACCGATCGATGGCCGTCGTGCTGGCAACGGCGCCGGGTGAGCGGGTCATGCGCCCTCAGTTCGGTTGCCGCATCTGGGATCTGCTGTTCGAGCCGGTCACGGCCAACCTGCTCGGTCTGATGGCACAGTCGGTTCGCGACGCGCTGGCCCAGTGGGAGCCGCGGGTGATCGTCGAACAGGTCGACCCCGTACCCGACGGTGACGACGCTGCCCTCGTCGTCATCAACGTCACCTACCGGGTCAAGGCGACCAACGACCGGCGCAACCTGGTGTACCCGTTCTACGTCATTCCGCACGAGGAGAGCTGATGGTGCTGCCGGCCCCGAACCTGGACGATCGGACCTTCCAGGACATCGTCGACGAAGCCAAGCGGCTCATTCCGCGCTATACACCGGAATGGACCAACCACAACGTCTCCGATCCCGGTGTTGCCCTCATCGAATTGTTCGCCTGGATGAGCGAAATGGTGCTGTACCGGGTGAATCAGGTCCCGGACCGGCTGTTCGTGCACTTCCTGAACCTGGTCGGCATCGAGCCGTTTCCGCCGTCGGTGGCCAGGGCCAGGGTGACGTTCTGGCTCTCCGCCGTGCAGGACGTGCCGGTCACCGTACCGGCCGGATTGCAGGTGACGACCACCGGAGATCGGTCCGGCGGCGACACCGCCGTGGTGTTCTCGACCGTCGACGAATTGATCATCCGGCCGCCGGTGCTGGTCAGTGCGCTGACGTCCGATGCGAAGTCCGAGCGGATGACGGCGGTCTTCGACGATCTGCGATTCGTCGGGTCGTCGGTCGCCTGTTTCACCACGACCGATGCGTCCGGCCGGCTGGCGCCGGGCAACGTGCTGCTGCTCGGCTTCGCCGAGTCGTTGGCGGGCATGGCGATCCGACTCTCCGTCCAGGCGCATGCGCAGGGGATCGGTGTCGATCCACGCAATCCTCCACTCGCCTGGGAGGTCTGGAACGGCGAGGCCTGGATCACCGTCGACGTCTTCTCCGATACCACCGGTGGACTGAACCGGGCCGGTGAGATCGTGCTGATGATCCCCGCAGAGCACGACTTCCTCACCCTGGGCGACACTTCCGCCTACTGGCTGCGGGTCCGGCTGCTCACTCCCGTCCCGGGCCAGCCTTCGTATCAGGCGTCGCCACAGCTGGATTCGCTCGAGGTCGCTGCCTTGGGTGCAACGGTGGAAGCCGAACATTCCTCGACCGCCGGCACCGAGGTGCTCGGACGGTCCGATGGCAGTGCAGGTCAGGAGTTCCGGGTCGGCTTCCCGCCCGTGCTGCCGCGTCGCGGCACTGAAACGGTCCGCATCAGCGACGCCGGCGGCAAGGCGGAATGGACGGAGGTGGCGGACTTCTCGACGTCGACGGCGTCCGATCCGCACTTCGTCTGGGACTCTGCGTCAGGCGTGGTGCGGTTCGGTCCGCGCGTTCGTTACCCCGACGGAGCGGTTCGCCAGCACGGCCGGATTCCGCGGGACGGCGCCGAGATCGCGGTGACCGGATACCGGTACGGCGGCGGCGCCCAGGGCAACGTCGGCGCCCGGACCCTCACCGTGCTGCGGTCGGCTGTGCCGTACATCTCCGGGGCGGTCAACCTGCGACCCGCTGTCGGCGGTGTCGACGCGGAAACCATCACGGAGGCCAAAACCCGTGGGCCACTGACGCTTCGCACCGGCTCGCGAGCTGTGACGGCCGGCGATTTCGAGCGGCTGACCATGGAGTCGTCGATCGAGGTCGCACGGGCGCGGTGTCTGCCATCGGCGGACGGCCGCGGCCCGGTCCGGATGCTCGTGGTTCCGCAGGTGCGCACCGACATCAGGACGCATGCGCTCGACGATTTTGCGATCACCGCACCGTTGATGCGCAGGGTTTCCGAGCATCTCGATGCGCACCGGATCGTCGGGACGGCGGTGGAAGTGGGAACGCCGTACTACCAAGGTGTTTCGGTGGCGGCGCTGGTGCACGCACCGGCTGGGCGGCCGCTCGCCCTCATCCGTCAGCGCGCCGTCAACGAGCTGACCAGGTACATCCATCCGCTGGTCGGTGGGGCCGACGGCAGCGGCTGGCTGTTCGACGGCGATCTGAACGCGGCCGCGATTGCCCAGTTGCTGGAGAGTGTCGAGGGGGTGGACCGGGTCGACGAGGTCCAGCTCTTCGAGTTCGATCTCCGTTCCGGGCAACGGATCGGCGCCGGCCGGGACGTCATCCGGTTGGATACGCATTCCCTGTTCCTGTCCGGTGCGCACCGGGTCGTCGTCCGATGACGTCGGAATTTGCAGTCTCCTTTGTGACAACGGCGCGGAGTTCGCCGTGACCGGCCCTGGGGACGGCGGCTGGCAGTTGCCCGGCGCCGACCACGGAGGCGATGTGGACGGCACTGACGGCGCAGGTGAGGTGGACGGTGCACCCGGGGCGTCGGTCGACCTTCCGGACGAGGAAGCGAGGTCGTCTTCGGAGCCGGAGCAAACGGTCGCGCTGGTGCCCAGGGCCGGCTCGTCTGCCGCGGTCTACGGTGCTGCTGACTCCCGTGCTGCTGACTCCCGTTCTGCTGGAACAGATGTCGTAACGGCCCCGACCGGTATGGTACGGACGGTGCGGCACGTAAGGCGTGATTCGCGGGTCGGCCCACCACCCCGCCACCCGCAGTGGCTGATCAACCAGCTACCGGTGGGCATGCTGCAGAGCGACTTCTTCGTCAGGTTCGTGTCGATCTTCCAGGAGCTCGGCAGCAAGCTGATGGACGACGCGGATCTGGTGCAGCACATCGCGGATTCGACGGTGACGCCGGTTCCGATGATCAGTCATCTGGCGAGCTGGATCGGTGTGGACACGATCGACCGGTCACTGCCGGAACCGTTGCAGCGGGTCATCCTGGCCAGCTCGGCGAAGGCGCTCGCCCATCGCGGCACGCTGAAGGGACTCCGCAACTACCTGGAAATGCTGTCGGGCGGGCCGGCCGAGGTCCTGGACGGCGGCGGTGTCTGGCCGGAGGGTGCAGCCCCCGGGGACGTCGCCTGGGTGCGGATGACGGTGCAGAGCACCGGTCATCTGTCGGAGGACGAGTTCGTGGCGATGGTCCGGGACGAGGTCCCCGCCCATGTTCGTGCGGAATTGTGGATCGATGTGCGCAGGGTGCTGTCGACGTCGGAGCGGGGATGGACAGGACGATGAAGAGAACCAGACGTTCGGAGGCCGCGCTTCGCGCCGCTGGAGACCGTGCCTACCTCGAGCAGGTGAAGGGTGAGGATGGGCAGGGTCCGATGGCGCCGAAGTCGATGCCGGTGGCACCCGCGGACGCCGCGTTGACCCCGACCGAGGAGATGCCACATGTCCCGACCGCGGCACCGCTACCGCCGCTTGGGGTTTCGCCCATCCTGGGAGAGGATCACCCGCAGAGCGCGCCGCCGGTCGGTTCGTTCCAGCAGCCGGCTGTCGGACCGCCCGGCCCCGCGTACGTGAGCAGATCCGCAGCCCCCACCGCCGGCTGGCCGCAGGCACCGGACGATTCGCCCCCCTCGGCGCGCTCGATGCCCTCGGCGAATGCCGCGCCGTGGGCGGGTGCTGCGCCCTCGGTTGGTTCGGTGCCGGCCGCTGGTCCCTCGGGGGCTGCAGATCCTGCGCAGTCGGTAGGTTCGGCATCGTCGGTGGAGCACGGTCAGGAGCCGGGTCCGCTGCGGAAAGCTGGTGCACACCAACAGGCGTCGTATGTCGAGCAGAGCCCGATCGGCACTCTGGACCCGCCCCAGTACTTCCAGCCGCCGCAGTACTTCCAGCCGCCGCAGTACGCGCCGAATCCGCAGTTCACCAAACCTCAGTTCGAGAAGGCGCCTGTGCCGCAATACGGCCAGCAGGGTCGGCAACCGATGCCGCCACAGCACATGCCGATTGGGTCCGACCTCCCGCTCCTGCTCGGCCCTACCGGGATCGCCCCCATCGGGGATCTGGTCACCTGCCCCGAGTGTGGGGAGATGGCCACCGTGGACGCGGCGCGACGGAAGTCCGAGGACTTCTGCCGGCACTGTGACTTCCCGCTGTTCTGGGCCCGCACCACGGTGATCCTGCCCTCCGGTGAGGAAACGGGTGCGTCGCTCCGCCGGCTTCCCGGTACCGTCGGCCGGGCCGCCACCGCAGCTCTGATGTGCCCGCACTGCGGGGAGCCCAACTCCCCGGTGGCGCAGAACTGCGTCCGCTGTCTACTGTCCCTGCATCCGGAGCCGGAGATGATTCCCGAGCCGGTCTACCTCCCGCCCGAGCCGGAGCCCATGCCGGTCGCGATCGGCCGCGAGTACCCGCTCTGGTGGATCATCCTCGTGACCGCCTGCATTCTGGTCATCGGCCTGCTCGTCGTCTGGGGCTTTGCCAACTGACCGTCGTGGTCGTGGTCCTGCTCGTGGTTGGTCAAGTTCGTGGTCGGTCATGCGCTGCCGCGCTGATCAACTTCGCCCGCTGCCGCGCTGATCAACTTCGCCCGCTGCCGCGCTTGTCAACTTCGCCCGCTGCCGCGCTTATCAACTTCGCAGGCGCTCATCAACTTGCCGATTTTGGGAATGGTGAGACAGAAGTAGACGACTTCGTACGCGCCGTCACAGATGATCAGCGCAATTAACCGGCAATTGCGTCGCAGAGTCTTTGTCGGCCACCGCCGGATTCCCGCGGAAAAGGGGAACTGTCGGTGCCCGGGTATAACGTCTTGTTCATGAAGGACACCGCATTCCCCGACACCCAGCAGACCCAGGACCTGCTGCACCTCGCGCTGCGGGTCGTCGGGCAACTGCGGGAAACGCAGTGGTGGCGAATCCAACACGCCGACATGCTCACCCTCGGCAAGCAACTACAGCAACTGGCCAACGAGGTCTACACCGCCAACGTCCACCTCGCCGGCGAACTGGACAGCGAGAACATCGCCACCAAATACGGGTGCACCTGCACCGCGGCGCTGCTGCGGCAAAAGTTCAACATCTCCCCCGCCGAAGCCTACGGCCGGGTCAACGCCGCCCGGCAGGTCCTCCCCCGCGAGACCGACACCGGCGCCGTCCTACCACCGGCAATGCCCGCCCTGGCGGCCGCGATGGCCGCCGGCACCCTCACTGGCGAACACATCAAACTGATCACCGCCACCATGACCAAACTCCCCACCCTGCTGCCGGTCCAGGACCTGGAATTCTGGGAGGACTTCCTCGTCGACCACGCCACCCGGCTGGACCCCAACCCCTTCGAGAAGGTCTGCCGCAGCGTCCTGGACAAAGCCGACCCCGACGGGGACCTGGACGAGGAAACCGCCGCCGCCAAGATGGAATTCAGCTTCGGACGCCGCAACCTGCGCACCGGGTTGACCCCGATCAAAGGGCAACTGGACGACTACAGCGTCGAAGTGGTCAAAAAAGCCATCGACGGACTGTCCGCACCCCACCCCAGCGCCCCCACCCCCGGTAGCACCACCACCCCCACCACCGGCAGCGGCAGCACCGGCGGCAGCGGCACCAGCAGCGGCGAGACCGACAGCACCGACAGCACGGACAGCACCGCCAGCACGGACAGCACGGACAGCACGGACAGCACGGACAGTGAGAACTGCGCTGCGACGGATCCTTCCGCCCGCGTCGACGTCGAGGACGATGCCGACGTCGAGGACGACCACGATCATGCCGACGGGTTCACGCGCGACAGCGGCAACGCCGACAGCGACGCGGACCCGATCGTCCCGAACACCGACACCGACACCGACACCGAGACCGACGGAGGTTCGGGTACCGACGGGGGTTCGGGTACCGACGGGGGTTCGGGTGCCGAGGCTTCCGGTGCCAGCGACGCCCACCCCGCCGGAACCGGAACCGGAACCGGAACCGGTCCCGGTGGCGGTCCCGGTGGTAAACCCGGCGCCCGGACCCACTGCGGGACGAAGGTGCGGGACCCGCGGTCGCCGGCGAACCGCCGCGCCCACGCCCTCATCGCGGCGCTCCGCGGGTTCCTGGACGCGGGCCTGGGACCGACCCAGGGCGGCGAACGGCCCCACATCACGATGGTGATGAACTGGGACGTCGTGAAAGGCGCGCTGACCTCCGCCGGGTACGACTCCGGCGGGGCGATCACCGCCGCCCAAGCCCGAAAGTTCCTGTGCGACGCGCAGATCATCCCGGCCATCCTGGACAGCAAAAGTGAAGTGCTGGACATCGGGCGGGAACGCCGCACCTTCCCACTCGCCATACGCCGCGCCATCACCTTGCGCGATCTCGGATGCATCTGGCCCGGATGTGACAGACCACCCGGCTGGTGCGACTGCCACCACGTTGATTGGTGGCACCGAGACGGCGGCAACACCAGCTACAAAGGCGGTGTTCTGTTCTGCCCCTGTCATCACACCGAAATTCACAAAGGCGAGTGGGTGGTGCAGATGGGCGAGGACGGAATACCGGAGCTGATTCCGCCGAAATGGATGGACTCGGAGCAAAAACCCCTCCGCAACAACATGCACCGACCAATGGGAGTCTGAGAATGGAGGGTACTTCACGAGCCACGAGCCACGAGCCACGAGCCACGAGCCACGAGCCACGAGCCACGAGCCACGACGTACGGTCAGAGTTCGCCGACTACAACCCCCGGATATGCGTCCTCCAAATGGACGACGGTGGCCGTCGGGGCGGAATCGCCGTCCTCGGCCTCCCACTTCTGGTGGAGGCTCAGGCTGAAAGCCTGAGCCAGATCGAAGGTTTCGAACGGACCAACCGCGCGGGGAGCTGCGAACGCATGCTCCTGGCTCTCACCGATGATGACGACGACGAACATGGGACATCCTTCCTGGTGGCTTCTACGCTGCGGACCTCAGTGGATCATCTCTCAAGGCATCGTCCGACCGCTGCAGGCCAAATGAGCTAGTCGCGCGAATTGCCAGGCCGTCTGGTCACCGGGCTCCGGAACCACGCTGTTCGAAACTGCGGAACCACGCTATCCGACACTCTGGACCCGGCCGCGGGCGATTGACCTACCATCGGGTGCATGCCCCCCACCCGTCCTGTTGTTGAACTCCTCGCCGGGTACCGGCCGGTCGACGCCGCAGAGAAGGCCGACGTGGACCGCATACTGGAGGTGGCGGATGGGGCGGAAGATCCTTGGTCCCAATCGATCCCACTGCATCTCACGGCGTCGGCGGTGGTCGTGCACCCACCGACCGGACGGGTCCTACTGCGGTGGCATGCGCGTCAGCAGGCCTGGTTGCAGATCGGTGGTCATGGCGATCCGGGGGAGTCCTCGCCGATGGAGATCGCGCTGCGGGAGGGCTTGGAGGAAACAGGCCTGCCGGACCTCGCACCGTGGCCGAGCTCGGAGCTGGTGCATGCCGTGATCGTCGGCGTGGTCGCCAAGGGGGACAGCCCAGCGCACGAGCATGCAGACCTCCGGTTCGTGCTGTCGACCGACCTTCCCGACACCGTGCGGCCCGAGAAGCCGGACGCATTACTGCGCTGGCTGACGGTCGACGAGGCGATGGGTGCCACCAGCGAGGCGAACCTGCAGGAAACCCTGCGCAGGGTAGGCGATCTCATCGCCCGCTGACCGTCCTGGCGTGGCTGTGTCGCCGGATGGGGTAGTTGGTTGCTGCCTGCGGTGATGGATGGAGGCGGTAGAGCCGTACTGGGGGGCCGCTACGCCGCGCGCAGATGCTTCTCGAAGCACAGCGAGAACGGCATGGTCTCGAGGTAGGGCTCGTAGATCGGAATGGGCGTGTACCCCAGGCCCGCGTAGAGCGCGACGGCGTCGGGTTGACGATCGCCGGTCTGCAGGATCAGCCGGGAGACGTCGGCAGCAAGAGCGATCGTCTCGAGTTCGAGCATCAAGGCTCGGCCTATGCCCCGACCGCGGCAATCAGGATCGACGATGACCCGCTTGACCTCCCAGTCGCCCCGCAACTCGCGCAGGGCCGCATGAGCGATTGCCTGGCCACCATCCAGCACCAGCACGGTGGCCCGGATGTCCGCCGGATCCACCCGGAGGGCGTCTCGACGCCGCTGGGTGAGCTCGGCCGGTTCCGGGTCGTCGTCGGGCCTTTCGTACCGGGCGAAGATCTCGGTGTCCATCCGGCGCCGCAACTCGACCGCGCGCGGATCAGCCCAGTCCACCAGGACGAAGCGGTGCTCCCGGCCCGAGGTCTCCGGATGTTGCGTCACTGCTGAGCTCCCGTACGTGAACAGCCTGTGGCCCTTGATGATCGATCTTGAAACCGTCACGCTACTACGCACCGGCTCGCGATCGGCCGGCGTCGGCGACCGCGTCGGGTTGAAGTCGACCGCGTTTGATTGTGCGCGAGAACCCGGTGCGGACCGTCAGTTCAGGTCATCGGGACGGTGACGGTGTTGGCACCGGCCACCAAGACCTTGTTCGCAGTGCCGCTGTAGTTCTTCGGGGTGGCCGGCGCGGTGTCGGTCCAGGTCGCGGTCAACGTACGGGCAGTCGCGATGACCGGCACGTCCTGGATCAGACTCTTCCCGTTGAGGTCGGTGTCGGGTGCAGTGATCCCGGCGACGTTGATGGTGACAGCAGCTCCGGGGGTCGCGACGGCAGGACTGCCGTGGGTCACGGTGACCGTCACCATGGCCGCGATGTACGGCAGGGTCACCGGTACGGACAGCCCGGCCGAAGGGGTGAACGTCTGTGCGGTGCTGGCGCCGAAGGGTCCGGTCGGTGGGGTGGCCTTGATCGAGTAGAGGCACACGGAGCACTGACCCAGAATCACCGCCGGGGAAGTGGCAGGGGCAGCTGGAGCTACACCCGGTGCCGTCTTGCTGTACACCTGGGTGCCGTCACGGGTGATGGTTACCACGACATCGCTGGCAGCAGTGCTGGTCCGTCCGGTGACGGTCGCCAGCGACACCTGCGGGGTCACCGTGAAGGCCGTGAAGGCGACCGCGTTGTCCCGGGCGGGATCCGTGGCGATAGGGGCCGCCTGCACGTTGACCGTCTGTGTCGGCGCGGAGAGGTTGACCGTCGTCGAGGAGAGCGAGAACACCCACCCGGAGCCAGGAGCCAGGCAGAGGCTCGCCTGGCCATTGCTGTCGAGCACGGCCGTTGGGCTCGAGGTGCCCTTGGTGGCCGTGACGGTCAGGCCGTTCGCGCCGGCACCGACGCCGTCGACGAGCATCGAGACCGCCACCGGTACCTTCGCCGGGGCCAGTGCGACGGTCGGCGCGGCCGGGTTGGACGTCGCATTGCCGGCCGACGGGTTCGCG
Organism: Nakamurella sp. UYEF19; assembly: GCF_040546275.1. Taxonomy (NCBI): domain Bacteria; kingdom Bacillati; phylum Actinomycetota; class Actinomycetes; order Nakamurellales; family Nakamurellaceae; genus Nakamurella; species Nakamurella sp. UYEF19. Next base: position 225,021 of record NZ_JBEPNO010000003.1, on the reverse strand, counting down.
ACGGTGAAGGTGGTCGAGGTAGCCGTCCACATGGTCGGTTCGACTGTCGGTTTGAACGAGTAGGACCCCTGCGGTAGGTAGACGGCAGCCGTCGCGGTTGCCGTCGACGTGCCGACAACCACCTGTGCCGCAATCGTTTTGGTGGTGTTGGCCACGGTATCGGTCAGCACCAGGGCCAGCGTGGCCGGCGCGCTGGCGGGTGCGGTCAGACAGGTGGGCATGTTCGGATCGATGATGTCGGTGTCCCAGGTGACGGTCAGGGTGGTCAGGGCCTGCTGGACCGCCAGCGCAGCCGCCACCACGGGCGGCGACGCGCTGACCGGCCCCTGCGGGACGACTACGGTCTGCCCGGTGAAGTTGCCCTGGTACGGCGAGTTCTTCTCACCGGTGATCGCCGCGGTCCAGGTACCGGTAGGCATCTGGGGCACGTTGACCGTGAACGGTCCGGTGGCCGGCAGCGTGAGAACCACTGCGGCATCGGTGAATCCGGTCACCGCTGTCCCGGTGCGGGTGAGTGTCACGGTCGCCCCGCTCAGATCCGCAGCGGTGCCGCCGGCGGCAGAGGTCACCGTGACGTCGACTGATCTGGTCGCCCGCGCCGTCAGGCTGAAACCGGCCAGTGCCGGCGGTGATTTGTTCAGGCCGGAGTCCTCCGTCACGGACGACGGGTACGTCGCGAAGGTGTAGCCCGGGAACTCTGCGACGACCGTGTAGACGCCGTCCGGCACGTTCGTGAAGGTGTAGAGACCGGAGGAATTCGGCTGGACCGACAGCGGGTCACCTTTGAGGTCGTTCTGGATGGCCGTGATGTCCTGAGCGGCCCGCATCGTCACGGTGATCCCGGTGTTCGGGGTGTTGCCGAGGAAGACCGTCCCGCTCTGGGTGCTGGCCCTCTGGTCCAGCGGGATGTAGACGTACTGGAGCGGCGTACCCGCCGCGATCTGCGTCTGCTGGCTGTACGTCCGGTACGCGGACGTCGGTGAGGACACCGTGATCGTGTAGACACCCGGTGGCACGGAGGGGAAGTCCACGTACTTGACGGTGGTGCCGCTGGACACGGTGCCGGTGGCCGTGGTCTCGCTGCACGCGTAGGTCTCCGGGGTGACGCCGGTGGCCGACGTCCGGACGATGGTGCAGTTGAACGTTGCAGGGCCGGCGATGCTGACCTTCACGGCCGGGAGCGACTCGACGTCGTTCAGGGTGAGATGGACCTGCAGTTCGACCGGCTTGACGGTCAGCTGGACCTGCAGCACCCCGCTGGCCAGGGTGAGGCCGCCGGTCGGATTCGCCATGGCGAAGTTGGCGGTGGCGTCGATGTCGATGGTGCCGACCTTGTTCGTGTATCCGGTCTGCGTCGCCGTGACCCGCCACGTGCCGGCCGTGAGCCCGTCGTTCGTGGTGTCACCGGTCAGGCTCAGGTCGCCGTTGATCGACGTGCTGCCGGCGAAGCTGGGACCGGACGGCGAACCACCGACCAACTTGACGACGGTGACGGTGGTCGACGGCAGGACCGAGCTGGTCCCGGCGCTCAGGCCAACCGTGTGGACGGTGATGGTGCCCAGCGGCGAGAGGAGGACCGTGCAGACGGTGGTCCCGCCGGGCAGGACGCTGAAGCCGGTCTTCGTGACCGTGCCGTTGGTGCAGCTGGACGTCGACAGGGTGGACTTGGTGAAGGTGTCGTTGGCAAACCCGGCAGCGTGCACGTTGAGCGTGTAGTCACCGAGCGGGGACTGGCCGGGGAAGGAGACGGTGTTCGAGGTGGCGGCAGCGCTGACCGTACTACCGGTGATCAGGGTGCCGGTGAGATTGAACAGACCCCCGTTGACGGGTGCGGCCCCGGATGTGCTGACCAGATTTACCTGCAACGTGCTGGTCCTGGTCAGCAGGAGGGTGGGGGGCGCACAGGTCGTCGTCGAACACGTGAAGGCCGCCGTGGTCGGCAGGTAGTTGCTGTTGCTGACCGAGATCTGGTACGTGCCATAGGAAACCAGTCCAGGGGGTGCACCGCCGGCCTCCTGCCAGAGGATCGTGCCGTTGGTCGGATCATCCGTCGAGGCGGCCACCGTCGCAGTGACGGCATTCACCCCGGCCGGTGACGTCACCGACACCACCGTCCCCAGCAGCGATCCGCCGGCGGGATTGGTGGTGACGATGCCGGTGAAGGTGGGCTGCTGGGTGAGAAGCAGTGTGGGACCGCAGGTTCGGTCTCCGGCGTTGCAGGTTAAGAGGCCGCTGGTTGCGCTGCCGTAGCCGGGGAGGGTGACGCGGATGCGGTAGTCGCCCGGCTGGGTGATCCCGGGGAACGGCAGTGCGCTGTCGGCCCAGCTGAAGTTCGCCGTCAGGCTGGCAGGCGTCCCGTCCGGGATCAAAGAGATCGTCAGCGTCGAGGATCCCGGAGCCTGGTTGACCAGGGTGAGCGTTGCCTTCGTCCAGTCGATCGCCGCTCCGTTCGGCGGCGGCACCGTGACCGATACCGAGCCGGTCCCGTGTGGATCCATGAGCAGCGCGACAGTGCCGATGTTGCAACCGGTCCCATCGGTCGCGCAGGTGAACTGCACCGCCTTGGGGGCATACCCGGCCTTGGTGAAGGTGAGGCTGTACGAGCCGGCCACGATGACGCCGGCGGGCTGGCTCGGGTCGGCCCAGTTGATCTGGCCGGTGGTCGGGTCGACAGTGACGCTGACGGGGCTCGTGTTCGGATTGGGCTGGGCGTTCACCGCGACATTGACCCCGCTGGTGGTGTCGGCCGCCCCGGTGATCGTCGAAGTGGCGATGACGGTGCCGGAGAACACCGGCAGCAGCCCGAGCTCGATCGCAGGGGGCGCGCAAGCGGACCCGGCCACGCACGAGAACGACCGTTCACTGATGTAGGTTGCGTACCCCGGCATCGACACGGTGATGGTGTAGTTGCCCGGGACTGTCAAACCTGGATAGGGAAGCCCGGGATCGGACCAGATCAGGCTTGTGAGGAGTCCGGTCGACGTGGTGTCGACCTTGACCGTCGAGGTGGTGCCGCCGGGAACATCGCTGGCCACCGTGACGATGGCCTTGTTCCAGTTGACCGTCGTGGTCCCGGGCAGGAAGCCGGCCACCGAGACGGTGCCGCCGCCGAGCGGGAACTCCAGGAGATTCACGCTGCCCGGACCGCAGGTACCACTGGAACAGGCGAACGTCGTACTAATGGAGGCGTACCCGGATTTGGCGAACACCACGGTGTAGCTGCCACTGGCAACGATCCCGGCCGGCTGGGCCGGATCGTTCCAGCTCAGCGTGCCGTCGGCCGCGATGTCCACGGTGATGCCGGAGCCCGGCGCCGACGGGATCGGCTGTGCTGTCACCGTTGCCGTGACCCCGGCGATTCCGCTGGTGTCGGCCGCGACGGTCGGAGTGGTCGTGACAGTTCCGGCGAAGACCGCCAGCCGAGCTAGGTTTCCGGCAGTCGGCGCGCAGACATCACCTACGGCGCAGGCGACTGGGGGACTGGTGGCGCTCCCGTAGCCGGGCACGGCAACCGTCAAGGCATAGGTGCCAGGTTGGATCACCCCTGCCAGATTTGCCGGCAGACCGGTGTCGACCCAGACGAAGTGGCCGATCTTGGGATCGTTGCCATCCCTTTCCACCGTCACCTTGAGGCCGGCGGTACCGGGTGGCGCCTTGGTGAGCGTGACGACAGCTGAGGGCCAGATGTCCGCACCACCAGGGAGCAACTCGGTGACCTTCACAGTGCCGGCTCCCGTCGGGAACATGGTGAGGGTGGCCGGGGCGCCGTTGTTGAATGCACACGTCAAGGACCCGGTGGGACACGCAAAGGGCACCGTGACAGGTTGATACCCGGTCTTGGCGAACGTGAGCGAGTAGTTCCCGAAGGAGATGACGCCTGCTGGTTGATTTGGGTCCTGCCAGGTCAGTGACGAGGTCAGGCCGGCCGTGTCGGCAATCCCAACGGCGACAGGCGTACCAGGCGGAGCGGGCTGCGGACTAACCGAAATGGTGACGCCGGCCAATGTCTCCCCGCTGATGGCTGGAGCTGGGACCAGCTTGATCGTCCCGCTGAAGCGAGGCAGCGGGACAAGGGTCGCGTCGAAGGCTGTGCAGCCGTTGAAATAGGTTGCACTGCAGGTGATCGCGACCTGCAGTGGGACATAACCCCGCAGTGAGACGGTAAATCGGTAGGGCGCACCGGCGGCCGTCGGCTGGGCGAGACCGCCCGCCAGTCCGGACGATTGCGCGCCCAGCAGGGTCGCGTCCCGGAAGATGACGCCGCCGTCCGCCGCCACCTTGACCGAGATGGAACCGGCGGCCGACGGCGCCGCATTGACCGTGATGTCGGCGTCGACCAGGGCGACCCCGGGCGGCAGCGACGGCGCCACGATGGAGCCGCTGATGGTCGGCAGCTGGGACATCGTCCACGCCGCGGCGGCGGCGGCCCTGGTGCCGAACCGGCAGTTCCGGCCGAGATCGCACCAGAGAGTGGCGTAGCCCGAGGCCATTCCGGCGCCGTTCGCGGCGGTGGCCGCCGCGCTGGAGAAACCGAGTTTGGTGGCACTGAGCGTGTAGAGGCCCGGCACTGCCTTGCCCGCGACGAGCAGGGAGTCGCTGAAGGAAAGGGTGCCGTCGGCATCGGCTTTGACCGTGATGTTGCCCGCCCCGGCCGGCTTACGGGTCACCACGATACTGGTGTTGGATGCATCGAGGGCGACTCCCGCAGGGGCCTTGAGATCGAGGCTCAGGTTTGGGAAGTCGGACGGCTGCGCCAGCAGCGAGATCGGCGGGATGACGCTGACCTGGCCGGTGAACCCGATGAGAACCCCGCTGGCGGAGTAGTTCTGGGTACTCGGGTTGTGGGTGACCGGGTCGTCGTTGGCGGCGACGCTGACCCCGATCGGCAGGGCGACGAGGGACGCGGCGCTCCCGTCGGTGTTCCGCATGACGGAGGCGGACTTCCCGGTGATCGCCACCGGACAGTCACTGGACTTCAGTGGGTACTGATTTTTCCAGCCGACGGGAACGATGGCATAGCAACCGTTCGCGTCCGTCGGAACCGTGACGGAACCCGACACCGGCGTCCGACCCGAGAAGCCGACCACCCCGGACACCTGGACGGGGGTGTTGGCGACGTCGCGGACCTCGCCGTCGACCGAGACGGTGACGTGCCCGACGACGGCGCCGATCGGCCCGGTGAGCACCTCGGTGATCGCCACCGTCTGGTTGAGGCCGATCGAACCCGTTGCCACAGAGGCGGTCCCGGGCACAGTGGTGGTGCCTGTCGTCAAGCCGGTCGGGATGTCGCCGCTGGCCCGCGCCGAGTAGGAGCCGAGCAGATTGGTGATCGTCAGGATGCCGTCGTTGGCGGTGGAATCGCCGGCGAGCGGCGAGCCGCGGCCGATCCCGCCGGCGTCGACCATGCCGACGACCGCGCCCTTGGCCGCCCCGAGGGCCAGGCTGGACAGGTTCGGCGCCAGCACTGTGACGGTGGCGCGGCCGAGTCGGTCGAGCGCGGTGTCGAACCGGTAGTCACCGCCCAGTTCCAGTTGCACCGCAAGCGGTGTCGTCGCCAGGTACTCACGGTCGGTAGGCAGCACCACGACCTGGTAGCCGCCGTGCAGCAGCCCGCGGATCTCGTAGGTTCCACCGAGACCGGTGACCGAGCACCTGGCCGTCGGTGACGCGGTGGCGACGCACGTGGTCGGGGTCGTCCGGGTGCAGGCCGTCGGCACCGCGGTCCCGGCCGGCACCGATACGACGCAGCTCGGCGTCACCGGGGTGCCGGCGTGCGAGGTGATGGTTCCCGAGATCAGGCCCAGCGGTGGCAGACTCACCTGCGGCGCAGGCGTCACCTGTCCCTGGGAGACCTGGATCTGCACCGTCGTCGGTTCGTAGCCCGGTGCGGACAGGGTCACGGCGTAGAGGCCGGCGACCAGCCCGGTGTCCTGCTTGCTGTCCAGGCTGGGCAGCGTGTAGTCCTCGGCGGGACCGGCGACCGAGGTGATGGTCCTGGTCGACACGCTGCGTCCGGACTTGTCGCGCACCGGCACGGGGACCGAGGCGGTCACCTCGCACACCGCATTGGCGATGGCCGCGCGGTCACAGGTCAGCGGACCCTGGGTGCGGGAATCGACGGCCCTGCCCTTGATCCGGGCGGTGGCCGGGAGTTCGGTGTCCGGCGCCCCGATCAGGTGCAGATTGGCGATGGCCGTTCCGGCCGCCGTCACGACCACGGTGGCCGAGGAGGCGACACGTCCGTACTGGGAGCCCTGCAGCACATAGGTTCCCGGTGGCACACCGGTGAAGCGGTAGGCGCCGGCCGGGACGGAGGTCGTCATGGTCTTGTACGACGCGGCCGATCCGGTCAGGATGAGACCGGCGCCGATCAGGCCACCCTCGGCGCCGTCCCCGACGACGGTTCCACTGACGGTTCCGTCCGCCCTGGTGAGCGAGACATTCACAGTAGCAAGAGAACTGCCCGCCGCGAGCGAGACCTGTTGGGTCTGCGCGGCATAGCCGCTACCGCTGACGGTCACGGTGTAGTCACCGGGGACCGGCAGGTCCGGGAGCGAGAAGGTGCCCACCGGACCGGATGTCACGGTGGTGGCGGTCCGGCTCGCCTTCACGCCCTGACTGGTGCCGGTGGCCGTGACGGTCACCCCGCCGATGCCGCCGAGATGGCCGAGTTCGTCGACCCCGCTGACGGTGCCGCCGATCGCCGCCACCCCCGGGGTCAGCGCGAGGTCGGCCTTGCCCGTGCCGCCGGCGGCCAGGGTGACCAATTTCGAGGATGCGCCGTACCCGGGGGAGCTGACCGTGACCAGGTAGGTGCCCGGGGTGGACAGACCTTTGACGGTCCAGATCCCGGTCTTGGACGACGAGCTGGTCTGCAGCGAGACGGTGCCGTCGGTGATGGTCACCGAGGCGGCGCCGACCTTGCCGCCGACGGCCGAGCTGGTGACCTTGCCCGACATCGACCCGTTACCGGGGACCAGCGCCACCTTCAGCGGGGTCGCGCCGACCAGGGTGGCCGCGTTCACCATGAAACGCTGGGTGGCGAATCCGGCCTTGGCCATCGTCAGGAGGTAGTAGCCGGGCGCACTGATGCCGGAGAACGAGAAGCTGCCGTCGGCCGCTGATGTCGTGGTCCGGATCCCGGTGTCGGTCGCTGCGGTGGCGATCCGCACCGCGTCCGCCGGGACCTTGCCCAGTGCCGTCGACACGGAGCGGAGGGCGGTGGCGGTACTCGGATCGGTGACCCCTGCCGCCGGTGCCGCACCCGCTGCCGCGGCCTCGACCAGGCTGGTTGGCTCGAGGGTGACCTGCACGCCCTTGGGGGTGATGCCGGTGATGGTGCCCGACAACCTGCCGGCCGCGGCATCGCCGGCACCACCGGCCCCGCCGGCACCACCGGCCCCGCCGGCTCCGCCTGCACCACCGGCCCCGCCTGCCCCGCCGCTCCCACCCGCAGCCGCGCTGCCGGTTCCGCCGGCACCCGAGCTCGGAGCCCCGGAGGACCCACCACCGGACGGAGCGCCACCGGACGAAGCAGCCCCCGAGGCCGCGGCGCCGCCCGACGGGGACGATGCCGCGGTGGCCGGCGCGTCGTTCTTGCCCGCGAAGTAGTTCGAGAGCTTCGGGATGCCGACCACGGCGGCGCCGGCCCACAGTGCGATCACCAGCACCGCGATCAGCAACCCGGTGATCCGCCCGCCGATCATCGGCTTGGATCTCAGCGTGCCCTCGGCGAACTCCGGTGCGCCCTGACCGCGCGCGGCGACGACGAACGTGTGGGTGTTCGGGTGGCCGATGAGCCGGGGGTGGGTGACCCGCACCCGACCCGGTACCGTCACCGTGCGCCCGGCCGGGACGACGATCATGGTGGAGCTCAACGACAGGGCCGCCCCCCGGGCCGCCGAACCGGACAGCCGCAGTTCACGGTCGACGTGACCGGGGTTGGTGATCTGCACCTTGACCCGCCGCGAGAACGCGGCCACCGGCGTCTGGGGCGACACCGTCATGGTGATCGGATCGCGGCCGTCCACTGCCAGGGTCGACTCGGCGACCCCCATCACCGGGCTGCCCTTGCCACTGACCGGGCTGGCTTCTGCGGCCACCACGAACGGGTACTGGGCGCCGAGGGTGCCGCGTTCGGGAACCAGCGACAACGTGATCCGGGTGGTCTCGCCCGGTTCGATCGGTCCGACCGGCAACGGCGGTGGCACCCAGCGTCCGTCCAGGCCCAGCACGGTGACGCGTAGGTGCGCCGGCTCGAGACCGCGGTGCGTCACGAACACCTCGAACGTCGCCGAATCACCTGCGCCGCAACGGATCAACGGTGCAAGTTCGACCAGCGGGCTGACGTCGCCGGCGGCTGGGCCGACCGGCGGGCGCGATGGCGGGAAGTCGGTCATGGTGTGCTCGCCGTCGCAGGTGGGATGCCGGTGGCAGGTGCGACTGCCGGGCTCGAGGTGGAGGAGGACGTGGTGGATCCGCCCGCCGGCGCCACCCCGGGGACCGTGGAGGTCGTCGAAGGAGTCGTCGAAGCAGTCGTCGGAGTGGTGGCCGTCGTGGTGACCGGGGTGATGGGTGTGGTGGCGACGGGGGTGCTCGACGTCGTAGGAGTGCTGGACGGGATCGTGGTCGTCGCCGGTGTGGTCGTCGCCGGTGTGGTCGCCGGGATCTCGCCGATCAGCAGATCCAGCACGGCGGCCTGACTGGCGGCCAGCACCAGGGTGGCCGAGCCGAGTGCGCCGGCGGTGGTGCTGCGCACCTCCACCACGTAGGCCTGCGGTGCGTCGACGTCGGGGAAGGAGTAGGCCCCGTTCACGTCGGTGCTGGTCGAGCGGTAGATCGTGGCCGGGTAGCGGGACGCCTGGTAGAGGTCGACCTCGAGCCCGAATACCGAGGTTCCGCTACGGCTGGTGATCACCCCGGTGATCGCGGCGGGCGGGATCATCACCGGGTCGTAGTGGAGGACCTGCCCGGCGGTGACGGTGACGATGACGGTCGTCGGGCTGGTGCCCGGTCGGTTCGCCGACAGCGTGTAGGTACCGGGGCTGATCCCGGTGATCTCGTAGCGACCCAACGAGTTCGACGGCAGGGAGGCGCTGCTGACGGAGTAGGTGTTGGTGCCGGAGGACAGGGTGATGACGGCTTCGCCGACTTTCTGGGTGCTACCGCTCGCCGCTCGTTGGGTGACGGTGCCGGTGATGAGCGCGGAGGCCGACGTCATCCCGACGGCGATGCCGCCACCGGTGGTGCCGGCGCCGCCGGACAGCGTTCCGTTGGCGTCGAGCGACACCGCCACGGTCTGCGACTGCAGATCGGACCGGGAGAACGTGACGGTGTAGGCCCCTGGGACCGGAAGGCCCGCCACGTTCCACGCGCCGACGCTGCCGGTGGACTGGGTCACCGTGGTCACGGTGGTGGCGCCGGTCGTGACGGTGACGGTGACGCCGGGGGCCGGCGTGCCAGCCGGCAGCAGGGTCACCGAGCCGGTCAGCGACCCCGACGACTTGGCCATCGCGAGCTGCACGCCGACCAGTTTCTGCCCGGCGGACAGGGTGAGGGTCGAGCTCTGGGTGGTGAAGTTGTCCTTCGTGACGGTCACCGTGTACGTGCCGGGGGTGACCAACCCCCGCAACGTGAAGGTGCCGACCGCGCCCTCGGTGAGCGACACGGTCTTGACCACCGTGGTGCCCGTGGTGGCGGTGACGATGGCCCCGGGGAGCGGGCCGTCCGGGCCGGTCACGGTGCCGGAGATGAGACCGTCGCCGGTGCGCAGCCGCAACTGCACGCCGGCCCGGTCCTCGCCACCGGCCAGGTCGATGCGTTGGGTGGCGGTCGCGAACCCTGGTTTGGAGACGGTCAGGTCGTAGACGGCCGGTGACGGCAGATCCGCGACCGAGAAGGTCCCGTCGGACCCGATCGGCAGCGTCTGCACGACGGCGCCGCCATTGGCCGAGTCTGCGGGGGCTGCCGAGGTCACAGCAGCTGCGGACGTCGGGGCGGCCGACGTCGGCGGTGCGGTTCTCGGTGCGGTGAGCGCGGGTACGACTCCGGGTGTGGTGACCGGTGCCGGGGTGGGCGGCGCACCACCGCGCGGCAGGTCGGACGCGGGCACCGACACGGTCAGCACAGCCGCGGCGACGTCGTCGCCCAGCACGCTGCCCGACACCGTGGCCGGCAACCCGCCGAGGGTGATCGCCAGGTTGGAGAGCTTCTGGCCGGTCTGCAGTTCGATGGGTTTGGCGTCGGCGCCGGTGAGCGCTCCGGGGTACCAGATCTCGGCGAAGCCGGCGCCACGGAAGCGGAGTTTGTAGGTGCCCTGCGGCAGCGAGGGGATGGTCCAGGCGCCCTTGTCGTTGGTGGCCGTGCTGGTCAGCGGTGACGCCAGCGCAGCGGCATCGAACAGCTCCACCGCCACCCCCGCGGCCGGCGATCCGTCGGTCAGCAGTTTGACCGTCCCGCCGAGAGTCGAGGAGCCGGAGGAGGAATCGGCCTGACGGGCCGCCGCGACCTGGATGGCCAGGTCCCGGTCGGCGGCCGAGACCCCGACCAGGCGGGACAGAGCGATCGTGATGACGACGGCGAAGACGCTGACCGCCAGCAGCAGGCTGAGCAACGAGATCGCCCCGCGGGCGATCCGGGCCTTCTGCAGCATCGAACCGGTCGCCAGTGGCTCGATCTTGGGGACCGCCGGAGCGACCGCCCCCGGCCTGACCCTCGTTCGGCGCGGGACGGTGGGCGGGTCGAGCAGGTCGGCGGGCCCGACCACGTCGACAGGTTCGTCCGGCGCGGTGCCGAGAGTGAAGGTGCGAACGACGGGGGTGCCGAACCAGCGGCGTCTGGCCTTGGTCCGCAGGTCGGTGATCGCGTGTTCGCCGGGTGCCAGGGTGATCACCTCCGGCACGAAGGTGAACTCGATCTTCTCCTCCGGGTCGAGGCCGACCGGGCGGGTGGTGAGCACGGTGTTGCCGGTGTTCTCCAGCACCAGCCCGAACCGGCCGGTGCTGCCACAGATCACCGTCATCGGGCTGAGGGCGAACTTGAGAGCCTGTCGCGCCGGTACCCGCACGTCGATCTCGGAGACCGAGATGGCCTGTGGCGGAGTGAGTTCTCGAACCTGGACGGCGATCCGGCGATCACCGGCGCCGACGCCCTTGGGGATGGTGACCACGGCGCGGACGGTCTCGGTGGTGTCCGGGAACAACGAGAGGTTCTCGGTCTCCAGCCGGACCCAACCCGGATCGGCGCCGAGCACCCGTAGGTGGTAGCCACCGATCAGGTCACCGGTGTTGGTGACCGTGATCGAGATGCTGAACGGGGTGTCCTGTTCGAGATCGATGCGCTTCGGAGTGACGTCGACCCTCACCTGCTCACCCGCTCTCGGAAAGCGGGAAGTTCTGCGTGACAACGCCTCCGGCGGAAATCGTGACCAGGGCGGTCCGGCTCACCCCGGTCGGGGAGGTGGCGGTGATGGTGTACATCCCGGCCGGCAGCTGGTCGATGACGTAGCCGCCGCTCGGCACCGTGCCGGAGGCTGCGGTCGAGGTGACCGGCCAGGTCCGCTTGCCGTCCGTCGCGGTGACGGCCGCGCCCGGCAGCGGGACTCCGCCGGGACCGGTGACCTGCCCGCTGATCCGGCCGAGCGCACCGCTCATCACCACTCGCAGCGGCGCCACCGGGGCAGTGCCGGTGAGGTTGACCGGCACAGTTGCCTGCGCGTAGCCGGGCACCGTGAAGCTCAAGGTGTACGCGCCGGGGGAGGGGAGACCGTCGAGGGTGAAACTCCCGATGGCACCGTCGGTCAGTGTGGTGGTGGTGGGTGGGTCCGCCGCGCCGCCGACGGTCACCACCGCGCCGCCGATGCCCTTGCCGGTGGCGTCCACCAGCAACCCGCTGACCTGGCCGGTGCCCTTGGTCAGCACCACCTTCAGGGCGTTGTCCGCCTTGCCGGGGCCGAGGTCGACGACGACCGTGGCTTGCCCGAAACCCGGACCGGTGACGGTGATGACGTAGGTGGCAGGAGTCGGCAGCTGCCCGAGGACGAAGCGGCCGACCTGACCGGTGGTGGGCGTTCCGGTGGTGACAGCCGTGCCGTTGACGGTGGTGCTCACGGTGATGCCACCGAGCGGGTTGGCACCGTCGGTGACGGTGCCGATGATCTGGCCGAGGCCCGACGACAGGAGCACCGACGGCTCGAAACGCTTTGCGCCACCGTTGACGTCGGTCTGCAGCGTGGTCGGCTGGTAGCCGGTTGCGGTGAAAGTCAACTGGTAGCTGGCGGGCGCCGGCAGGTTGGGGATCGTGTAGGCGCCGGTCGCCGTGGTCTTGACCGTGGCGACGGTCTTCCCCTGCGACTTGCCGCCCAGCGGGCGGACGGTGACGGTGGCGACGACCTTGTCGAGGGTGTCGCCGGGGTCGATCGAGCCGGTGACGGTAGCCGGTTTGCCGATGATCACCGCGTCGGCAGCGGTGGTGACGGCCCCGCTGGCCACGGTGACGGGTGCTGCGCCGGCCGGGGCTGCAGCCGCCGGGTGATAGACGGTGGTGAAGCCGACCGCCGAGAACCGCAGCTTGTAGGCGCCGGGGAAGAGCCCGGCCACCTGGTAGGTCCCGTCCGCCTGGGTGGCGGCCGAACTGACCACCACCGTGCTGCCGTCGGCCCTGGTGCGCAGCGCCTCGACCAGGATCCGGCCGACCGGAGCGCCGTCCGTCGCGGCCGTCACCGTTCCCGAGACGGTGCCGCCGAGGCCGGCCGGCATGGCGCCCGTCTTCGGCAGCGCTCCGGCCGGTGGCTCGCCGCCGGACGCGCCTGCCGCACTGCCGGACGCGCCTGCCGAGCCCGCCGCGCTGCCGCCCGCGCCTGCCGCGCTGGCGCCCGCGCCTGCCGCCGAACCGCCCGCCGCGCCTCCGGTTCCGCTGCTGCCGCTGGTCCCCGCGGCGCCCGGGCTGCCGGAAGCACCGGGGGTACCGACTGTGCCGGAAGGGCCGGCAGCGCCGGGGTTCCGCCCGTTGCTGGCCGCCTCCGACACCGCCACCTGCGTCCCGGCCGGTGGCAGCGCGGTGGCGAAGTACGACGCGGGCGCGGACTTCGTCATCGGGTCGCCGGCGAAGACCTGGCCGAGGCCGAAGAGGAAGACAGCGGCCCACAGCGCGATGATCGAGAGCAGGATGACGGCGGTCAGCATGCCCCGGGTGAACCACGGCCGCTGCCGCAGGGTGATCGGCGCGGTCGCCGTCAGCGGCTCCTCGCCGGCTTCGGGCAGATCCGCATCCGGGTCGTCGGGGTCGGTGATCGGCGTCCCGGCGGGGTTGCGGAACGGATCGGTACCCGGTCGTGGGGCAGGCAGCAGCGCCGTGCCCGGACCGATCGACGCGAGCGCGGTCGGCACGAGTTTCGGCACCGGTGTACTGCCCACCGGTCGGGCCAGCCCGGTCAGGGTGATCTGCCGGTCGGTGTCGGTCCCCAGGATCAGCCGGGGGCCGCGGACGGTGACCACCACGTCGCCGGCCTGGCCCGCCGGCACCGTCAGGCGGCTCGGCAGCAGGACGACTGACATCGCCTTCTCCGGATCGTTCGAGGCCAGGGCCACGTCGAGCGCCACGTTGCCGCGATTGGAGACGGTGAGGATGAACCTGGCCGAGCGGTGCGCCCTGATCACCTGCGGGCTGCACGCCATGGTGACGGCGGGAGCGCGCGGGACGACCAGATCGACGTCGACGTACGCGGCCTCGGTGTCGGGCTGCCGGGACAGCACCTCGACCGTCATCGGATGTCGCCCGGCCGGGAAGGTCGCCGGGAGGGCGAGGGTGAGCGTCAACTGCCCGGACGAATCGGGGAACAGCGGAAGGACGGGCGGCCGACTGCTGACGTGCTGCTCGGGCAGTCCGAGGACCCGCGCGGTGACGCCGTCGATGACATCACCGGTGTTGATGACGTCAACGGTGATGTCGGCCCGCTGGCCAGGGGCCAGATCGAGCAGGTCGGTGTCGGCTCGCACGCGCACGCGGTCAGCTCCTCCCGAAGGGAGACATGCTCGCGGCCCGTGCGGGTGCTGCGTAGGGGGCCAGCAGGCGTTCGACCCGTGCGACGCTCGTTGCCGTATCCACGAACGGCAACGCATCGCTGGCCGTGGTGACCACCAGCTCGAAGGAAGGCTTGATGGTGCCGCCGACCGTCGACCAGACGTCCTTGGCCCGGTTGTTGTCGTGCGGTGCGACGGCGATCTGGATGCCGGCGGTCATGTCGGCGGGCAGATGCTCCGGAGGAAGCACCTGGGTGAGCAGGAACGTGGTCATCACGTCGCCGATCAGTTGGTGCTCGTCGCGCACCGAACCGGCCCAGGCGGAGACCAGGTAGTGCAACTGCAGCATCGGGATGGGGCCGCGGCGCTGCCGGCGGCCGTTGACCTCCTGCTCCACCGCCGGACGTGGCGGTTGCGGCGACCGGCCGATGCCGAACAGGAACATGTTGACGGTAATTCGGTTCAACTGGGCGGACCACGTCCCAGAAGGAGAATCGAACGACACGTCACCCAGTGCGGTCGGCAACGGAAGCGCTTGCCGCACGAGCGCTTCAAGACCGGTGTCGATCGTCGGGATGATCATTTTTCAGCGTGCTCCAGGGGCACCCGCCGAGGGCGCAAGGAGTGGTGGGGACAAAGGATTACCTGCTCGCGCAGGACAGATCAGCACTCAACGTCATCGGTCAACGTCATCGGTCATCGGGCTCGGTCGTCGGTCTTGACACACGACCCACGCGTCACACAGGACCCGTCGGCTCGTCCAGATTGCCGGGTCCGACCGTTTCCGTCCAGCGGGGAGGAAGCACTCTCCGAGAGTGCACGTCGTGCAGATTGCTGCGGAGAGTGAGCAACTGGTGCACAGAAAATCTCTGCGGGACCGAATGAGTGGCTCCGGGGACATTGCTACAGGGCGAACAGATGAAAGGGGGGCGCGATTCGACTCAGCGATCGGAGTGAATCGGACATGCGCCACTAAAGAGTGGAAATTCTCACGGAAGGTAAAGGTCCGGATACGACGGGTTCTCAGGACGACCAGGGTCCTGATCCGAGCTGTGCCGGTGAACCGCCGACCGGCTGTGCAACGCTACGCGCCGGGCGGGTCGAACAGTCGTCGCGGGCAGCAGGCAGTCGAAGGACAGCGGGACAGTCGTCGCGGACAGCGGGCATTGGTGGCAGGCAGTGGTAGCAGATGGTGCGAGGAGGAACACGGTGGTCAGCATGATCGGCCGGCAACTGGGCGACGTCCGCGCCGCCGTCGAGCAGGCTGTGCAGCGCCGCGGCGGGGCGCAGTCCGCCGGCTGGACGGCGGTCGTCGCCGTGCTCCGCCGGGACCATCCGGACCTGGATGACGAGTCTTTCGTCGAAGACCAAGACCACTTAGCGCCGGTGGGAGGCGACGCAGCGCCGGTGGGAGGCGACGCAGCGCCGGACGGCGATCCGGCCGTCGAGGCAGGGACGGCCGGGCCCGATGCCTTGGAGCGGATCGCCGCAGTCTTCCGGCTCACCCCCGCCGAAGCCGATCTGCTGCTGGCCGCCGCCGCGCCGGACCTCGATCCGAACTTCGCCCTGGCCTACGGGCAGTTGCTCGGCGGTTCCGGGCCGCAACCGGCGTCGGTCGCGCTGCTGCTGGAGCTGGCCGGGATTCCGTTGCTCTCCGGAGCCGGGCGCGCCCTGCTGGGTCGGACGGCGCCATTGCTCCGGTGGGGGCTGCTCCAGGTGGCACCGGGTCCGCTGAATCTCGCCCGGGCGGTGACCGTCGGCGAGGACGTCGTCGGCACGCTGGTCGGACACCCCGTGCCCGAGCCGATCTCCCAGGCGATGGAGATCGGTTCCGCCGACATCGACCACCTGCCGCCCAGTGAATCCGCCTGTCAGCTGGCCCAGGCGCTGCGGGCCGGCACCTCGCTCTGCTGGGTCGAGGATCCGGCGGGGGCGGCCGGCCTGGCCACCGCCGTGTCGGCGTTCGAGCAGGCGGACATCGCCTGCGCCGTCTTCGACCTCGCGCTCCGGCCGAGTGGGGTCACCCTGCTCGACGCGGCGCTGCACGTCGTCCGGCGGGCGGGCCTGCTGGCCAGTGCGCTCGTGCTGCGCAGTGCGGAGGTGCTGGTCGGTGACGACCACGCGATCGAGGTGATCTCGCTGCTCTCACGTTCGCCGGTGCCAGTGGTGCTGATCGGGCGCTGCCGGTGGAATCCGGCGTTCCGACCCGAACTGCCGGTGGTGATCAGGGCGGCGCCGCTGGCTCCGGAGGAGCGGATTACGCTGTGGCGCAGGCACTTCACGGCCGAGCAGGTGTCGGGTGATGTGCTCGCGCCGTATCGACTCACGCCGGAGCAGATCGGGGCGGCCGGCCGTCACGTCGCGGCCCAGGCTGCCCTGATGCGCCGTTCTCCCGACGGTCAACTGGTCGCCGAAACCGTCCGGCTGCTGGGCGGGGCGGGGCGGATCCGGCCCGGTTTCGCGGCCACCAGAACGAGTTTCGCGGACCTCCAGCTGCCGGCGGAAACCCATGCGTCGTTACGCCGGCTGGGCGACTGGGTGCGGCTCCGGGACAGCGTGATCTCCCGCGGGCAGGTGCACGGCACCGGCGGCAAGGGCAGCGGGATCGCCGCGCTCTTCACCGGTGGACCGGGCACCGGCAAGACCCTGGCCGCCCACGTCATCGCCGATACCGCGGGGCTGGATCTGATGCAGGTCGACCTGTCGGGGGTGATCGACAAATACATCGGCGAGACCGAGAAGAACCTGGAGAAGATCTTCGCCGAGGCGGAGAACCTGAATGTGGTGCTGTTCTTCGACGAGGCCGATGCGCTCTTCGGCAGTCGCAGCGAGGTCAAGGATGCCAAGGACCGGTACGCGAACCAGGAGGTCTCCTACCTGCTGCAGCGGATGGAGCACTTCAACGGGATCACCGTGCTCGCAACGAATCTGCGGGGGAACCTGGATGCTGCCTTTGCCCGCCGCATGCATTTCATCATCCATTTTCCCGATCCCGATCAGCCCACCCGAAAGTTGCTGCTGGAGCAGCTGCTCGGTCGGGTCGGCGAATTGGACGCCGCTGATCCGATCGATCTCGATCATCTGGCGGCGACGATCGAACTGGCCGGCGGCGACCTGCGCAACATCGTGCTGGCCGCCGCCTATGACGCGGCCATCGACGGGACGGGGGTCGGAGCGCGGCATCTGCGCGCCGCTGCCCTGAGAGAGTTTGCCAAGCTCGGCAGACGGGCACCTGTCGGCTTGCTCTGACCCCGCAGACTTTGCCTTTTGTCCGATTGGTTGCAGACAGTACGGATTTGACTCACCCATGCGGGTCAATGTGTCCCCCCACTGGTCGACGCGATGTGATCAGGCCCGGGGATACGATCAGGCCCTCCAATCAGATGACCGGCTTGGCTCGGGGAATGGGTGCGGTGCGTCTTGACCATGCTGTCGGACCGGACCAGAAAAGCTGCACGGCGCCAGGATGTCTTCGCCGAAGCCGTTGCCTCCGATCAGTCGATGTTGCCGGCGGTCGAACCGTCGGCGCCGTTGGCATCGCCGGCGGTCCGCCCGGTCAGTGGTGCGCTGCGGGAGCCGAATCCCCTGCGGCGCAGCCGTTCCGTGCCAGAGACGCCAAGGCCTGGCCCTTCTGCTCCGGAGACCCTGCGGCTTAGCCGTTCTGCTACCGCCGATCCGTTGGGCGGCAGTGACGTCGATCCTGGCATCGCCGACGCGCTGCGTCGCCGCGCGGGCGGCGGCCAGCAGCTGCCCACCACCCTGTCCGGCAGTCTGGGCGAACATTTCGAGCAGGACTTCTCCTCGGTGCGGGTGCACCAGGACGCCGAGGCCGGGAACATCGCCGGCGCGCTCGCCTCCCACGCTTTCACCCATGGCAACGATCTCTACTTCGCCCCCGGGAAATTCAAGCCCGACGCTCCGGACGGGCAACGCCTGATCGCCCACGAGCTCGGCCATGTGGTCGCCCAGCGCACCGGTGCCGACACCGGGTCCGGCGGTGGCCTGACGGTCGGCCGGGCCCAGGATCCGGCCGAGGCCGCCGCCGACCGCGCCGCCGACGGAGCCATGTCGGCGCTGCGCCGCAAGGCTTCCGGTGGTGAAACCCACCAGCACGGACAATGCCGCTGCCCACCGGCCGAGAGTGCTCTGCGTCGTTCGGCCGCGCCTGGTTCGGTAGTGCGTGGTTCGGCAGTGCGTGGTTCGGCAGTCCGTCGTTCGGTGGTTCGCCGCGAGGGTGACACCGCGGTGGCAGAGAAGGGCAATACTTTCGAAAAGGGCTCCGGCGCATTTGCCGGGAGCAAGAAGGAATCCGAGGACGGCGTCAACAAGAGCACGTCCAAGGCCGTCGCCGGCGCCTGGGGCGAGGCGTCCGCCGAACATGACTCGTTCAACGGCAAGGTGGCCAAGAAGGGCAAGGCCGAGGCGTCCGGGATGGCCGGCGCCGAGGCCTACCTCACGTTGATCAAGACAGCGACGCCGGAGGAGCTGTCGGTAGCCTTCGAATCCTGCGCCAGGGCCGGTGTTTTCGGCAAGGCCGAGGCAGTGGGGGAGATCTCGCGCGGCCCGCTCAAGGCCGGCGGAGAAGCCTCCGCCGAAGGTGGCATCGGGGCGTCCGCCGGAGCGAGTGGATCGGCCACGATCGACCGCAGTGGCAAGATCCCCAAGCTGGAAGCGGCTTTCGCCGCCTTCGCCCAGGCCGGTGTTGACTTCAAGGTCGCAGCTTCGGGTTTCGTCGGGATCGGGCCGGCGCAGATCATGGCCGCCGTGGAGGCCGCCGGGTTCGCCGGGGTCAGGGCCAGCGCCGAGGGTTCGGTGTCGATGAACGCCAAGGACGGGCTCACCGTCAAGGGCAAGGCCGAGGCGATGGCCGGCGCAGAGGTCTCCGGCAAGGCCTCCGTCACGGCGAAGCTGGGCAACCAGGAGGTGACCGCAGCCCTCGCGGGCGAGGCATTCGCGGGAGCGAAAGCCTCGGCCGAGGGCAAGGTATCGATCAGCCTGACCGGGATCGAGGTCAGCGGCAAGGCCGAGGCGTTCGCCGGGGTCTCCGCCGAGGCGTCCGGCTCCTTGGAGTGGACCAGCAAGGGCCGCACCATCTTCGCCGCGACCGGCACGGTCACCGTCGATGCGGGGATCGGCGGGAAGGCCGAGGGAACCTTCGTCTTCAAGAACGGCAAGCTGTCGATCAGCTTCGGCGCCAAGGCGGTTTTCGGGGTCGGCTTCGGGGCCGAGCTCGCCGCCGAACTGGACTTCGTCGCCCTGGGTGGGGCGATCTACGGCGAGGTCAACGACGCCATCAACCGGAGCAGTGTCTCGATCGGCGATTCCGCCGGCAAGATCGACCGGCAACCGGTCGTCGACCAGCTCGTGGCCATCGGGCTCGTCAAACGTGGGTACGAGGCCTACATCGCGGACTTCCGCGGGTACGCGGGCAAGAAGATGAGTGACGGCAAGAACGGCATCAAGAAGGAGCGCGTGCAGGAGATCCTCGACTTCCGCCGTGGACAGGTCGGCATGGACCTCGTCTACGGCGAGACCGACCAGGGCATCACGAAGGCCGCGGTCGAGGCCTTCGGGCCGTTGCTGAAATCGATTGTCATCAAGGGCGGCAAGATCGAGTCCTTCACGCCCGCAGCGTTCACCGAGGTCGCCGGCATCCGGAAGAAGAACACCCAGGACACCACACTGGCGGCGTTCCGGACGGCGCTGTCCACCGAGGTCGGGAAAGTCCGGACGGCGGGTGCGAACATGCCGGATCCGGAGATGATGAAGAAGGTCATCGGGAAGCACTACGGCAAGGTCAGCGCGGCCAGGACGCCGGACGAGGCCGATACCGAGATGGCAACCATCGTCGAGGATGTGTATGCCGGGCTGATCTCCGGGTTCACCATGAAGGCCGGGGTACCCGGGTCGTTCCGGTTCGACGCAAAGGCGATCGGTGACAAGGACAAGGCGGCCGCGGCAGGCAAGGTCGAGGGCCCGATCAAGGCGACGCTGGCCGAGATCACCGCCCTCTGCGCGGCTTACGCTGCAAAGAAGGCAGAGTCGGGCAAGAACGGCATCAAGGGTGAGGTCATCAACTCCAAGATGGCCGGCCAGGTGAAGAAGCTCAATACCGGCCTCGATGCGCCCGCCCAGAAGGAGATGGACGCCAGGATCGCACAGGCGATCAAGGACGGACTCGGCGGCGCGGCGAAATCGTTGACGGTCGACGGTGGCACCATCACGGTGCTCGACGCCGCCGACGCCAACGCGATCAAGAAGGGCAACGCCGACGACAAGCTGGCGGCCGTGCGACAGACCGCCTACGCCGCGGCAACCGAGCAGTTCGTCGAGTACGCGGCCAAGAAGGCGCGGAAGGGCGACAACGGCGTCAAGCCCGACAAGGTGCAGGCCATCGTCACGACGGCCTACAAGAAGGTCGGTACCGACCCGGCAGCGATGGCCGAGGCCGACGCGAAGCTGGCCGAGGAAGCCAAGAAGGCGTTCGGGGACATCATCAATCACCTCACCATCACCGGCGGGCAGGTGGTGATGGTGGTCTCGCAGACGAAGACCAAGACCGTGAAGGACAAGGTCACGTCCGACAGTGCAAGGGTCGGCGCCGATTTCGGCGAGGAGGACGGCAACAAGCGGCGGTACAACGTGCGAAATGCGCTGCACGAGAAGCTCACCACCTACTTCACCAGGATCAGGGCCAACCCCCGCGGCGTGCCGACCATCGGCGAGGTGCAGCAGATCGTCACTGCCGGCATCTCGAAGTTCCGCAGCGAGATGACCTTCGACGACGCGAAAGCCGAGCTGCAACGGGCGATCTCGGAAGCCTCGGACGGCTACTACCGGGTCAACCGGGTGGACGACTCCGGGACCCTCTACGGCGCCTCGGCCGACATGTCGGCGCTGCTTGCTCTTCGTGGCAAGGACGGCGAGGCGAAGAAGGACGAGGTCGTCCTCAAGGCGCTGGCCTCGCCGCTGGCCTCGCTCGCGAAGACCTTCTACAAGAAGCGGCCGACGCTCACCACGCTGCAGGCCGTCGTCGACAAGGCCGCCAAGGGCTGGGGCGCCGGGGCCGACACCGCGACACCGGTCGACGAACTGATCAGCAAGGCGATCACCCTTGCCTTCGATGACAAGATCAAGGAAGTCGTGGTGACCGGCGGCAGGGTCGTGGTGCTGAAGATCGCGAGCTGATGGTGCCTGTCGTTCCAGTCCTGTCCGGGGTCCGGCCGTCCGGCGGATTTTCGGTGCTGTTGAGAACATGGTGCTGTTGAGAAAGGTGCTGCCGCTCCCGTGGACGTTCCCACCCTGATCCATTTCTACAGTCCGGCGACCGGTGTCTCGCTGGAACTGCCGCCCGGGTTCGAGAACGGATTCTCCGACGAGCGCAGCGCGCAATACGAATGGCGTGACGACGAGGACGAGGAGGTCCTCGCCCGGCTGGTCGTACTGGTCTTCGCAGCCACCGACGCCGACGCCGGGGAGGCCGCCGTCCGCACCGTGGTGGAAGCCTTCGCGGATGCCGACGGCGACCTGATCGAGGAGCGCGTCGTCCGGATCGACGACTGCCCGACGGCCACCGTGGTCGTGCACCTGCCCTACGGCGTCAAGGGGTCGACCCCGATCACCGGACCGGGCAGCGCAGACGTGCTGGTGCACTTCACCGCCGCCGCTTTCGACGGGGCCATTCGCACGATCAGCGGGTTCGCGCCGTGGGTCGAGCGGGACAGGTGGACTGCGATCTACGACGAGGCGGTAGGGTCATGTCGGTTCCTGTGAGTGCCGGGTCGCCGGGCTCGGGCGCACTCAGTGGTGGCCAGGTGGGTTCGGGTAGCCGCCCGGCGGGGATGAACAGCATGGCCCGGTTGGACCTTGGCATCTCGCTGTTGGTGCCGGACGGTTGGAACATCGACGGTGACGAGAGCCGCATCCGATTGTTCGGCCCGCCAGAGGACGGGCGCCGCCCCACATTCACCCTGCTGCAGGGGGAGCCCGAGGCCGACGGCGAGCAGTGGTTCACCGGGTTCCGCGAGGCTGCCGTCGAGCGGATCGCCGCCACAGCAATGAGTTTCGAGCGGTTGTCGGTCGATCGGTTCGTGCTGTCCAGCTTCGTTGATGTGACCGCGCTGCACTACCGCCGTGACGAGGGCGGTGCACCGGTCAGTCAGCTGCAGGCCTACCTGTGGGCGAGCAGTTCCCGCATGCTGGTCGCCGACGCCGCCACCGCGCGCACCCACGAGGCTCGCGATCTCCCGATCTTCGACGCCATCCTCGCCTCGGTCCGCCTGCTGCCACTCTGACCTGCCGCGCTCCAACTTGCCTGTCACCAAGGGCTGGTGGCCGACCGGTATGACGCAGGCTGCACCGGGAGCCGGCCGGTATGACCCAGGCTGCACTGGTATGCCCACCCGCCGTCATACCGGTGACGTCTGGGTCATACCGGTGGCGACGCGGCGTGGGTTGGGTCATACCGCTCAGCCCGGCCCACCCCACCCCTCAGCCCGGCTAAAACCAAGCCTGGTAGTCGGAGCCCCAGGCTCAGGGGCGTTCGCGGTCGGCCAGGAAGGCCTCGAACTGAGCGCCGAGCTCGTCCGCGGTGGGCAACGGCGCGGATTCCGCCAGCAGACCTCGGCCGGTGGCCGAGACGAAGGCGTCGTACTGCTGCTCCAGGGCCTGCACCATCTCGGCGATCTCGGTGTTCTCGGAAAGTTGGTTGGCCAGCTGGACCTGAACAGCCGCGGCGGCGGCGTCGAGTCCAGAGGTTGGGAGCAACAGGCCGGTCGCGTCGGCGGTGGCCTGGATCAGCGTGCGGGCCGTCTCCGGGTAGTCCGAGCGGGCGACGTAGTGGGGGACGTGGGCGGCGAACCCGATCGCGTCCCGGCCGGCCTGGCCGAAGCGGTACTCCAGCAGCCCGCTGGCATGCCCCGGGACCTGCACGGTGCCGATCCAGTCCTGCGGGCCGTCGATCAGCTCGGGGCGGGTGGCGTGGGTCGACATGCCCGTCGGGCGGGTGTGCGGGACGCCCATCGGGATCGCCATCAGTCCGACCGTCAGGCGGACCGCGAAACGGTCGGCGATCTGGCCGACGGCGGCGGAGAATCGCTCCCACTGCACGTCGGGCTCGGGTCCGGTCAGGAGCAGGAAGGTGGCGCCGCCCTCGTCGACCATCGCGCGGATGACCAGCTGCGGGGCGTCGTAGTCGATGAAGGCGTTGCGGGCGAACGTCAGGGTGGGGCGGCGGGCGCGGTAGTCGATCAGCTGGTCGACGTCGAACGTCGCGATGACGGTGCCCTCGAGCTTCTCCAACAGCTGGGCGACGGCCAGGCTGACGCCGGAGCCGGCGTCGACGTACCCGTCGAGAGCGTGCACCAGCACCGGGCTGGCCAGATCCTCGATCTGGGGGACTTCGAGGTGCAACTCGTAGAGCTCACCCGGTTCGCCGGCCATGTGGTGGCCCTCCTGAACGTCTCGTCATGCAGCCCCTCGAATGCGGGCGTGCCTCTCCATTGTGCGTCGTCGGCGCACGTCATGAATGCCAACGGCCGGTTTGGTGGCCGCATTCCCGCGGTTGGGTCCGGGACGTCGGAACGATCAGCGGCACCGCCGATCTGGACCGAGCAGCACGCAGCCCTCTGGGCCAGTAGCAGGGCCGACGCGTCAGGAGGTGAGAGCCGTTGCGGTGTATTCGTTCTCCCGCACCAGAAGGGCGTCCACCTGCTCGACGACCACGGCCTCGATCTTCCCTCCGAACAACGGGATCGGCACGCTGGCCTGCCCGTCGACGGTGAAGGTCGAGCCGGCACCGGAGGCGACCAGCGCCATGGTGCCCTTCAGCGAGGCCGGTGCGCCCTTGATCACGACGGTGAAGTCGGCCTGGTAGCCCTCGCCGTCGGTTCGCCAGTTCTCGGTCCGCTCGGTGACCGGGTCGCCCGAGATCATCGATGCGACCATCGACGGGAGGGCGGAGGACGGGATCGACTGCCGGATGACGACGGTCGCGGTCTCCGCCTGCTTCTCCAGGCTGACCACCGAGGGGTCGGTGCCGCCGGTCGCTTCGAGCCGCGCATCCAGGAAGGCCCGGTCGGTGAAGAGCGAGAAGACGGCAGCCGGCGCGGCGGTGAATTCATGGGTGACGGACAAAGAGGTGGGCAAGGCACTCGCTCCAGAGGTGTGCGGGGACGGTCGTCGAGCTCTGAACAACAACCCTAGGCCAGCCGGCCCGCCGGCCATCGCCTGTGTCTCCTCCAGTACCCAACGCAGACGCGTCGTACCCGGTGGCAGTGCCCAGTGTGGACCCGTCGTACCCAGCGCCGACCCGCAGCAGCCAGCCGGTGCCGGGCGGACCCGGCCCGAACCGGTGCGCCACCGCCTACCCTTGGCCGGTGCCCCGTCCCGTGCTGCTCTCCGACCTGACCACCCTGCACCTGGGCGGCCCGGCTCCGGACCTGGTCACGGTCACCTCCGCCGGTGAACTCGCCGCCGCGATGCAGGACCACCAGCGGGAACAGGTGCTCGTCCTGGGCGGCGGGTCGAACCTGGTGATCGCCGACGCCGGCGTCAGCGGCCCGGTGGTGCGGATCAGGATCCCCGGCATCACGATCGCCGCAGATCGGCCCGACGGCTCGGTCGACGTGACGATCGGCGCCGGTGAGGACTGGGACGGCGTCGTCGCGCAACTGGTCGACGAGGGCCTGACCGGCCTGGCCACGCTGTCCGGGATCCCCGGCAGCTCGGGTGCCACGCCGGTGCAGAACGTCGGGGCCTATGGATCCGAGATCGCCGACACCTTGTTGCAGGTCACTCTTTTCGACCGGACGACGGGTGAGATCCGGGTCGTCCCCGCCGAGGATCTGCATCTGGGCTACCGCAGCTCCGACCTCCGGGGGACCGAGCGTGCCGTCATCACCGACATCACCCTGCGTCTGCACCGGCGACCGACGCCGATCCGCTACGCCGAGCTGGCCAGGACTCTCGACGTGCACCCTGGGGACACCGCCCCCGAACCCGTCATCCGGCAGACCGTCCTTGCGCTTCGCCGCAGCAAGGGCATGGTGATCGACGCCGGGGTCGACGATCCGGACACCCGCAGCGCCGGCTCCTTCTTCACCAACCCGATCCTGGACGACGCCGAAGCGCAGCGGGCCGATTCGGCGATCCGTGGGTGGCTCGGTCCCGACGTGACCTATCCGCGCTACCAGGCGGGTGAGGGCGAGACCAAGTTGTCGGCGGCCTGGCTCATCGAGCGGGCCGGATTCGGCAAGGGCTTCGACGGACCGGGCGGACGGGTCGGCGTCTCGAGCAAGCACACCCTGGCGTTGATCAACCGCAACGGCACCAGCGCCGACCTGATGGCCCTGGCACGGCAGATCCGCGACGGTGTCCGCGAGGCGTTCGGGGTGCAACTCCGCCCGGAACCGGTCCTCCTCGGCATCAGCCTGGACGACTGATGGCATGCGGACCGGCCGACTGAGGCAGCCCGGCCAGCCGACTGACGGCACGGCCCACGACCGGCCAGGATGCTACGAATCACATCTCCTACCAGTCGGTCAGACAGGGACTTCACCGCCAACCCTTACCGTTAGGGGATCGACCCGTCACGGTTGACGGTGGGCCGCGCGCGATTGTCGCCGGTGAGAGCGAAGTGGAGATCAAGGTGCGCATTCGTCCTGTCCGGCTGTTCAGCCGGCGTACGTCGGGCGTGGTCGCTGCGGTGGCCGTGCTCGGGCTGCTGGCCTCGGCCTGCTCGTCCGGCACCGAGATCGTCACGGTCACGGTCACGCCCGGTCAGGAGGCTCCGGCCTCCCAGGTGGTCGCGCCGGACCTCTCCTCAGGGGGCGCCACTCCCTCGGCCCCGCCAACCACGGCGGCCACGGCGGCCACCACCAAGGCTGCGACACTGCCGGCCAACACCGTGCGCGTCACCGCGAAGCCGGCCTTCGGCACCAAGAACGTGCCGCCGAACAACCCGTTGACCGTCACCGTCTTCGCGGCGAAGTTGGCCCAGATGACGCTCACCGGTGACGACGGGACCCAGATCACCGGGGCGATCTCGGCGGACAAGGGCACCTGGACCAACACCGAGCGACTCGACTACGACACCACCTACACCTATTCCGGCGTAGCCATGGACAACGGCAACAAGCCGACGAAGATCTCCGGCAAGATCTCGACGGTCAAGCCGGCCTCGACCGAGAAGGCCTACATCCAGATTCCCGACGGTGGCACCGTCGGCGTCGGGGCGCCGATCATCATCACGTTCGCCGGCGTGGTGAAGAACCGTGCCGCGGCGGAGAAGGCCCTGAAGGTGACCACCTCCGCTGGCGCTGCACTGCAGGGCAACTGGGGATGGCTGCAGGATGAAGACATCCTGGGCAAGGGAGTGGTCCAGTCGCAGGTGCACTGGCGACCGACGGTGAGCCCGGTCAGCGGCACCACGCCGTACTGGCCGGCGTTCACCAAGGTCCACGTCGAGGCCGACCTCAAGGGCGTCGACTACGGCAACGGCCAGTGGGGCCGTGAGGACTTCCAGTCCGACTTCACCATCGGCCGCTCGCAGATCGTCATCGCCGACGCGTCGACCTTCCACCTCGTGGTGACCGTCGACGACAAGGTGACCAAGAACTACCCGGTGTCCTACGGCAAGGAATCGGTGCCCGGTCGCGGAACTCTCAACGGCATTCACATCGTCACCGAGAAGCATCTGACCTTCGCCATGTGCAACCCGCAGTTCAACTACTGCAATGCACTCGAGAAGTGGGCCGTCCGGATCAACAACAACGGTGAGTTCATCCACGAGAACCTCAAGGCAGCAGCGGCTTTCGGTATCGCCAACGTCTCGCACGGCTGCATCAACATGGGGGCGCAGGCTGCCGAGGACTACTACAACTCGGCGATCTACGGCGACCCCGTCGTCCTGTCCAACACCGGTGGTCCCCAGATGAGCGAGAAGGATGCGGTCTACGACTGGATCTACTCACCTGACGAGTGGAAGGCCCTGTCCGCGCTGTAGCGCAGGCAGAGCGCCGGGCCGGCGTCGACCGGAGAGCACAATCGTCAACGTGACCACCCGTTCTTCAGACCGTCCCGCGCTGCGGCGGCTGGCGGCGATCTCGCTGCACACCTCGCCGTTGGCCCAACCAGGGACCGGTGACGCCGGTGGGATGAACGTCTACGTCGCGCAGACCGCAGTGCGACTGGCGCGGCGCGGAATCGAGGTCGAGATCTTCACCAGGGCCACCTCCTCTGATCACCCGCCGGCTCAGGAAATGGCCCCCGGCGTGCTGGTGCGACACGTGGTGGCCGGCCCGTTCGAGGGGCTGGACAAGGACGAACTCCCCGGCCAGCTGTGCTCGTTCGCCAACGGGGTGATGCGGGCCGAGGCCCGTCAGGAGCCGGGCTACTACGATTTGCTGCACTCGCACTACTGGCTGTCCGGCCAGGTCGGGTACCTGGCGAAGGATCGCTGGGGCGTCCCGCTGGTCCACTCGGCGCACACCCTGGCCAAGGTCAAGAATGCGGCGATGGCCGAGTCCGACGCGCCGGAGCCACGCGGCCGGCTGATCGGCGAGGAGCAGGTGGTCGCCGAGGCGGACCGGCTCATCGCCAACACCGAGACCGAGGCGCAGCAGCTGATCGATCTCTACGACGCCGCCCGGGACAAGATCGACGTGGTGCCGCCAGGGGTCGACACCGACGTCTTCCGGCCGGGGTCCAAGGCTGCGGCCCGTGCCGCGCTCCGGGTCGACCCGGACGAGCTGGTGCTGGCTTTCGCCGGCCGGATCCAGCCGCTGAAGGCGCCGGACGTCCTGCTCCGCGCGGTCGCCGTGCTGCGGGAACGGTTTCCGGAACGAAAGTTCCGGGTACTCATCGTCGGCGGTGCTTCCGGGACCGGACGGATCGCGCCGCACCGGCTCGCCGAGCTGGCCGCGGAACTGCGACTGGACACGGTGGTGGACTTCTTGGAACCGATGGCGCCCTCCGCGCTGTGCCAGGTCTTCCAGGCTGCCGATCTGGTCGCCGTGCCGAGTTACAACGAGTCGTTCGGACTGGTCGCGCTCGAGGCGCAGGCTTCCGGGACGCCGGTGGTGGCGGCTGCCGTCGGCGGGCTGAAGGTCGCCGTCGACGACGGTGTGAGCGGGCTGCTGGTCCCCGGACACGACCCGGTCCGGTGGGCCGGACGGCTGGCCGAGATCTTGATGGACCCCGCGCGGCAGGCCGACCTGGCCGCTCGCGCCTCGGGCCAGGCGGCCCGGTTCTCCTGGGACAGAACGGTGGACGGTTTGCTGGAATCGTATGAGCGGGCGCTCTTCTCGGCCGCGGCGGTGCGGGTGTGACGGCCCCGTCGGTCCGGGCGAGCCAGATCGCCGATGCGCTCACCGAACTCGGCGTCGATTTCACCGCCGAGCCTGATGACGCCTTCCTGCTCACCCTGCCCGGCGAGCGTCGTCATCGGACTTTGCTCTGGTTGTTGGTCGGTTCGCACGAGCTCTCGATCGAGTCGTTCGTGTGCCGGGCTCCCGACGAGAACCGGGAGGACGTCTACCGTTTCCTGCTGCAGCGCAACTCCCGGCTGCGCACGGTCGCCTATTCGCTGGACGGCGACGGCGACATCCACCTGGTCGGCCGGATCGGCCTGGACACGCTCGGCGATCACCCCGCGGAGGAGCTCAACACCGTCCTCGGCGTGGTGCTCAGCACGTCCGACGAGGACTTCAACCAGATCCTGGAACGCGGGTTCACCAGCGCCATCCGCCGTGAGTGGGCCTGGCGCACGTCGCGCGGGCACTCCTTGCAGAACCTGCAGGCCTTCCGGCACCTGATCGACCCTACCTGATGCGATTCCGTTGTCGTCCAACGACTTTCCCGTCGTACTGATCGCCTACCTGCTCTTCGCGGCCGGGTACGCCGGATTCCAGTGGACCGTGCAGGTGCTGGTCTACCGGCAGTTCGCCCTGGTACCGCCGGACGCCTTCCCGGCCTACGAACGCGCGCATCAGCGGCGGGTGAGCCTGGTGGTCGGCCCGCTGTTCGCCGGGCTGGTGCTGAGCACCGGTGGTCTGCTGCTGTTCAAACCGACCGGGATCCCGTGGTGGGAGCCGATCGCCGGTGGCGTGCTGGTGGCGCTGATCCTCGTCGTGACCGCGCTTCTCGCGGTCCCGCTGCACGGCCGACTTTCGGCCGGCTTCGACGAAGCGGCGTTCCGGTCGTTGCTCCGCGTCGATCTGGTCAGGGCGGTGGCCGCCTCGCTGAACGTCGTGGTGGCGGTTCTCCTCCTGTGGTGAATCGAGGGCCGTGGTGACTTTCGAGGGTGGTCGTGACTTTGGAGGGCGTGGTGACTTTCGAGGGTGATGTGACCCTGGTGCTCACCAGCCCCAGGAGCCGGGGATGCCCTTGAACGGTCCGACCACGTCGTCGGTGATCCAGCCCGCGTAGAAGCCGCCTTCCTGCGCACGAACCACCTCGCCGTCGACCTCGCACGTCAGGACGTTCGGGTCGAACGCGAGGTGGCCGGTGATGTCCCGAAAGGCCTTGGTGGGACGTTCGTAGCTCCAGGCGGCGGCCTCGAGCGGTCCGCTGCCGGCCAGGACGTCCCAATAGGTGGCAGCGCCCTTCCACTCGCAGGTGGTGGAGGGATGGCGGGAGAGCCGGAGCAGGTCCGGCCTGACGGACGCCAGCGGCAGGTACCAGGTCGGCGGATGGCTGGTCTCCAGCACCCGGAACGCCTCGCCGGTCCGCGCCAGGACCACGTCGCCGACCCGCACCACCACCGTCTTCCTCGACTGCTCGAGCCGCGGCGGTCGGGGGTACTCCCAGACCGACTCCTGGCCGGGCCCTGGGGTTTGCGGGACGACGCCTCTCGGCAGTGATGACCTCATGACGTCCATCGTGCGCTCTCGCGGCCCGGTCCACATGCTTGCCGACCACCGCCGATCGAAGGTGTGCGATGTGTTGGCACACCGGTCCGTATCCCAGCTGTGGCCCAACCGTGACCGACGGACGTGCAGCCCCGATGGCCGAAACCCCCGTCTACCTCCCGAGAAACCGTTCTGCAGGGAACTGGTTCGACCAACAGGGGAGACGACATGCTTCGCAAGGATTCCAAGTCCTGGAATGCCATCAGCACGGCCCTGGCCCGGAGGCGGGGGAGACGGGTGAAGCTGGCCGCTGGAGCAGCGGCGGCCGGTCTGCTGCTCGCTTTCGCGGTCGGGTGCACTTCCGGTTCCACGACCGCAGCCGCGGCCAGTTCGGTGTCGTCCGCGGCCGGTGTTCCGGCGGCCGGTTTCGCCGACGCCGCCGGTGGATCCGGCGCACCGTCCGCTGCTGCGTCCGCCGCACCGGCGCCCAGCCAGGCCGGCAGCGGGAAGTCGTCCTCGGCCGACGGAAAGCTCCCCGACGTGGGTGCCGGCGTGGAGGCAGCCGACCGTCAGGTGATCAGAACCGCCAACCTGACGCTGAACGTGACCGTCAAATCGGCCAACCAGGGGGCCGCGGAGGACCAGCTGCTGCTGCAGAAGGCCGTCGACGACGCGGCGATCAAGGTGCGGTCCATCCCGATCGGTGCGGGCTACGTCTCGGCGGCACAGGGCAAGGGCACCACCCAGTCGATCACCCTCCGGGTGCCCGCCGGTGGATACACCACCGCGATGGACGTGATCACCGGCATCGCCCCGGTCACGAGTCGGCAGGAGTCCACCGAGGACGTCACGTCGCAGATGATCGACATCAGCAGCCGGATGCAGACGATGAAGGCCAGCGTCGACCGGGTGCGGACGCTGCTGTCCAAGGCGGACAAGATCGGAGACGTCATCGCGATCGAGTCGGAGCTCAGTGCCCGTGAGGCTGATCTGGAGTCCCTGCAGCGTCAGCAGGCGGGGTTGGTCGGTCAGACCTCGCTGTCCACCATCACGGTGGTGCTGATCGGTTCGATCACCGGGGTCAAGGAGGCGCTGATCCCGCCGCCGGCGGTCGCGCGATCCGGGTTCCTGGGCGGGCTGGCCAACGGCTGGGATGCAGTGCGCAAGGTGGTGCACGCCGGCCTGACCGTCGTCGGCGTCCTGATCCCGTTCCTGCCCGTCGTCGCGGTGGTGATCCTCGGGGTGCTGATCTGGCGTCGCCGCGTCCGCCGCCCGGTCGCGACCCCGGCTGCTGTCGCCGGTGACCCGCGGCCGCTGGACTGACCGCTGTGGGCCGGGCGCTGTGCGCCTGCGGGGTGGCGCTTGCGACGCGTCGGGCCGGCGGCCTGCGAGGCCGGCTCGCCGGGGCTTGTCAGCTCAGCGGCGGCTGGACGCGGGACTGGCGGAGGGCGTGCCGCAGGATCTCCACGGCCGTGTCGTCCGGGACCCCCTGCGCCGTCACGAGGGTGGCGAGAACCTCGGCTGCCAGGGAGATCTCCGGACCGACGACGGCGGCGGGGCGGCCGGTGACGACGGTGCCGACCCGGCGCCCGGTGCTCACCAGACCGGCCGACTCCAATTCGGCATAGGCCCGGCCGACGGTGTTCACCGCGATGTCGAGTTCGGCGGCCAATCCGCGCACCGTCGGCAGCCGGTCCCCGGTCCGCAGTGAGCCGGCACCGATGTGACCGGCGATCTGCGCCCGCAGCTGCTCGTAGACCGGGGTCGCCGCTGTCACGTCGACCGCGAGCCGGACCGTCATCGGACCTGGTCCGTCACGCGTCGGTGGGAACGCGGCCGGGCAGCAGTGCGCGGCGCAGGGTGCGCTCGTTCGGGCCGACGATGTAGAGGACCAGAATGGCGAGACCGCAACCGATGCTCACGACGGTCAAGAAGTCCATCAGCGCCTGGGCCAAGCCCCCGGGAGCGACGTTGAAGTTCGCGAGATCGTTGGCATTGAGGGCGTCGCGCACCCCGCTGGTCAACGACGCGGTCATAGCGAGAAACCCTGCCGTCACCAGGCGAAACACCCGCTGCGCTGCGACGCGGCGGAGTGCCTGATCGGTCGACGGATCGATCCCGGCCAGCACCGGGCGCCGTAGCACCTGCCGGACGGCAAAAGCGGCGATCACCAGCATGACCAAGAGCGAGGCAAGGGCCACCAGGATGGCCCCAGCCGTGGGAGCAGCATCGCTGAAGGTCTGGGTGACTGAGTCGCCGGCGCCGTAGGACGTGCAGATCACACCGACCGGAGCCGGGCAGGCAGTTGCCGGATTGGTGCTCCTGTTCGCGGCGGGTCCGACGAACAGGGCAAAGATCACGGCCACGGTGATGCACACCCCGGCCGCCGCCGATCCGTACCGGTAACGGGCCAGCACCGTCTCCCGCAGGGTGGGACGCCCGAGCATGGCGACGCGGACAGCCCCCGACTGCCGCGGCCAGCGCGTCTCCGACAGCATCTGCAGTGCCAGCGCGACGATTCCCATGATGCCGACGATCGTCGCGGAAGCTCCGGTCCGGTCCTGCACCGGACGCGACAGCAACCACGCGACGACGATTCCCGCCAGCAGCATCGACCGGCCGGTGGCCAACGAAAAGGCTTGCACCGCTTGAGTTGACGGCGCCGGCCGGGAGAAGGCCTTGCGCACGGACCGCGCGATCATCAACACGAGCAGAGCCGCCAGGATCGCGAGCACCACGGTCCACGTGCCGGTCGCCACGCCGTTCGTGTTCATCTCGTCCCCTGATTTGCGTGCCGTTCTTTGTCGCAATGACTAGAATCATTAAGACATAGGGGCGGCGACCCGCGCAAGGCCTCCCGCCCGGTTTCCGGTGCTCCGCACGACTGCGGCAGACTGCTGGGCATGACTTCGACTCTGATCCTCCTTCGTCACGGCGAGAGCACCTGGAATGCCACGAACCAGTTCACCGGGTGGGTGGACGTGCCGCTGTCCGAGAAGGGCACCGGCGAGGCCCGTCGTGGTGGCGAGCTGCTGAAGAGCGTCGGTCTGCTGCCGGACGTGGTGCACACCTCCCTGCTGCGCCGGGCGATCATGACGGCCAACCTGGCGCTGGACGCTGCCGATCGGCACTGGGTGCCCGTACGCCGCACGTGGCGCCTGAACGAGCGTCACTACGGCGACCTCCAGGGCAAGGACAAGAAGCAGACGCTGCAGACCTACGGCGAGGAGCAGTTCATGCTGTGGCGTCGCTCGTACGACGTGCCGCCGCCTCCGATCAGCGACGACAACGAGTACTCCCAAGCCGGCGACCCGCGTTACGCGAACCTGGGTGATGACGCCCCGAAGACCGAATGCCTCGCCGACGTCGTGGTGCGTCTGGAGCCGTACCTGCGCGGACCGATCGCCGACGACCTCGCCGACGGCAAGGTGGTGCTGGTGGTGGCTCACGGCAACTCGCTGCGCGCGGTGGTCAAGCTGCTCGACGGCATCAGCAACGAGGACATCGCGGCGGTCAACATCCCGACCGGCGTCCCGCTGCGCTACGACCTGGACGCGAACCTCGAGCCGCTGACGGTCGGTGGCACCTACCTGGACCCCGACGCCGCTGCCGCTGCCATCACCGCCGTCGCCAACCAGGGCCGCTGACCCTCGCTCGTCTGCTGCCTACCCGCGCACCGTTCCCCGCGCACCGTTCCCGCGCACCGTTCCCGCGCACCGTTCCCGCGCACCGTTCCCGCGCATACAGAAGTGCCCGGCGCATATGGAAGTTGCCAATTTCGTGGTGATTTCGGGGAATTCGGCTCTTCCTGTATGCGCGGCTCCCGCTCCGGCTCCGGCGGAGCCGCTGCGAACTGGCCCCGCGAAATGACCTCGCGCGTCATGAACTCCCGGTGAACGGCGCGGGTGTCGCAGACGTCGAATCGAACAACCCATGTCGCCCGTGGCGTTCGAACGCCGGTCGGGGGCCGCGCTAGCACTTACCATTCGTCATGTGTCGTGGATCGGGTATCTGGCGGCCGCCATCGGCGGTGGGCTGATCGCATCGCTGGTCGCCGTGGCCGTGCTACATCGCCGCCCGCGCTCCTACGAACCTGTTGCCCAGGACACCGCGTTGCTCGCCGAGTTCGCCTTCACCGTGTCGACGACCGGCTACGCTGTGCTCGACAAAGAGGGTCATCTCCTGGTCTTCAACCCGCGTGCGGCCGAACTCGGCGTGGTCAGGGCCGGCCTGCTCGACCACCGGATCGCCGACGCCGTCGGGCGCGCCCGGGTGGCCGGTGAACCCATCGACGTCGAACTCGGCGCTGTCGAACCGGCCGCCGACCTCGTCGGGCCGCGCCGTAATCCGGCGTCCGTGCAGGCCGTCGTCCGGTCCACCGTCGAGGGCTACGTCGTCGTCTCCGCCGCCGACGAGACCGAGGCGCTGCGCCTCGAGGCGGTCCGCCGGGACTTCGTCGCCAACGTCTCGCACGAGCTGAAGACGCCGGTCGCGGCGATCGGACTGCTGGCCGAGGCGGTGCTCGACGGGTTCGACGAGCCGGAGCACGTCGAGAAGTACGCGGAGAAACTGCTCCGCGAGTCCGTCCGTCTCGGCGCACTGGTCAACGAACTCATCACACTGTCTCGTCTGCAGGGCGCCGATCCGCTGCCGGAACTCGCCGTGCTCGAGATCGACGCGGTGGTGGCAGAGGCCCACGCCAGGTCGGCGATCGTCGCCGAGAGTTCGGGGATGACGATCACCTTGGACGCGCCGTCCGGACTGCTGGTCAAAGGCGACCGCCCCATGCTGGTCACCGCGCTGGTCAACCTGCTGGCCAACGCGGTGCACTACTCGCCGCCGGGCAGCACGGTCTCGATCAGCCGCCGGATCCACGGTCAGTTCGTCGACATCGCAGTGACGGACCGGGGTATCGGCATCGCGCCCGAGCACCAGAGCCGGGTCTTCGAGCGCTTCTTCCGTATCGATCCGGCGCGATCCCGCGCGACCGGTGGTACCGGCCTCGGACTGGCGATCGTCAAACACGTCGCCGCCAACCACGGCGGGTCCGCGGTGCTGTGGTCCAAACCTGGCACCGGATCCACCTTCACCATGCGACTCCCGCAGTTCCTCCCGGAACCGGCGACCTCGGAGCAGCGCACCGGTGTTCCGCCGACCAACGGCGTCCTCCCGGGCACCGAGATCGCCACGACCGACAACACCCCGATCGGCTCCGCGCTGACCGGGCACAAAGGAGCACCGTGACCAGGGTTCTGATCGTCGAGGACGAGGAATCGATGGCCGATCCGCTGGCCTTCCTCCTGCGCAAGGAGGGGTTCACCACCAGCATCGCGGCCACCGGACCGGAAGCGCTGGTGGAGTTCGACCGGTCGGGCGCCGACATCGTGCTGCTGGACCTGATGCTCCCCGGCATGAGCGGCACCGAGGTCTGCAAGGCCCTGCGGGCAAGGGCGGCCGTCCCGGTCATCATGGTGACGGCCCGCGACTCGGAGATCGACAAGGTCGTCGGGTTGGAACTCGGTGCCGACGACTACATCACCAAGCCCTACTCGACCCGTGAGCTGATCGCCCGGATCCGCGCCGTGCTCCGGCGCGGTGTCGAGCCGGAGGACGGGGTGGAGTCGACATTGGCCGCCGGCCCGGTCCGGATGGACATCGAGCGCCACGTCGTCTCGGTCCACGGCGCGGAGGTGTCGCTGCCGCTCAAGGAGTTCGACCTGCTCGAATACCTGATGCGCAACACCGGCCGGGTGCTCACCAGAGGGCAACTGATCGATCGGGTCTGGGGTGCCGACTACGTCGGTGACACCAAGACTCTCGACGTCCACGTGAAGCGGTTGCGCTCCAAGATCGAGCCCGACCCGGCCGCGCCCCGTTACCTGATCACCGTCCGTGGGTTGGGTTACAAGCTGGAGACCTGAGCGGGCCGGTAGCGTGGGGTGGTGAGCTCAGCACCGTCGCACGACGAGGGAAGGGGACGGTCGCCGATCCTGGTGGGACTGTCGACGGCCGCCGTGTTCCCCGAGCCCACCGCGGCGGCGTTCGAGATGGCAGCGGAGACCGGGTACGACGGCATCGAAGTGATGGTCCAGACGGACCTGACCAGCCAGACTCCGGACGCGTTGGCACGGCTCATCGATCTCCACCAGATCCCGGTGCTGTCGGTGCATTCACCCTGCCTGCTGATCACCGCCGCGGTCTGGTCGTCCGACCCGGTCGTGAAGCTGGCCCGGTCCATCGACATGGCCGAGAAGATCGGCGCTCCCACCGTAGTGGTGCATCCGCCGTTCGTCTGGCAGCGTCATGCGGCCGCCAATTTCACCGATTCGGTTGCCGAACTCCAGCTCCGGACGGACGTCGTGATTGCCGTGGAGAACATGTTCCCCGTCAGGTTGGCCGGCCGGACGGTGAACAGCTTCCGTCCGCACTGGGACCCGGTCTCGGCCGGGCACCAGCACTTCACCCTGGATCTGTCGCACACCGCAACGTCCGGTTCGGATGCGCTGGACATGTTGCAGCGCATGGGGTCCCGGATGTCCCACCTCCATCTGGCGGACGGGTCCGGGTCGGCCAAGGACGAACACCTTGTCCCGGGTCGCGGTACCCAGCCCTGCGCCGAGGTGCTGCGGATTCTCGCGAACGAGGAGCTCGACGGAGAACGGTTCTCGGGTGCGGTGGTGCTGGAGATCTCCACCAGGGCGGCCAAGCCGGATCAGCGGAGAGTCGACGTCGCCGAGGCACTCGCCTTCGCGCGGGAGCACCTGGCCGTTGCCGATGCTGCCTCATGACGACCGCTCATGACGACCACTCATGACGACCCGCGGGTGACGGACCGCCCATGACGGACCGCTCTTGACGACCGCTCATGACGACGGCACATGACGGACCCGCGGGCTGCGTTCCTGGCGCTGCGGCCGGGCACCAGGGTGGTGGTGCGGTACCGGGTTGCGGGCCTCGATGAGGACCCGCCTGGCAGCCGGCCGACCGTGACCGATGCGCTGGGCGTGCTACTCGGGTTTGCCGACGGCTGTTGCGAGATCCGCACCCGCGGTGGCGTTGTCACCGTGCCGCTGGCCGGGATCGTCGCGGCCAAACAAGTCCCGCCGCCCCCGGCTCGTCGGCCTCGCGACGTCGGAGCCCAAGCGCCGGGGCCAGCCGGAGGGTCGGGACCAGCCGAAGAGTCGGAACCAGACCCAGCCGACTGACGGGGGAGGGCTCGTCAGGTCAGGACGATCGACCGGGTGAGGTTGCGCGGGCTGTCCGGGTCGAGACCACGGTGGAGCGCAAGCGTGATGGCCAAGCGTTGGATGTGCACCAGCGTTGCCAACGGATCCCCGGGGCTCACCTGCAGGGAGGCTCCGGTGGCGGTGATCTGGTCGGCCAGGCCCGGCGGCGGTGTGCCGATCGACCAGACCAGCGTGTGCGGCTCCGCGAGCGAGATCGGTCCGTGACGGTAGTCGTAGGCGGGGTAGGACTCCGCCCAGGCCAGCGCGGCCTCGCGCATCTTGAGCGCGGCCTCGTTGGCCAGGCCGACCGCCGGGCCGGTGCCCAGGAAGGTGAACTGGACCTTGTCCTGCCAGCCGGCGGGAAGGTCGGCGGTCAGCGCGGTCTCCGCTTCGGCGATCACGCCGTCGAGGTTCTCGCCGAGTCCGGCCCGGAGCAGGGCCAGCACGGTGGTGGCGAAACGGGTCTGCACCACCGACTTCTCGTCGGCGAAGGGCAGAAGGATCGTGTGCGATGCAGCGGTGGCCCCCGGAGACTGCGGATCACCGACGATGCCGAGGCTCTTCTGGTCCGCCGGGAGGGCGGCGAGCAGGTCGAGGACCTCGGTGGTGGTACCGGATCTGGTGATCGCGACGATCAGGTCGTAACGCCGCCCGGCTGGGAACTCGGACGCCGCAAAGGCATCGGTGAGGCCGAGGCCCGCTTCCTCGCGGATGGCCGCGTACGCCTGGGCGACGAACCAGCTGGTGCCGCAGCCCACGACCGCGATCCGCATGCCGTCGGCCGGCAGGAATGTGGCGCTCTCGGCGGCGACTTCTACTGCGCGCCGCCACATCTGCGGCTGGGTGTCGATCTCGGCCAGTACGTGGGCAGCCGGCTGCGCGGCTGAGGTAGTCGTCATGCTGGTGGTGGATCCTTTGTTCGGGAGTTGTCGGAGAAAAGTGCTACTTCACAGCGCCGGCGGTCAATCCGCCGATCAGCCGCTTCTCGATGAAGGCGAACAGCACGACGACCGGCACGATCGCGACGATGGAGACGCCGAAGACGTATTGCCATTCAGCGGTGTAGAGCCCGAAGAATCGAGGGAGCGAGACGGTCAGCGGCTGCTTGGAGTTGGTGGTCATGATGACCGAGGCGGCCGCGTACTCGTTCCACGACGAGACGAAGACGAAGATGATGGCAGTGACGATGCCTGGCCAGACCAGTGGCAGCGACACCTTGAACAGCACCTGGAGTTTCGACGCACCGTCCAGGACGGCGGCCTCGTCCACCTCCTTCGGTACGGAGGCGAAGAAGGCCTGCATGATCCACACCGCGAAGGCCAGGTTGAAGGCGCCGTTGACCAGGATCATCGCGAACCAGGTGTCGTTCAGTCCGAGCTGCAGGAATTCCCGGAAGAGCCCCACCGCAAGGACTGTCGGCTGCAACATCTGCGTGATGAGCACCAGGAACATGAACGCGAGCTTGCCGGGGAACTTGAAGCGCGCCAGGTAGTACGCGGCGGGGGTGGCCGTCACGAGCACCAGCAAGGTCGCGAAGACCGAGATGACGATGGTCGACACCAGACCGGAGAACGGGTCGACGTCCGAGGACCACATCGTGACGTAGTTCTTGAACAGGAAATTGCTGCCGAAATAGACCGGCGGGATCTTGGTGATCTCCGGTTGCGACTTGAGCGAACCGAAGAACATGATCAGGTACGGCACGACGAAGACGACGACTATCAGGACCGAGCCGATGATCATGCCGATCCGGTTCGGCGGCTTGTTGACGCCGGTGCTGCGCACCTTCTTCGACTTCGGGGCGACGGTGGCCGGGGGCGGCGCGATGGTGGTGGTCAACTCACTGCTCCT
Source organism: Nakamurella sp. UYEF19 (assembly GCF_040546275.1). Classification (NCBI taxonomy): domain Bacteria; kingdom Bacillati; phylum Actinomycetota; class Actinomycetes; order Nakamurellales; family Nakamurellaceae; genus Nakamurella; species Nakamurella sp. UYEF19. Next base: position 186,078 of record NZ_JBEPNO010000003.1, on the reverse strand, counting down.
TCGTGGGCTTCACGACGACGAGGTAGATCGCGATGATCACCAGGCAGACCAGGAAATTCACCACGGACAGCGCCGACGCGACGCCCGGGCCGAGATTGGTCTTGTACTTGAAGATCAGCGTGGTGGTGATGTCCGCCTTGTACCCCGGGAGCGGGCCGGTGAGCACTTTGAGGATCGGCAGCGAGTTGAAGACGTTGATGATGTTGATCAGCACCGCGACGGCCAGGGCCGGGCGGAGGATGGGCAGCACGATCCGGAAATAGCGGGCCGTCGAACCGGCGCCGTCGACGTGGGCGGCCTCGATGACGTCGCCCGGGACGGCCTGCAGGCCGGCCAAGATCGTGTAGGTGGTGAACGGGAGCGAGACGAAGACGGCCACCAGCATCGCGACGATGAACGCCGGGACGGGCTGCTGGGTGAAGCCGTAAGGGGCGTTCAGGATCCCGATGTCGACCAGGAACTTGTTGATGATCCCGTAGTCGATGTTGAGGCCGTACTGGAAGATCGAGGTGGTCATGATCACCGAGGCGGCCCACGGGATGATGACGGCCAGCCTGACGATCTTCCGGCCGCCGAACGCCTTGTTGAGGAATTGCGCGAGGCCGAGGGAGATGACGACGGTGAAGGACACGACGCCGATCACCCAGATGAAGGTGTTCAGGAAGATGTGGGCGATGTCGACGCCGGGAAAGGTGAGCGCCAGCTTGAAGTTCGACCAACCGGCCGCGCCGCTGTCGAAGCCGATCTTGTTCACCTTGCGGAACGACGTGTAGATCATGTATCCGGCCGGGTAGAGCACCACGCCGATGATCAGGATCAGGGACGGGCCGAGCCAGGGCAGCGCCGACAACATCTGGCGCCCCCGGCCGGGAGCCTTGGACGGTTTGATGGGGCCCGCCGGCGCTCGGTTGGTCGGTGGCGTCACCGTCGTGGTCATGGCTGGCCTTTCGAACGGGGCCACGTGGGCCGATTGAATCTGGATCTGTGTGGGACAGAAATCGACGAGTTCATCCGCGCGGGGCTACTTGATCTGCGCGGCCCGTGTGGCCCGGCTCACCGTGCTGCCGCGGGAGCAGGAGCGCTCCCGCGGCAGCAGGTGAGATCAGGGGGTGGATCAGCCGGTGGCGTCGACCTGGGCCTGGATGGCGTCCAGGGTGGTCTTGCCGTCGGAGGTGGCGATCCCGCCGCCGTTTGCCTGCAGGGCGTCCTGCAGAGCCGACCACTTCGGGTTGCCCTGGGGCAGGTAGCGAACGGTCGGCAGGGCGTCGTAGAAGGGCTTGTTCGCCGGGGTGGCGGCCTGCTGCAGGGCGATCGCGCCGGTGGTCACCGGGAGCAGACCGGTTGCTGCCGACCACTTGTTGTAGACGTCCGGGAGGTAGAAGTAGTCCAGGAACGTCTTGGTGGCGGCCTTACGAGTGGCGTCCTTGTTGTTGAAGGCCAGGATGAAGTCGGTGACGCCAAGCGCAACCGGCGTGGCACCGTCCTTCGACGGCACCGGCGCAAGAGCCCACTTGATGTTCGGGAACTTCTTGGTCATGTCGGCGACGAGACCCGGCTGGGTGACGTACATCCCGAGCTTGCCCTGGTTGAACAGGTCGGCGACGTCCTGACGGTTGGACGAGCCGGGGTTCGGCTGGGTGGCCTTGGCGTCGATGAAGGTCTTCATCTCGTCGAACGCCGCGATGTTCGCGTCGGAGTTCGCCTTGATGTTGGTGCCGGACAGCCAGTCACCCTTGTTGCCCCAGATCCAGAGGCTGGACTCGACCTGAGCCTCTTCCTTGCCCATCGGCATGCCGTATCCGGAGACGCCGTTGCCGAGAGCGGCGATCTTCTTGCTGTCCGCCAGCAACTCGTCCCACGTCTTGGGGGCAGCGCTGATCCCGGCCTGCTTGAAGAGGTCGGTGTTGTACAGCATGATGCGCGCCGAGGCGATGTCCGGTGCGGCCCACTGGGTTCCGTCGCTGCCCTTGCCGTTGCCGGCCAGGCTCGGGACGATGGTGGAGAAGGTGGCCGGCGACATGACGTCAGTGATCGGGTACAGCAGACCGGCCTTCGCCGAATCGGCGAAGTTGTTGTCGTTCAGGATGTCCGGGGTGTCGTTGCCCTGGATGCGGGTCTGCACCACGTCGGTGAACCCGGTCCAGGACGCGATCTGCAGCTTCACGGTGACGCCCGGGTAGAGCGCGTTGTAACCCTTGATGATCGCCTCCCAGTCGGACTTGGACGAGTCCGTGTAGGCGGGGGCCAGGATGCTGATGGTGGCCTTGAGGCTGGCGTCTCCGGCGGGAGTGCTGCCCGGAGCCGAGGAGACGGCCGGAGCCGACGACGACGCGGGCCCTGCCGAACTGGACGCAGACGATGCAGCCGACGACGACGCGACCGACGACGACCCGACCGACGAGGCCGGGGATGACGCGGACGGGGATGACGCGGACGGTGTCGAGGATCCTGGCGACGTTGCCGTCGTGGAACTCGAACCACAGGCCGCGAGGGCCAAGCTGCCGACCAATGTGACGGCGGCCAACTTGATGGACTTCTTCACGAGCACCTCCATGCTCTTCGACGCCCAGAACTTGCGTGGTTCCGGTCGAACTGCCTGTTTGAATCGATGGTCTGAATGGATGCAGAAGACTGATCGTAACGTGGTTGAAACACGCAATTTCAATCACGTCGTTGCAGCATGTTGCATAGCAGCGCGTCCGTCAAGACCCCTTCGGTCCGTTGTGACCGAAGTGTTGTCATCCTGACGGGTGGCGCGCCATCCGGCGGTTGGGCCTGATGGTGGAACCCCACCACGAGGGCGTGACCGTACAGCGAGCATGTCACCACTTCGGGGCGTCGGCAGGGCGGCTCGTGGGGTCGAACGACAGGACCCGCCCCGTACCATGCTCGGGTGAGCTTGCATCTGTACGACACGGCGACCCGCGCCGTGCGGCCGTTCGAGCCGCTGCGACCGGGCGTGGTGTCGCTGTACAACTGCGGCGCGACCGTGCAGTGGTATCCGCACATCGGCCACCTGCGTGGCGCGGGCGTCGTCTACGACGTCCTCCGGCGCTGGCTGGCGCACTCCGGGTACGAGGTCGTGCACGTCCGGAACGTCACCGACATCGACGACAAGATCTTGTCCAAGGCCGCCGGGGCCGGTCGCGACTGGTGGGAGTGGGCGACCACGCACGAGCGCGCCTTCTCGGATGCCTACGACACCCTCGGCTGCCTGCGGCCGTCGATAGAACCGCGTGCCACCGGCCACATCCCGCAGATCATCGGGATGATCGCGGAGCTGATCGAAGCCGGCAAGGCGTACGCCGCGGCCGGTGATGTCTACTTCGCGGTGCGCTCCGACTCCAACTACGGCTTCCTGTCCGGTCAGCGACTGGATGAGGTGCAGCAGGGCGAGAGCGAGGGCGCCGGGAAGGCTGATTTCGCCGACTTCACCATGTGGAAGGCCGCCAAGCCGGGCGAACCGTTCTGGGACTCCCCGTGGGGTCCCGGGCGCCCTGGCTGGCACATCGAGTGCTCGGCGATGGCCCGCAACTACCTCGGAGACGCCTTCGACATCCACGGCGGTGGTCTGGATCTGATCTTCCCGCACCACGAGAACGAGGCTGCGCAATCGCACGGTGTCGGCGACCCGTTCGCCCGGTTCTGGATGCATTCGCACTGGGTGACCATGGCCGGCGAGAAGATGTCCAAGTCGCTCGGCAACGTGCTCTCGCTGCCAGCGATCACCGAGCACACGCGGGCCATCGCACTGCGGTACTACCTCCTCAGCGTGCACTACCGGTCGTCGATCGAGTACTCCCGCGAGGCACTCGACGATGCGGCCAAGGCCTTCGAGCGCATCGAGGGGTTTCTGCAGCGGGTGGCCGATCGGGTCGGTCCGGTCGGCACTGCCGACCTGCCGCAGGCCTTCACCGATGCGATGGACGACGACCTCGGGGTGCCCAGAGCACTGGCCGTGGTGCACGACCGCGTCAGGGTGGGCAATGCCGCCCTCGCCGGCGGCGATCACCCGGCCGCGGCAGCAGAGGCAGCTGTCATCCGGAGCATGCTCGCGGTGCTCGGTGTCGATCCGTTCGTGGCGCCCTGGCTCGACGCCGGGAGCGATGATGCACTGCACGCGGCCACCGACCGTTTGATCGCCCGACTCCTCGCCGACCGGACCGCCGCGCGGGCAGCCAAGGACTTCGCCGCCGCGGATTCCATCCGGAACACCCTGGCGCAGGCCGGTTTTGCCATCGAGGACACGGTCGACGGCCCCGTCTGGTCGGTCAACACCCCGTCCTAGTGCCGACCGGCCCGACCGGGGTCGGTGTGCGCGCAGGCAACACCAAGCAGTTCGACAGAAGAAGAGAGGTGACGCCGACATGGCCGGGAACTCCCAGCGCCGCGGGGCGGTCCGCAAGTCAGGGACGAAGAAGGGGGCCGTCGTCGGCTCCGGAGGCCAGTCCCGCCGTGCGATCAAGCCCAAGGGGCCGACGCCGCCGGCGTCCGAGCGCACCGGGCATCCGGCTGCTCGCCGGGCCGCCGCAGCGGCCCGCCGCGAGGCGACCCCGCAGGGCCGCCCCCAGCGCAAGGACCGCGGTGACCTGCCGGAGACGGTGGTCGGCCGCAACCCGGTCGTCGAAGCGTTGCGCGCTGGTGTCCCCGCAATGGCTCTCTATGTGGCTCAGGGCATCTCGGTCGACGAGCGGACCGCAGAGGCGGTCGCGCTGGTCGGCAACAAAGGCATCTCGCTGCTGGAGATCTCCCGTCAGGAGATGGACCGCCTGACGGGCAACGCCATCCACCAGGGCCTTGCCCTGCAGGTGCCGCCGTACGACTACGCCCACCCTGACGACCTCCTGGCCAGGGCCAAGGACTCGGGGCGGCCGCCGCTGATCGTCGCCGTCGACGGGGTCACCGACCCTCGCAACCTGGGCGCCATCGTCCGGTCCGCGGCCGCATTCGGTGCGCACGGCGTGCTGATCCCGGAGCGGCGCTCCGCAGGGATGACGGCCTCGGCCTGGCGGACCTCGGCCGGCACCGCGGCGAGGATCAGGGTGGCCCGGTGCACGAACCTCGTACGGGCGCTCAAGGAGTATGCGGCAGCCGGATTGATGATCGCCGGGCTCGACGCGGACGGCACCGTCGACACCGATGACTTCGATCTGGCCACCGGACCGTTGGTGCTGGTCATCGGGTCGGAGGGTCGTGGGCTCGCCCGTCTGACCCGGACGGTCTGCGACGTCACCGTCTCCATCCCGATGGCCAGGACGGTGGAGTCGCTGAATGCTTCGGTGGCGACCGGTGTTGTTCTCGCCGAGGTCGCCCGCCGCCGCCGGAATCTCTGACCTGCGCCGTTCTCCTGGGCTCCGAATGACGTGGCCTGGCGGTGTTCTGCGGGCCGAGAGTGCCGGATTCGCAGTCTTGGTCGGCGGAGTGGTCGCGAATCGGCGACAATGTGCGGATGGGTACGCCATAGTCGGGGGGCAAACCCGCACGTACCGGCCAGTAGCGCGGGAGCGCCGCCGGGCACCCTGGGAAATTGGCGCTCCCCCAGCTGTCCGGCACGGGCTGTTCCGTGCCGCTGCGTCGATCTCAGAGCCTCGTCAGGTGTTGAGCTCGGCTGCCCACTGTCCCGGGCTGTGTGTGCAGGCCCCGCTGTTCCCGGCCTGACCGGAACCCCGGCCGAAGCGACGACGAGTCCTGAGCGCTGGGCACCGCGACAACGCGTCCTAGGCGGTGAGTGCAGCGACGACCCGGTCCAGCGTGGCCTGGTCGGTGTTGCGCCGCAACACGGCGGCCGCGCCGCCCAATTCGCGCACGTGGTCGAGCAGTGTGCGGATGGCGGACTCCGGCGCATCGCTGATGCCCGGCGGGATGTCACGGCGGGCATTGCGCTGCGCCGGCGTCTCGCCGGTGAGCTGCTGCAGAGCGTCGGGCAGCGCGACCTGGGTGAGCAGGTAATCGGTGACGATCGCCTCGTGGTCGGTGCCGATCAGGTCGAGCAGCAACGCGATCGCGGTGCCCGTCCGGTCCTTGCCGGCTGCGCAATGAACCAGGACCGGTCGGCCTTGGCCGACCGCGTGCATGGTCTCGGCCAGCCGCATTCCGGCCATGTCGACGATGGCCTGGTAGAACTCGGCCAGGATCCGGTGCCCCTCGGGGATCGAGTCCGACTCGAGCCGGATGCGCCGGGTCGGCGCCTCCCCGTCGCCGGACGGCAGGATCTGATCGGCCAGCGGAACCCTGACCACTTGCACCCCCTCGGATTCCGCCGACGTCCAGTCGGGTGCTACCTGCTCGTGGGGCTCCCGCAGGTCGATGATCGTGGCGATCCCGGCATCCCGCACCACGGCGAGATCGGTGGCGTCCAGGTGATACGGCTGCGCCGATCGGAAGAGACGCCCGGGCCGCAACGGCCCACGCGGTGACGTCTCGGCCACATCCCGGAAGTTCAGCAGCGCCATCGTCTCCCCGTTTCGTTCACGTTCGATCGTGCCGGTGGTCCACCCGTCGGCCTGTCCGATTCGCTGCTCGTCCAGCAGGTCCAGTAGACCGTGCCGCGCCGGACGAAGGTCCACCGGGTACTACTCGTCCATCCACCGGAAGCCGGCCGGGCGCAGCAGGCCCTCACCAGAGGTGATCGCCGCCACTGCCGCGCTCAGCTCACCGGTGACGGCCAGGGTGAGGATGGCGCGATCGTCGTAGCGCACTCCGAGCACGCGGACCCCGCGGGCCCGCAGCTCGGACTCCACGCGCCCGGCCACTGCGTGGTCGACGGCGAGCTCGGCCAGCTCGCTCCTTCTTCGGCGGACCGTGACCGCCATGTCGACCGCGTTCGCCACCGCGCCGGAATAGGCGCGGATCAGGCCGCCGGTCCCGAGCAGGGTTCCGCCGAAGTACCGGCTGACGACGGCAGCGACGTTGACCAGGCCAGCAGATTCGATGCGTTGGGCCGGAGAACCATTTCTCGACGACGATTGTCCGGGCGGACCGGCCTGAAGGGCCTGAAGCATCGGCATTCCGGCCGTGCCCGACGGTTCACCGTCGTCACCCGATCTGGCCACCACCGAGCCGGTTCCCAGGTCCTCGTCGAACGCGACGAAGGCCCAGCAGTGGTGCCGGGCGTCCGGGAGGAGCCGTCGCTGCTCCTCGACCAGGCCCTTCGCGTCGGTCTCGCTGTCCATCCGTCGCAGGACCGTCAGGAACCGCGACTTCTTGACGTCGACCTCGTGCCGGACGTCCCGGCCCGCGGCGATCGTCAGGAAGTCCATGCTCTGCATCCTGCCCGGTCGGCAAGTTGGTGCGAGACGGGTTTCCGAGCGCGGCGACCATGGTTTAGAATATGAGAACGATTATCAAGAGCATTGACAGTAGGAGATCCAGAAGATGACACGCACTCTCGCCAGGATCGGATTCGGGGCCATGGTCGCCTCCTCCGTGGTGCTGGCTTCCTGCAGTTCGACGTCGACGGGAGGTGCGGCGAGCGGCCAGATCGCGGTCGTGGCCTCCACCGACGTGTGGGGCAACATCGCCTCGGCGATCGGCGGCAGCAAGGTGCAGGTGACGTCGATCGTCTCCGATCCGTCCGCCGATCCGCATTCCTACGAGGCCGACGTGCAGAACCAGCTGGCCATCTCCAAGGCCACCGTCATCATCGAGAACGGCGGTGGCTACGACGATTTCGTCGGCAAGATGGTGAGCTCGGCCGGCTCGAAGGCGACGATCATCAACGCCGTGGACATTTCCGGCTACGCAGCGACGCAGGGCGACTCGCTCAACGAACACGTCTGGTACGACTTCCCGACGGTCGACAAGGTGGTCGACAAGATCCGGACCACCCTGACCGGTGCGGACCCGGCCGGTGCCGCGACGTTCGATGCCAACGCCAAGACTTTCACTGCCACGGTTGCGGTGCTGCGGCAGAAGGAGGCGGCCATCAAGACCAAGAGCGCGGGGGTCGGGGTGGCCATCACGGAGCCGGTGCCGCTCTACATGCTCGACGCCGCGGGTCTGACGAACAAGACCCCGCCGGAGTTCAGCGAGGCCATCGAGGGCGAGACGGACGCCCCGGCGACCGTCGTGGCAAAGACGCTGGCGCTCTTCACCGGGAAGCAGGTCAAGGCCCTCGTCTACAACGAGCAGACCACCGGGCCGCAGACCGAGCAGGTGCTGGCCGCGGCCAAGGCCAACGGGATCGCCATCGTCCCCGTCACCGAGACGCTGCCGGGCGGCACCGACTACCTGGGTTGGATGGGTGCAAATCTCGACGCCATCGCCAAAGCCGTGGCGTGATGCCCCCGATCCGGAACGCTCCCGACCCGGTTCGACATGATGGACCGGTGAGCGACGACACCGGACCTGAGGGCAGCCAGGCGCCCGACCCGTCAGCGGCCCGGCCGTCTCCCGTCGTCGAGTTGTCCTCGGCTTCTCTCGGGTACGGGGCGCGGTCGCTGTGGACGGACTTGGACCTGCGCATCGAGGCCGGGCAGTTCGTGGCCGTGCTCGGGGCCAACGGTGCCGGCAAGACCAGCCTGCTGCGCGTCCTGCTGGGGGAACAGGCTCTGACGTCCGGGTCGGCACGGATCGCCGGAGCGCCGGTGCGTCGGGGCAGCGATAAGGTCGGCTATGTCCCGCAGCGGGTCGGCATCGACTCCGGAACCATGGTCAAGGCCAGGGATGTCGTCCGGATGGGGCTGGACGGTCACAAGTGGGGCCTGCCGCTGCTGTTCGGCGAGAAGCGGCGGGCGGTGCGCCGCACCGTCGACGAGATGCTGGCTGCGGTCGGCGCAACAGCCTTCGCGGACGCGCCGGTGTCCATGCTGTCCGGCGGTGAGCTGCAGCGGATCCGCATCGCCGAGGCGCTGGCCTGCGATCCGGACCTGCTGATCTGCGACGAGCCGCTGGCCGCCCTCGACCTGCGACACCAGCAGGAGGTCGCCGCACTCATCGACCAGCGGCGTCGGGAACACGACACGGCGGTCATCTTCGTCACGCACGAGATCAATCCGATCCTGCAGTACGTCGACCAGGTGCTCTACCTGGCCGGCGGACGGTTCCGCCTCGGGCCGCCGTCCGAGGTGATGACCTCGGCTGCGCTGTCCGCCCTCTACGACGCGCCCGTCGACGTCATCTCGGCACACGGGCGGCTGGTGGTCGTCGCGGCCACCGACATGACGGCGGGTCTCCACCAGTCGCTGGACGACCATGGCGCGCACGGTCATCACGGGCACTCCACCGAGGGCCAGCTGCACGGTCGTCACGATCACGGCCCGCACGACCCGGCGGATCGTTCGGGGTGGGGCCGGTGAATGGCTTCTGGGAACGCCTGTTCAACTTCCAGAACTACAGCGAACTATTGGCCCTGGTATCGAACTCGATCGTGGCCGGCGCGCTGCTCGGCGTGATCGGCGGCCTGATCGGCGTCTTCGTCATGCTGCGCGATCTCACCTTCGCCGTGCACGGGATCAGCGAGCTGTCGTTCGCCGGTGCGTCGCTGGCCCTGCTTCTCGGGCTGAACGTGGTGGCCGGATCGGTGGCCGGTTCATTGATCGCCGCGGTGATCTTCGGCCTGCTCGGGGTCCGCGCGCGGGAGCGTTCGTCCGTCATCGCGGTGCTGATGCCATTTGGTCTCGGGCTCGGCGTGCTCTTCGTGTCGTTGTACCGAGGCCGCTCCGCCAACAAGTTCGGGGCCCTGCTCGGCCAGGTCGTCGCGGTCGACAACCCTCAGCTGGTCTGGCTGTCCGTCATCACGGTGATCGTGCTTGCCGCGCTGGCGATCATATGGCGCCCCTTGATGTTCGCCACCGTGGATCCCGAGATCGCAGCCGCCCGAGGTGTTCCCGTACGAGCGCTGTCGCCGATCTTCATGATCGTGCTGGGTCTCGCGGTCGCCGTATCGGTGCAGATCGTCGGGGCACTGCTCGTCCTCGCGCTCCTGGTGACGCCGGCCGCGGCCGCCATGCGGGTGACGGCCTCCAGCGTCTGGGTGCCGGTGCTGTCCACCATCTTCGCGGTGATCGCGGTGGTCGGCGGCATCATGCTCGCCGTCGGTGGGACGCTGCCCATTTCGCCGTACGTCACGACGATCTCGTTCACGATCTACTGCATCTGCCGGGTGGTGGGGGCCCGTCGGACCAAGCGCGGCTGGGCCCGGCGACCGTCCGAATCGCCAACGGTGACGGCCGGTGCCTGACGCTTCTGGAGATCGAGGTGCCTTCGGACTGCCGGCGGTCCAGCTCGGCGATCACCGTTTCGAGGTCGGCATCCGCTGGACATGGTCTGCAGCGCAGCGGAATCGAGTTCGGTACTGGACAGTTGGGACGTTCCACCCGGTGGCGGCTCGGCCGTTCGTAGCTGCGCCCTGATCCGCGAGACCTGCGCGTCGACCTGGTGCACGGCGTAGCTCTGCCGGAACTGGGCGACGCGATTGAACTGCGGGGGCTTGTCCTCGAGCATGCCGCCGAGGGTGGTGGCCAGCGGTTCGCCCGATTGCCGACGGCGCCTTCACAGCATTCCCATAGGGCGTACGGCATAGTCGCGGTCACGGGGAAGGGGTGCACATGGCCGTCATCGAGATCGTCGGAGCGCACAAGACGTACCGGCGGTGGCGCAAGCCACCCGAACGTGCGGTTCAGGGACTGGACCTGACGGTCGAGGCCGGCGGCGTGTTCGGATTTCTCGGACCGAACGGTTCGGGCAAGACGACGACGATCCGGCTGCTTCTGGGCCTGGTCCGGCCGGATTCCGGGAGCCTGCACATGCTGGGCCGATCGGTGCCCGCGGAACTCCCGCTGGTGATGGGCCGGGTCGGCGCGCTGGTCGAGACACCCTTGTTCTTCCCCAACTTCACCGGGCGGGTGAACCTCGCGCTGCTCGCCAGGGCCTCGAACATCCCGAAGGCCCGGATCGACGAGATGCTCGAACTGGTCGACCTGCAGGGCCGGGCCGACGACCGCGTCAAGGGCTACTCGTTGGGCATGAAGCAGCGGCTCGGCATCGCCGCCGCCCTGCTGAAGAACCCCGAACTGCTGATCCTGGACGAGCCGGGCAACGGTCTGGACGCCGCCGGGATCCGCGAGGTCCGTCAGCTGATCAAGCATCTCGGCACCATCGGAGTGACGGTCCTGCTCTCCTCGCACCAGCTCGGTGAGGTGCAGCAGGTGTGTGACCGGGTCGCCATCATGTCCCACGGCCGGGTCATCGCGTCCGGGTCGGTGTCCGATTTGCTGGCGACCGGCACGACCGGCGACGTGAGAGTCCGGCTGGGTGATACATCAATGGGTGCAACGGTTCTGCGGAGCGCCGGATTCACCGTGACGGCACTCGAGGGGGATGACGACGGTTGGCGGGTTGGCGGCGTCGGTGATCCCGCCCTGGTCACGAAGGCGCTGAGCGAGGCCGGCCTGTACCTACGTGAACTCAGCCCGATCGCTGCCGATCTGGAGAGCGTGTTCCTGGATCTGACCGCCGACGGTGCGGACGGGACCGCCGGGGAGACGGAAACGACTGCGCGGTCGGTCGTCGAGCAGAATCCGGTCGGCCGATGACGGCCACGCTGGCGCACCGGGGTGACCGGACGTCCGTGCCGACGTTCGGCCGACTGCTCGTCGTGGAGTTTCTGCGGCTGGGCCGTCGCAGGTTCACCAAGGTCCTGTTCGCGTTGAGCATCATCGGCTACCTGCTGGCGGTCGGCTTCCTGTGGCAGTCCCATTCCAAGGTGACCGCAGGTGATCTCGCCCAGGCCACCGCTCAGCGAAACCAGCAGATCGTGGAGATCAGGCAGGGGGTGGCCGACTGCCTGAAGGTTGCGGGCAATACCGAGCAGCAGTGCGGGACCGTGCCGACCGAGCAGGAATTCCCGATCGATCAATTCGTGTCGGCCAATCCGTTCCAGCCGCGTGACGTGCAGCCGTACGCCATGGCGGTCGGCGCGGCCGTTTCACTGGCCGGGTTCATGCTGGCCGCGACCTTCATCGGTGCCGAGTGGTCCAGCAAGAACATCGTGGCCTGGCTGTTCTACGAGCCGCGTCGGTTACGGCTGATGTGGGCCAAGCTACTTGCCCTGTCAGGCGTTGTGCTGGTGCTATCGGTCATCGCGCAGGTCCTCTGGAACGTCACCGCTCGGCTGCTGCTGAGCTCCCGGGGCGTGCCGGTGTCAACCCTCGGCGCGGATGCCGCCCAGTTCTGGCCCGATGTCGTCCACGTGCAGATCAGAGCGGCGCTCGTCGTCGTGCCGGTGATGCTGCTGGGATTCGGCCTGGCGAATCTGATCAAGAACACCGCTGCCGCACTGGGTGTCGCGTTCGTCTACCTCGCGGTGGTCGAGAGCGTACTGCGCGCGATCAGCCCGTCGCTGCAGCCCTATCAGTTCACGACCAGCCTGCTGGCCTGGGTGAACAAGGGCGGCCTGACCGTCTACGGCGACCTGGTCTACGACCAGAAGAACGGCTACGTCCAGCCGCTGGAGATCCACGTCTCGAACCTGCACGGCGGGATCACCATGATGGCCTACGCGCTGGTGGTGCTGGCCGTCTCGATCGCCTGGTTCCGGCGACGCGACATCGCCTGAAACTTCGCGCACTGCACCACTTCTGGCACCCGACGATGATGTGCCACGCCCAGGTGCCGACATTGGCGCGAGGTGTGCCGTCGGTGCTACGGACGCGGCTGCACGACACGGATCATCGAGGTGGCGGCACGGGATAGCGTGCGACCTCGAGTTTGTCGTATCCCCGGTACCGGCCCGCCGACCGACGGAGTTCCACCCGCTCGACCTGGTCGGCCATCAACAGACGTCGACCGCTTCTCCGATGAGCGTGATCAGCGCACCGACCGAGCCCTCGTCGTAGCCGCGTTCGCCGATGGGCGGACTGTTGAAGAGAGGATTCCTGATCAGATTCCGATCAGAGGTGTCAAGGATCGGGTGCGGTACGGCGTCGACCTCCACGACCGAGTAGCCGCGTCGAAGTCGGCCCGCCCGCGGCAGTGTGATTTCCCCTCCCATCCTGGACGACTCTGGTCATCCACCCCACGGCCGAGATGCGCTTGCCGAAAGCACCTTGCCAAGCACCTTGCCGAAAGCACAACGGGCGGCCCGGGAATCCCGGACCGCCCGTTGCTGTGGTGCTGGTAGCGCTGGAGTTACTTGCCGAAGCTCACCGAGTCGGCCGGTACGGCCGCGGAGGTGGCAAGGCGCAGCCCGGTTGACTTGTCGAACACGTGGATGTGCGTCGGGTCGGTGACCGACGCGCGGATGACGGCACCGACCGTCGGGTGCGTGCGGGCCTCGGCACGGATGATGAAGCGATCCCCGTCCTCGGCGGCACCGTGGACGAACGACTCCGCACCCAGCTCCTCGACCACGGAGACGGTGATCGCCATGCCGTGATCGGACAGCGTCAGGTTCTCCGGACGAACACCCAGCACGACGTTCGAGATGCCCTTGCTGGATGCCTCGGCGAGCTGGTCGCGAGTCAGCGGAACGATGACGTCGCCGAACTTGACGCCCTCGCTGGTCAGCGTGGAGTCGATCAGGTTCATGGCCGGGGAGCCGATGAACCCGGCGACGAAGACGTTCTTCGGGCGGTCGTACAGCTCGCGCGGGGTGTCGCACTGCTGCAGCACGCCACCGGGGGCGAGGACGGCGACGCGGTGTCCCATCGTCATGGCCTCGACCTGGTCGTGGGTGACGTAGACGGTGGTGGTGCCGAGGCGGGCCTGCAGACCGGCGATGTTGGCGCGGGTCTCCACGCGGAGCTTGGCGTCGAGGTTCGACAGCGGCTCGTCCATCAGGAAGACGGAGGGCTCGCGGACGATGGCGCGACCCATGGCGACGCGCTGGCGCTGGCCACCGGAGAGGGCCTTCGGCTTGCGGTCGAGGTACTTCTCCAGATCGAGCAGGCCGGCGGCCTCGCGGACCTTGGAGGCGATCTCGGTCTTGTTGACGCCGCGGAGCTTGAGCGCGAAACCCATGTTCTCGGCGACCGTCATATGCGGGTAAAGGGCGTAGGACTGGAAGACCATTGCGATGTCGCGGTTCTTCGGGGGGACGTTCGTGACGTCGCGGCCGCCGATGAGGATGCGACCTTCGTTGATGTCCTCGAGGCCGGCCAGCATGCGGAGGGCGGTGGACTTGCCGGACCCGGACGGGCCGACCAGTACCAGGAACTCGCCATCGGTGATGTCCAGGTTGAGCTTGTCGACCGCGCGTACGGGCGGGCTGCCCGGGTAGATGCGGGACGCTTCGTCGTACTTGACGTCTGCCATGAATACTTCCTTCTTCCGATCGGCCCGGCGCTCGCGGGCGGTCCGTGGGTAGTGGTGCGGGTGTTGCATCCGGTGGTGCGGGTGCTGCCGAGATGGGTCGGACCATGCCGACCCGAGGTGCTGCGGATCACGTTAGCGTGTGGATCGACGGCTGGAAAGGCACCTCGGTAAGCGCTTTCCAAGATGAGTCAGATTCACTCCTTCGGTCTAGTTCTCGAATCGCGCGCGAGCGCCCGGACACGTTCTGGTGATGAATCGGACATTGCAGGCGCCCAATCCGCGGCCCGGCAGGTTCGGGGATGCCCGTCTTACGGCTAACGTGCTTGCATGGAACGCCCCTTGCGAACAAGGCCGCCGGCGACGCTGGCTTCGCTCGCGGCTGAGTTGGGCATCTCCAGGACGACGGTGTCCAATGCCTACAATCGGCCGGACCAGCTCTCCCCGCAGTTGCGGACCAGGGTGATGGATGCGGCCCGGCGTCTCGGGTATCCGGGCCCCGACCCGGTGGCAAGATCCCTGCGCACCCGCAAGGCCGGCGCCATCGGTTTGCTGCTCACCGAGCAGCTGTCGTACGCCTTCCGCGATCCGGCGGCCGTGGCCTTCCTGGAGGGCCTGACGCTCGAGTGCGACCACGCCAGGGTCGGTCTACTGCTGGTGCCCGCCAGCCCGGATTCTGACGACACCCTCGCGGTGTCCAGTGCGGCCGTCGACGGCTTCATCGCCTATTCGATGCCGGATGACGACCCGCACCTTGCCGCTGTGCTGGCCCGCCCGGTGCCGGCGGTGATCTGCGACCAGCCCGCGGTCAACGGGGCCGACCTGGTCGGCATCGACGACCGCGCGGCGGCCCGTGGGATTGCCGATCACCTGGTCGCCCTCGGTCATCGGCGGGTGGGTGTGGTCTGCATGCGTCTTGGGCGCGCAAATCGTGACGGGGCCGTGGATCTCGCCCGCCAGCAGGCCGCGCACTACCACGTGCAGCGCAACCGTCTGGCCGGACTCCGCGACGGATTCATGGCAGCCGGTATCGCGTGGGACCGGGTGCCGGTGGTCGAGCGGTTCGAGCACTCGTTGGCTTCGGGGGCGACGGGGGCGTCGCAGGTGCTGGCCCTCGACCCGGGTATCACCGCCCTCATCGCCACGTCGGACGTGCTCGCGCTTGGCGCGATGGAAGAGCTGGCGAAGCGGCGTCAGCGGGTGCCCGATGATGTGTCGGTGACCGGGTTCGACGGAATCAGGTCGGCGGTCGAAATCGGGATGACGACGGTCGTCCAGCCGGTGGGGGAGAAGGGTCGGCAGGCAGGTCGGATGCTGCTCGACCCGGCCCGCAGTACCCGCGGCCGCCGCGTCGTTCTCCCGACGACGTTCCTTCCCGGCAGCACCTCCGCCCCGCCCCGCCTCTGACCCCCTGGTCGACGTCCCGCAGCGCCCCGTGCGCACCCCGCCACCCGTGCCCCGCTCGCACCCCGTACCCCGCTCGCACCCGTGCCCCGCTCGCACCCGTGCCCCGCTCGCACCCGTGCCCCGCGCATACAGAACTGCCCGGCGCATACCGATGTGCCCGAAATTAGCCCATTCTGATTGAATTCGGTCACTTTCATATGCGCAGCAAAAGCCCTGCGCTGCCAGGCGAACCGGACCGCTACGGGGCTTCCGCCGAAGGGGTGAGGCGGGACGTCCCGCATCGCGCATACCGAAATGCTCGAAATCGGCCTATTTGGGCCGAATCCGGTAGATTCCGTATGCGCCGGGCCGTTCTGTATGCGCCGAAGCACGGGAACCCCACCAGGTCAGACGCCGGAGGCGGTCCGGGAGAGTCGGGTACTGGCGCGCCTTCTCGCCGCATCGAGTACGTGCAGCAGGTCGGCGACGCGGGCCGGGTCGGCGATCCGGACGTCGGCGGCGGTGGTGCCGCTGCCCACCTTCACGCCAACGTCGGGCGAGCTCAAGGACAGGAACGCATTCTCGTCGGTGATGTCGTCGCCGATGAACATCGTTGCGGTGCAGTGGTTCTCACGTGCCAAGGCCTGCAGTGCCCGACCCTTGTCGGTGGCCACGACGGTCAGCTCAAGCACCATCTTGCCGCGCAGCAGATGCACGCCCGGCCAGGTCGCCGGATCCTGTTCGATGGCGGTGGTCACCGCTCGTGCGTCCTCGGCGTGGGCACCACGCAGGTGCACTGCGATACCAGTGGGTTTCGGCTCGAGTTTGACGCCCTTGTACTCACTGGTGATGCCCTGCAACGCACGTCGCAGTCTGGCCAGCCTGGTCGCGGCGGCGGGAGGCAGCTCGCTGCGGCCGGTGTGCTCTGGATTCTGCGACCCATCGGTGGAGACACTGGCCACCTCGGCACCGTGACTGCCGATCAGGAGGAGGGAGTCGGTGTCGCCCAACAACAGTCGCAGGTCGGCCAACGATCGCCCGGAGATCACCGCGACGATCGTTCCCGGGATGGTGGCGAGCGAGCGAAGTGCCTCGACCGCTTCCGGCAGCGCGCGGGCGGTCGCCGGATCGTCGACGATCGGCGCGAGTGTTCCATCGAAGTCGGTTCCGACGAGCAGGCGCTCGGTCTCGGAGATCTCGCTGAGAGCTTCGAGAACATCGATGGGCAAACGGCTCCGAGCGTCGGCGACGTGGTCGCGGGTGCCTTCGAGGGAGGACAGGAACGCCGCGGCCCAGCGGTCGACGTCATGGGTGAGGACCTGACGGCGCAACGACCGCATCTGCCGGCGGGCGGCCACCGACGTCATGGTCAGCGCAGCCCGCAGACCGTCCTTCACGCCGTCGGTGTCGTAGGGGTTCACCTGCAACGCGGCACGCAGTTCCCTCGCGGCGCCGGTGAACTCGCTCAGCAGCAGGGTTCCGCCGCCGTCCACCCGGCAGGCCACGTACTCCTTGGCCACCAGGTTCATGCCGTCGCGTAGTGGCGTCACCGTCATCACGTCGGCGGCCACGTAGAACGCGGCGAGTTCTTCGCGGGGGAGCGACTGGTGCAGGTAGTGGACGGCGGGCCGGCCGATCTTGCCGTAGTCCCCGTTGAGCGACCCGACCTGACGCTCGATGCCCTCGCGCATCTTGATGTAGGACTCCAGTCGCTCGCGGCTCGGCGTGGCGATCTGGATCATCACGGCATCGTCGACGGATGGGTCCTTCTCGGCGAGCAGCTCACGGAAGGCCCGCAGCCGGACGTCGATACCCTTCGTGTAGTCGAGACGGTCGACCCCCAGGATGATCTTGCTGGGATTTCCCAGGTCCGCGCGCAGCTTCCGCGCCGCCTCGTGCACCTCGGGAGTGGCGGCGAGGGCGGACTGGGCGGCCGAGTCGATGGAGATCGGGAATGCCCCGGCCTTGATGGTGCGACCGTCGTAGTGCAGGAGTCCACCGCTGGTGGGGACGTCCAGCAGGGACTTCGCCAGCCGGACGAAGTTTCGCGTCCCCCCGGGGAGCTGGAATCCGATGAGGTCTGCGCCGAGCAGGCCGGTGAGGATCTGCCGCCGCCACGGCAGTCGGTTGAACAGCTCCGCGGGCGGAAATGGGATGTGCAGGAAGAATCCGATCCGGACGTCCGGGCGCAGGCGGCGCAGCATCTGCGGGACGAGTTGCAGCTGGTAGTCGTGGATCCAGACGGTGGCATTCGGCGCCGCCACCTCGGCGGCACGCTGGGCAAAACGTTCATTGACCAGCCGATACGCGTCCCACCACGGACGGTGGAACTCCGACGGTGCGACCGCGTCGTGGTAGAGCGGCCATAGTGTGGCGTTCGAGAAGCCCTCGTAGTAGTCGTCCACCTCGGACTCGGTGAGTGCGATCGGCTGCAGGGTCAGGCCGTCGGTGGTGGTGGGCTCGAGTTCCACTCCGGGACTGCCGGGCCATCCGATCCAGGCGCCCTCCCGCCGGGAGAGGATGGGCGCGAGTGCGGTGACCAGCCCGCCGGGCGCCTGACGGGCCTTGGTGGTGCCGTCGGGCTGCTGCTCGAGGTCGAATGGCAGCCGGTTGGCCAGTACCACCATCGAGGCCTGACCGAGGTCCGGCGCGGACGTGGCGATCGGCAACTCGGCAGGAGAAGAATCGGCGGAAGAAGGAGAGGAAGGGGAGGCCGACGGCGTCCGACCCTCGATGGAGTTCTCGGGCGACTTCGATTCCGTGAGGCTCACGTCACCACCTTACGGGCGGTAATCGGCTCGTCGGCCCAGTGTTGCGCAGTCGACAGGGTTGCTGCACAACGGATCAGCTACCCGCCCGAAGCCAGGGAGTCCTCTCGCGTCGGTTTCCCGTGACGAGTCTGACCGCAGGCGCACGACGGGTCAGTGACCGAACGGGTCAGTGACCGAATGGGTCGGCGTCACGTCCGGGCAGCCAGGATCGTCCGGGCACCCCCCAGCCGTTGGCCTTGACCATCTTCTTGGCTGCCCGGGCGTTCCGGCCCACGAGGCGGTCGAGGTAGAGGTAGCCGTCGAGATGATCCGTCTCGTGCTGGAGGCAGCGCGCGAAGAATCCGGTGCCCTCCACCTCGACCTTCTCGCCCTTCACGTCCACCCCGGTCACCTTTGCCCATTCGGCGCGGCCGGTCGGGAAGTTCTCGCCCGGGACGGAGAGGCAGCCCTCGTAGTCGTCGTCCGGGTCGGGCATCGTCTCGGGCACCCCCGACGTCTCGATGGTCGGATTGACCACGTACCCCTTGCGCCTGGTGCCGTCTTCGTCCGGGCAGTCGTAGATGAAGACCCGCCGGTCGTCGCCGATCTGGTTGGCGGCCAGGCCGGCACCGTTGGCCGCGGCGTTGGTCTCGAAGAGGTCGTCGACGAACTCGGCGAGTTCGTCGTCGAACTTCGTCACGGGCACGGTCGGCCGATGCAGGACAGGTTCACCGCAGATCACGATGGGATGGATGGTCACCGATCAATATTAGGGGTGTGTCCGGGAGCCGAGGTCGGAGGCAACTTACATGGGTGAGGCTGCCCTTTGCTGATCTGGCCCAGTCCTTCCGTTCGGCGACGATCGCCGACCATCGGGGAGCAGATTCCGCATGTCGGTGGCCTTCTGGAGCGACGACCTCGCTTCTGCGAAGCGCAGGAGCGGGTGTAGCGTTTCTTCTTAGATAGGTCAGCCTTACCAAACACACCCACTCACTGATCATCGTCTCAGACAGACGCAGGACAGTACGTTCGAGAAATCTCGGAGGTTGCAAATGCTGGCGACGTTTGTCATCGGTCTCCGGGAGGGCCTCGAGGCGGCCTTGATCGTCGGGATCATCGCGGCGTTCCTCCGCCAGAGCGGTCGGTCGGACGCGCTGCGCAAGATGTGGGTCGGTGTCGCGGTCGCCGTGGTGCTCTGCCTCGCCGTCGGTCTGATCCTGCAGAGCGTCAACTCGAACCTCCCGCAGCGCCAGCAGGAGATGCTCGAATGCTTGGTCGCGGCGATCGCGGTGGTGATGGTCTCCTACATGGTGCTGTGGATGCGCACGCACTCGCGCAGTCTCGAGGCCGACCTGCACGAGGCCGCCGGCGGCGCCCTGGCCAGCGGATCCGCGACCGCCCTGGTGGTGATGGCCTTCCTGGCCGTGTTCCGCGAGGGGTTCGAGACCGCGGTCTTCCTGCTGGCCGCGTTCCAGTCTGCGGTCTCGCCCGCACAGGCCGTCGTCGGAGCGGTGCTCGGCGTCGTCATCGCGGTCGGCCTCGGATACCTGATCTACCGCGGCGGCGTGAAGCTGAACCTGTCCCGGTTCTTCCGCATGACCGGTGTCGTCCTCGTGCTGGTGGCGGCCGGACTGGTGATGAGCACCCTGCGCGCGGCCTACGAGGCCGGCTGGCTGACCATCGGTCAGCAGCAGGCGGTCTCGCTCTCGTTGAGCGCCCGCCTGGGCACCGTGCAGGAATCGCTGCTGACCGGCGTGCTCGGCATCCGCTCGTCGATGCCGGTGATCGAGGTGATCGCCTACCTGCTGTATCTGGTCCCGATGCTGGCCGTCGTGCTGTGGCCGGCGAGGAAGGCCCTCACCGGTCTGCGGCTCGGCCGGATTCTGGCCGGCGCCGCCGCCCTCGCCATCGTCGTCGCTGCCGCACTGGTCGTGCTGGCGCCGTCCCCGACGAACACCGCAGCTGCCTCGCTTGCGGTCACCTCCACGACGTCGGCCACCGACCTGGCCACGGGTGACGCCCTCCCTGCGGCCAACTCGAACGGCACCGTCGCCGCTGGATTCGACGCCTCGCACGACACCCTGACGCTGTCCGACGACGGCGACGGTGCCGTTCCGGTCGGCCGCGCGACCCTGCAGCTGGCGGGATCGGTTTCCCTGCCGGGCTTGTCGGCCGCGAAGTACATCGGCACCCCGGTGAGCGTCCCGGTCGACGCCTCCGCCGGCGGATTGCCGGCCACCCTCACTCTCAAGCAGGTGGCTGCGCTGGGTGATGGTCGACTTCCGATCGGGATGTCGGTCGACGGCAGCTCGTCGGGAAGCGTGGAGGTGTCCTACACCGACGCCTGGACGCCAACGGCGACGGTCGACCCGAACTCCGGGACGGTGCTCGGTCTGGACGTCACCGTCGTCCGGTCCATCACCCTCACCAGCGCCGCCGGCGGCACCTATCCGGGTGGGGAGGTCGCGACGATCGAGACGGTGACGACCGATGCGGCCGTCACCAACCAGCTCGCCGTAGCGATCGACATCGCCGACAGCCGCGCAGATCACGAGCTGCTGGGTGAGGTGATCCCTGGCCTGCTCGGCGTTTTCGCAATGATTCTACTGGGATTTGGTCTGCCGCATCTCCTTCGCCGCCGTCCGGACCGGGTGTCCGATCACGTGCCGGCCCCCGATGGTCGACCCGCAGGTGCGGAGGGTATGGACGCAGAACCTGCCGACCGGCGTGAGCAGCTGGCTCCGACTGCGGCCAACGGCAGCGGAACCTGAACGCCCTCAACACTTGTCGGATCAACCCGACACGAACGCCGGTAGCACTACCGAAGCACCACACTTCTGCCCCTGTGACAGACCAGCCCATTCCAGTAGGAGCCACTTGATGTTCTTCTTGCGACGCGATCGACCCGGCCGCACGGCCGCCGCCACCTCGGTGCTGGCCGCCGGTGCCCTGTTGCTCTCCGCGTGCGGGTCCGGCTCCACCTCGGCAGCCTCCACGGGGGCCGGGTCGGCCGCTGCCGGCTCCGCGGTCGTCGGCCCGTCGGCGAGTGCGAACTCCGGGACCGAGTCCTCTGGTGCTGTCGCCACGAGTCCGGCCTCCAGTGCGGTCGCGAGTGGACCGACCACGGTGTCGATCAGCATCACCGACGCCAAGGGGTGCGTCGCGACGCCGGACACCGTCCCGGCCGGAGCGGTGACCTTCGACGTCGAGAACCTGGACGCCACCGGCATCACCGAGCTGGAGCTGATCTCCGCGCAGCGGATCGTCGGCGAGCGGGAGAACCTGACCCCCGGCTTTTCGAGCACGTTCACCGTCAAGGTCGATGGCGGGTCCTACCAGATCTACTGCCCGGGCGGGGCGACCGAGAAGATCCCGTTCACCGTCACCGGCAAGGCTGCCGCGACGAACGCCGGCAGTTCGCTCGCCACTTTGCTGCAGCAGGCCGCCGTCGACTACGGCACCTACGTGGACAACCAGATCGAGTTCCTCATCCCGCCGGTCGAGGAACTGGTCGACGCGATCAAGGCCGACAACCTCCGGGCCGCGCAGGAGGCCTACGCCAAGGCCTGCCCGTTCTACGAGCGCATCGAGCCCGTCGCGGAGTCCTTCCCTGACCTCGACTCCGCCATCGACCTCCGTATCGGCGACGTCGAGGCCGGCACCGAGTGGACCGGGTTCCACCCCATCGAGAAGGCCCTGTTCGTCACCAGGTCGACGAAGGGTCTGAGCGCTCTGGGCGACAAGCTGCTGGTCGACGTCGAAGACCTGCAGACGAAGGCGAAGGCACTCTCGGCGGCCACCGTGGCGGACAACGGCAAGGGCTACCAGCCGTTCGAGATCGCCAATGGCGCTTCGGGTCTGCTCGACGAGGTCCTGAAGTCCAAGATCACCGGCGAGGAAGAGGCGTACTCGCGCATCGACCTGCTCGACTTCCAGGCCAACGTCGAGGGTTCGCTGCAGGCGTTCGCCACCCTGCAGCCGGCGCTGGACGACATCGACCCGACCCTGGTCCCGACCATCTCGGCCAAGTTCGACGCCTTGTCGACCGCGCTCGACGCCTACCGTGACAGCAAGGCCCTCGGCGGCTGGACGCCCTACCCGGACCTGACGGCGGCGGACAAGAAGAAGCTGACCGACGCCCTGCTCGCGGTGCAGGAACCGATGTCGGCCATCTCGGCGAAGATCACCAAGTAAGTTCCAGCGAGTAAGAGGAATCATGGCTCAGGGCAACACCGCACAGCCGCACCCCGGCGCACAGGCATCCGCTGATGCTGGATCGTCCGGCTCGGCCCTACCGGTCGGGGCGGAAGCTGCGCAGCAGCGGCAGCCAGGACCGAGCCGGCGCAGGTTCTTCGGGACCGCGGCGGCCTCGGCGGCGGTGGCCCTGGTCGCGGGCGGCGGTGTCGGCTACGGCATCAGGGCCGGCCGCGACGACTCGAAGACGATCGCCGCAACGACCAGGAGCCCAACGGCAGCAACGAGGGTGGGCGCCTCGGCAGCGCCGGCTGGTGGCGCGACCACCGACCGTTCGATGCTGGAGGTGCCGTTCTACGGGGCCCGTCAGGCCGGGGTGACCACCGCTGCCCAGGAGCGGCTGATGTTCGCCTCCCTGGACATGACCAGCGCCGATCCCCAGGACCTGCAGTTCCTGCTCGGCCGGTGGGCGGCGCTCGCGGCCCGGTTCACCTCGGGTGAGTCGGTCAGCTCGTCACCCGACAAGCAGGCCCAGCCGCCGTTCGACTCCGGCGAGGCCCTTGACTCGGGGCCCTACTCGCTGAGCATCACGGTCGGTCTCGGCGCCTCGTTGTTCGACAGGCGTTTCGGAATCGCCGACAAGATGCCGGCCGCGCTGGAACCACTGGGGACCATCCCGGGGGACGCCGTCATGCAACCCGAACTGACCGGCGGGGACCTCTGCATCCAGGCCTGCGCGGACGACCCGCAGGTGGTGTTCCACGCCATCCGCAACATGGTGAGAGCGGCCCGGGGCACCGCGGTGCTGCGCTGGTCGCAGCTCGGGTTCGGGCGGGCCTCTGCGACCGGCGCCGGCCAGACCACCCCGCGCAACCTGATGGGTTTCAAGGATGGCACCAACAACATCCACGCAGATGACGTCGGCGCCACCAAGGACTACGTCTGGGTCGGCGACGAGACCGACCAGCCGTGGATGAAGAACGGGTCGTACCTGGTGGCCAGGAAGATCCGGATGGAGATCGAGTCCTGGGACACCGACGAACTCTCGGACCAGGAGAAGATCTTCGGCCGCACGAAGGTGAACGGTGATCCGTTGACCGGCGGCACCGAGTTCACCCCGATCGACTTCGAGAAGAGCTCGGCCGGCGGCACCCCGGTGATCGACAAGCTCTCCCACGTCCGGTTGGCCTCGCCACATGGGAACGGCGGTGTGCGACTGCTCCGCCGCGGCTACAACTACACGGACGGCCAGGATCCGAACACCGGCAAGCTTGCGGCCGGACTTTTCTTCATGGCCTACCAGCGCAATCCGCACACCCAGTTCAAGGTGCTGCAGTCAAGACTGGGTTCCGCTGACCTGCTCAACGAATACATCGCCCACATCGGCGGCGGCATCTGGGCCTGTCCCCCCGGAGTGGCCGCGGCCGGCGACTGGTTCGGCAAGGCGATCTTCGCCTGATCATCGGTGGTTGGTCGCATTCGGTCCGCAACGTTCGATTTCCGGCGATGGGCCGGACGTGCCCGGAAGCATATCTTGTGCAAGGCGAAAGACGCAGGGCTCACACACAGTAGTGAGATGCGCAATTCCGCTGCTCCGAAAGGGTGTTGTTCGATCTCCCATGTGCTTAGATCAGGAGTCGCCGTTTACAGGCGGCCACCCCGACGGCGGGTGAGCGACCAGCATCGGAGAATTCGGATGAGCCAGGCCGTCGACTCTTGGTCGAAGGAGATGTTCGCGGCCGCAGTGTGCCGGCTCCTCCGCGACTCCCGACGGGCCCAGAAGCTCACCCAGGCCCAGGTCGCGGCCCGCACCGGTGGACTGATCTCCAAGGCTGCCCTGGCCAACTACGAGACCGGCCATCGGTCCCTCCGGGTCGACGTGCTGTGGGTCATCGCCAAGGCGCTCGGCGAGAACATCGGCAACCTGGTGGCGAATGCCGAACGAGGCATCGGCCACCGGCAGGACGCTGACGGCGGCAGTCCGATCACCATCGACATCGAGGAGATGCGGGAGAACGGCGACGAACGCCTCAGCTCGGTCCGTCGGTGGATCGAACTGCAGCAGACCGCCCGTCAATCATCCGGTGGCGTGATGACGCTCGACACCGGCGCCATCGCCGCTCTCTCTTCGCTGATGGGTGTGACGCCCCCTGAATGCCGGACGATCCTCATGACCGTGGCCGGCCGTTTCGACACCAACGGGACGGCGGACCGACCGGTCGCCATGGTTCCCGCCCAAGTCAGCCGCACCCCGGAGCGCACGGGCCATTCGTCGGAACCGACACCCGTCTGACGAACCGTCGTCGGCGACTAGGCTTTGCTTCGGCCGGTTCACCACCGTCCACTGCCGCCGTGGCGCAATTGGTAGCGCACCGCACTTGTAATGCGGGGGTTAGGGGTTCAAGTCCCCTCGGCGGCTCGAATTCGATCGCAGGTCAGGTCTGACCGCCGCGCCCCCGAGCTAGCCGGCGACGGGCGTGTGGGGCCTCGTCCGGAGGCCGCGCACGAGGTCGGCCATCTGCCGGGTGTCCAGGTCGGGCAGATAGGCCCGTCCGATGGCCACCGAGATCGCCAGCAGGTCGGACGGGCTGGCGTACATCAGGTACACCGGACGGAACTCCGGGTGGAACTTGGCCTTGAACGCCAGCAGCGAGCGAAAGCCGTAGGTCGGTTCCAGCAGCCGCGACATCAGATCCAGCGTGCGGTCCAGCATGGTGCGCGGCCCGGTCTGCGGCGTGCGGCGGGCCAGCGGTGCGACCGACATGCTCAACACCTCGTAGCCCTCGTCGGCGAAGATCACCGCGCTCTCGGCGATGAGGAACTCCATGACGGGGCGGAAGCCGTCCGGCCGGCGCCGCATCAGGTCGAGGGTCCAGCCGACGACCTCGCCGTCGCGGTGGATGGGCAGCCAGGTGGTGACGCCCTGCACGACGCCGGCGGCGTCGACGGCCAGGTGGGTGCGCATCTCCGGATCCCTGGCATGCGCGAGAGTGCCGAGGGTGAAGCCCATCTCGGGCATCGGCTTGCGCAGCACCCACTCCCTCGAGATCTCCTCGATCTGTTCGACCAGTGCCGGGGACAGGTCGGACAGCCGACCGCCGGTCACCGTGATGCCTTCGCGGGCGGCCCGGTTGCGGGCGGTCCGGACGTCCTGCCAGCTCTTGCCGACGAAGTTGAGGTCGGCCAGGTCGACCATTGTGTCCTCGCCGATCTGGGTGGACCGCCAGCCCGGAGCGGAGTCGCGCAGAGCGGGCGTTGCGGCGAACCAGCAGGGCGTCCAGCCGGCGTACTGGCAGAACTGCCGGAAGCCGGAAGATGCCTCCGGGAAGGAACTCTCGGGCCCGACCGGGTCGCCGATGGCGATGGCGACGGTGCCGACGACGCAGTAGCTGATCGCGACCTGTCCGTCCTTGGTGGTCCAGGTGCTGAACGCCGGCCACGTGCGCATCCACCCGATGGAACCGCCGCCGTGATGGCGCAGCAACTGGCCGAGGGTGTCCCGCGGACCGCACTCGGGACCGCGATCGGCCTTGAGGAACGGCACCAGCAGCCAGATCAGGACGAGGGCCCAGAGGACGGCGGCTGCATTCAGCACCATTCGGCTGGTCGGGTCGGTGACCCGCAGCGGGCCGGAGGTGAAGGTGAGGCGCGACATGGCCTGTCGGACGATGTCGAAGGAATCCGGTGCGGGCTGCAGCGCGTTTCGCTGGCTCCAGACGAGGGCCACGGACATGCACGCGAAGACGGACAACGCCAGCACCACGCGACGGATGCTCTTCGCCGCAAAGCCTTCCGGGGTCCGCCAGCTCCAGGCGTTTCGGTAGACGACCAGGAGGGCCAGGACGACGACGCAGCAGAGGGCGTCGGTGGTGCGCACCATCCCGCGGCTGTTGAGCACCGTGTTGAGCAGGACGGCGGTGGTGCCGAAGCCGGCGATCCACCAGGCGGCAGCACGGCCACGACGGAGACCGTCTGCCACCAGCAGCGCGACGACGAGTTCGAGGACGACGACCGGCAGGTTGTGCATCGGGGTGTGGCTGGGCTGGCCGGACCCGAAGATGCCACCCATCCCGGGGTAGATCGACTCGACCAGGTTGGCCACCGCGACGGTGGCGATCACCAGCGCGACACCGGAACGGATGTTGACCGGCGCGATGTGCGGCATCCGCAGGGTGAGGTGGCGGCGTCCGGCGATCCGCGGCCCGACGCCGAGGCCGGTGAGGAACGCGATCAGGTGCTCGACGTCCCACAGCAGCCCCGACTTCATCACCAGGACGGACAGGTAGGTCAGGGCGACCAGCCGTGAACGCCGGGCCATGGCCGGGTGCATCAGGGCGGTGGCCGCGCCGAGCACGCCGATCGCGCCGGCGGACAGGCCCAGGTCGACCTGGGTCGCGGCCTGCGCGGCCCACGGCCAGGCCCCATCGGCCAACGGCAACAGGAGCACCGCGGTCAGCATGGTGCCGGCCAGTTGGGCGCCGATGAAGACGGCGGCGGCCCGCAGCGACCCCACCTTGCGTTCGTAGCGGGACAGCCCGCACGCCAGCAGCAGCCCGACCACCGGGTAGAACTCGGGGCGGGGGAGCACCATGGCGCCGGCGCCGAAGGTCCACCAGTGCCGCAGAGCGATCTGCGGGGTGCCGTAGGACAACGACTGGAGCAGGTCGGAGTCCGGAGCGGCCGGGTGCCACAAGGTCCGCGTGGCGATGCCCATGCCGATCATGAGTGCGATCATCGCGGCGGTGAAGGGCACGGCCCGGACGGTCAGCAGCACGGCCTTCGACGTGTTCGTCATCGCGGTCGCCAAGCCAGCACGGAGGAACGGTCGCGGGGCTGCGACGGGGGGTTGAACGCTCTGCTGGGATGACACGATTGCTCCTGATTCGGTAGGCCATTGGTGGTGGCCCGGGTAGGCGCGTTCCCCACCGCTGTGGGAAATGAATGAACGTGTGCCCGGTGTTTCGTCCGACTGCAAGAGGCACCCACGCCGCCTTCTGATGCGTGAATTCTCATCCATGGTTCCCGGCATTCGGGTGAAACAGGACAAAGTTCGCTCTCTAGGGCGGTCGTTCCGACGACCTCACCGAACGTGAGGGAATTCAGTCGAATGGATCACTCTCTGGGAACGGCCTGCGCCCGCTCCGGGCTGGCCGGCGCCGGCTCCGAGATCGGCGGGCGACAGCGGACAGCAGGCCGGGCGCACCGCAGGCTGGGCTACCGGGGTCTGGCACAGTGATCTGATGCAGCCGAGCGGTTCCGCCGAGTTCGGGATCCTCGGGCCGCTGGAGGTCCGAGTGGGGGCGGCTCGCCCGGTGATCGCGGGTTCGCGACTGCGTCGGCTGCTGGTCCGGCTGGCGGTCGACGCCGGAGCCACCGTTCCGCTCGGCGAGCTGCTCGACGCCGTCTGGCCGGGTGGGTCCAAGCCCGAAGGCGTGGCCAATGCCACGCAGTCGCTGGTCTCGCGGCTCCGCCGGGCGCTCGGAGATCCTGGGTTGCTGCAGCAGTCGTCCGGCGGGTACCGACTGGCCGTCGACCCCGGTCAGGTCGACGCCCACCGGTTCGGCCGGCTGGCCGCCCGGGGTCGCGAAGAGTTGCGCAGTGGGGAGACGCAGGACGCGCTGACCACCATCGAGTCAGCGCTCGCCCTGTGGAGGGGTTCGGCGTTGGCCGATGCCGACGATGCGAGCTACGCCGACCCGGTGGTGGCCCGGCTCAACGAACAACGCGTGCAGGCCAACGGCGACCTCTTCGACGCCCACATCCGGCTGGGGCGTAGCGCCGACGTGGTGGCCCGGCTGGAGGAGCTGGCCAGCGCGGATCCGCTGCAGGAGGCCTTCACCGGACAGTTGATGACGGCGCTGGCAGCGGCCGGCCGCTCGGCCGAGGCGCTCGCCGCCTACGAGAGGCTGAGGCTGCGGCTGGCGGAGGAACTCGGCGTCGATCCCGACGTTCGGCTCCAGGAGCAGCATCTGGCTCTGTTGCGGGGCGAACTGGGCGCGTCCGGCGTGGGCATTGACGATCGCGGGCCGGCATCGAACCGTCCGGCGGTCCCTGATCCGGTCGGTCTGCCGACCAACATCCGGGTGGCGTTGACCAGCTTCATCGGTCGGGAGGCCGAACTGCAGCGGATCTGCGGGTTGCTCGCCTCCGGACGGCTGACGACCATCATCGGCCCGGGCGGTGCGGGTAAGACCCGACTCGCCGCCCAGGCCGCGGCGGCCTGGATCCGCGGGCCGTCCCCGGTCCCGGATGTCGGTGTCGGTGTCGGTGCACCAGCTTCCTTGGCCCGCGCCGCCGGCGGAGCAAACCGTCTTGCTGCCGGCGGGATCTCGATGGTCGAGCTGGCCCCGATCACGCAGGCGTCGGCCATCCCGCTCGCCATGCTGTCCGCTCTCGGTCTTCGTGAGCCCAAGCTGCTGGATCGGACCATCGAGCGCGCCGCTCGCGATTCGATCGACCGCCTGCTGGAATCCCTGGAAGGCGCGACGGTCCTGCTGATCATGGACAACTGCGAGCACCTCATCGGACCGGTGGCAGATCTGCTGGACATGCTGCTCGCGCGGTGTCCCGGGGTCCGCGTGCTCGCCACCAGCCGCGAACCGCTGGGAATCGTCGGCGAGTCGATCTGCGTCATCCCGCCACTCGGCCTCCCCCCGGTCGGCGCGACCGCCTCTGTTGCCATCGAGTACCCGGCCGTCCAACTGCTCGCCGAACGGGCCTCCGCGGTGAGTGCCGGCTTTCGCGTCGACGAAGGCACGGTCGTCGACGTCGTCGAGGTCGTTCGCCGGCTCGACGGTCTGCCGCTGGCCATCGAGCTGGCGGCCGCTCGCCTCCGGGTCCTCCCGGTGTCGGAGATCGCGCTCCGCCTCGGCGATCGGTTCAGGTTGCTGAGCGGTGGCAACCGCACCGCGATGCCGCGACACCGCACGCTACGGGCCGTCGTCGAGTGGAGCTGGGATCTGCTGACGTCGCCCGAACGGCTTCTTGCGGAACGATTGTCGGTGTTCCCGGCCGGGGCCACCGAGGACGCGGCGGGCGACGTCTGTTCGGATGATGCGCTTCTGCGCGAAGATGTCCCGGCCCTGCTGCTCTCGCTCGTCGACAAGTCGCTGCTCCAGGTGATGTCGGACTCTCCGTTGCGTTTCCGGATGCTCGAGACCATCCGGGAGTACGGCATCGAGCGCCTGGCCGAGCGCGGCGAGGCGCTGGCGGCCCGGACCGCGCACGCGATCTTTTTCGCGGATCTTGCGACCCGGATCGAGCCGACGCTGCGGACGCGAGATCAGTTGGCGGCCATGGCAATCCTCGATGCCGAGCAGGACAACCTGGTGGCCGCGCTTCGATTTCTGGGTGACTCCGGTGATCTGGACCGATCGATCCTCCTCGGCCTCTCGCTCGTCTGGCACTGGAACTCGACGGGCAGCCACATCGAGATCATCACGTGGATGGATTTCCTGCTGACCCTCGACGGCGGCACGGGACATCGCTGGTCGCTGTACCTCAGGGCGGCCCGCGCGATGTCGATGATTTCGTCCTTCTCGGCCGACGATCCCGGCCGCGGAGCGGACGGTCAGACCGAATTTGCCCTGTTGGCCGCCGAACTGGCGGATGCGCCGGTGCCACCGTGGCCGGCCCTGGTCATCCTCGGGCCGATCCTCGCCTTCTTCGGTGGCGACGAGAAGCTGGCGCTGCGGCTCGCCGAGGGACCTCTCGCGTCCGAGGACCCGTGGATCAGAGCCGCCATCCGCACCATGCGGGCGAGTTCCGCTGAGAACAGGGGCGACCTCGTCGAGATGCGCGACGACGTCGAGGAGGCACTGGCGGATTTCGAGAGCATCGGCGAACGGTGGGGCCTGTCGACGACCCTGAATTCCCGGGCCTGGATCCGCACCCTGGACGGTGATCTGCCGGGCGCCATCTCCGACTACGAAAGAGCCCTTGTCCATCTGCAGGCGCTCGGCGGGCACGACGACGACCTGATCGTCCACCTGCGGCTGGGTGGATTGCGGCTGCGGACCGGTGAGATCGACGCGGCGAGGAGGAGTCTCCGGGCCGCTCGCGGTGTCGGTACGGGTGGTGTTTTCGATGCGTTGCGCCAGATCCTCACCGACCTGTCCGAGATCGGGATCCGGGTGGTCGAGGGTGATCTCGCCGGCGCCACGATGATCTCCGAGGTACTGCGACAGCAGGTTCAGGGCGGCGGCTACGTACCGAGCATGCGCGGCCACATCGAGGCGCTGGTGCACTCGTGTACCGCTTCGGTGGCCCTGCTCCGCGGTGAGATCGACTCTGCACTGGTAGATCTCGCAATTGCCTATCCGGCGTCGCAGGCGTCGAAGGACATGCCGATCGTAGCGGTGATGGGCGTGGTCGTCAGCCAGCTCGCCGCCACCAGGGGGAAGTGGCGTGACGCCGCCGTCATGCTGGGGGCAAGTGCGCGGCTGCGCGGTGGTGACGACTTCACCGACGTGGTGATCACCCGCCTGGTCGCCGAGTGCCGGGTGGCGATCGGCCCGGAGTTCGACGATGCCTATCTGGAGGGGAAGTTGCTGGCCCTCGAAGCTGCCATCGTCGTCCTGGATCCGGCGCCCTACAGCTGACTTTCGTCAGCCGCCGGGGCGGTGGCTTTCGTCAGCCGCAGGGCGCCAGACCCCTTCAGGCGCGGCGGCGGTAGCCACGGAGGGCGAGTGGCACGAAGACCGCCAGTAGCACACCCATCCAGCCGAACGTCCACAGCAGGTCCTTGGTCACCGGGCCGCCGACCAGCAGCCCGCGGACGGTGGACACCAGGTGCGAGAGCGGGTTGATCTCGACGAATGCCTGCAGCCACCCCGGCATCGTCGCGGGGTTCACGTAGGTGTTGGAGCCGAAACTCAACGGCAGGACGAGCAGGAACATGATGCCCTGCACCGAACCGGCGGTCCGGGCGATCATTCCGACCCAGACCGAGATCCAGCAGAAGCAGAGGGCGAAGGCGATGGCAAGGGCGATGGCGGCGATGGCGGCGACGACGTTGGTCTCGATCCGGAAGCCCATGAGGTAGCCGAATCCCAGGGTGATCACGCACAGGATCAGGTATCGCACGAAGTCGGCGACCACCGCGCCGACCAGCGGAGCCGAGCGGGCGATCGGCAGCGAGCGGAACCGGTCGAACACACCCTTCTCGATGTCGGCGTTCAGGTTCTGCCCGATGGCCACCCCCGCCATGGCGATCGACTGGGCCAACAGCCCCGGCAGCAGGAACTGCAGGTACTGGCCGGTGGATCCGCCCGCGATCGCGCCGCCGAAGATGTAGGTGAACAGGGCCAGGAAGATCACCGGCTGGACGGTGACGTCGATCAGGGCCTCCGGGGTGCGCAGCGTCTTGGTCAGACTGCGTTTGGCCAGGGCCAGGACGTGTCGGACAAAATTGTGCCCCGATGTCTGGTCGGTGCCGGAAGTCGTTGCCTTGTAGGTTGTCTCGGTCACGGACTTGACCATGGACGTTGTCATGCTGCGGTCTCCTCTGCGGAAGTTGCCTTGCCGGTGAGCGTCATGAAGACCTCGTCCAGGCTCGGGAGGTGGAGCGATAGTTCGGTGACGGAGATGCCGGCGGCACCCAGCTGGGACACGACGGCCGGCAGCGACTCTTCGCCGGGCACCGGCACGCTGAGCCGATTGCGCCCGGAGACAACGGGTGTCGCGCCGCCGACGCGGGCCAGGATGCTGTTGACCTCGTCGAGGCGGGTGATGTCCGTCGGCTGCACCTCGATCCGCTGCCCCCCGATCACCCGCTTCAGCCCGTCGGGGGTGTCGTGGGCGATCACCTTGCCGCGATCGATGACGCTGATCTCGTCGGCGAGGGCGTCGGCCTCCTCGAGGTACTGGGTGGTCAGCAGGACGGTGGAGCCGTCGGTGACCAACCGGCGCACCACTTCCCACATTTCCTCGCGCTTGGCGGGGTCGAGGCCGGTGGTCGGCTCGTCCAGGAAGATGACGCTGGGTCGGCCGACGAGGCTGGCGGCCAGGTCGAGGCGCCGCCGCATCCCGCCGGAGAAGGTCTTGGCGGTGCGTCCGGCCGCATCGGAGAGGTCGAACCATTCCAGCAGCTCCGCCGCCCTGGCCCTGGCGTCCCGGGTGGTCAGATTCAGCAGTTGGCCGATCAGCACCAGATTCTGGGTACCGGTCAGGTCCTCGTCGACCGACGCGTACTGGCCCGTCAGCCCGATGGTCTGACGGACCTTGTGGGCGTCCTTCACGACGTCGTACCCGGCGATCGTCGCGCGTCCGGAGTCAGCGCGGAGCAGGGTGGCAAGCACCCTGACCGCAGTGGTCTTCCCGGCACCGTTGGGCCCGAGCACCCCGAGGACGGTGCCGGCCTTCGCGCTCAGATTCACACCGGCAAGCGCCTGCGTCTTGCCGAATCTCTTGGTGAGGCCCTCGGCCTCGATGATGTTGGTCATGCCAATTCTCCCTTGTCATGCTCCTACGGGAACCGGGCTCGTTCCCGGCGACTGGAGACCATGATTCGGGGATGTGCTGACGCGCCACGCACAACGGGCTGACACCGGATTGCTACTCGGTGTCAGCCCGTCTGGTCGTGCCGTTCGTGGTGCCCGGCGCTGCTGGGTGCCCGGGGTTGCTGGGTGCCCGGCGCTACTGGGCGCCCGAGGTTGCTGGGGTTGCTACCTGGTCGACGAAGCGGCCGGGGTGGCGAAGACGGTGGTGGTCGGTGCGTGCTTCGGGTCCACGGGGATCGAGGCGCCCGGCTTGGCGCTCACGGTGATCGTGCCGCCGTTCGGGTCCGGGGCGGACCCGGCCCCGCCGGGAGCCGGTGCGGTCGAGATGGTGAGGGTGGGGCGGGGAGCCTTCGGGTCCGGTTTTTCCACCGCGCCCGGCGCCACGGACTTGGTGACGACCACGCCGGCGGGGGGCGACACGGGCGACGTGCTCGGGGCAGAGGCTCCCGCACTCCCGCTGGTCAGGACGAGGACGAGTCCGGCCCCGGCCACCAACGAAGCGGCACTGGCCGCGATCTTCTGTCGCTTGCTGATCATCGTGATGTCTCCTAGGTCGTGGCGCCTTGTCGTAGCGCCTTGTCGCGGTTGCCGTGGCGATCGCCTGGTGCGTCTCGCTGCTGATGACACGCGTCCCGACGGGCTTCTGTTGCACCGCAGCTGCTATCCGCCCTGGCTGACGCTGCGCGTCGATGGTGTTGCGGAGGTGGAGACCGTCGATGCCGGGACGGTCGACGCTGGGGTGGTCAGGGGCGGGTTCACCGGCACCGGCGTTGACCGGACCGTGGTGGTCGGCGTCAGCCGGGTCGGGGTGGGAGTCGACTGCTCGGCGCTGGTGCTGACCTGGCTGCTCCGGCCCGGGCCGGGGCCGGCCGGAGGCGTGCTGGGGTTCGTCTGGCGGCCGACGAGGCTGACCACCACGATGACGACAGCGACGCAGGCCGCCACCACCGCGGGGCCGAGGATCGGTGACCGGTGGCGATGGTTCCGCAGCCCGCGGTCGCGGATGTCGGACATGGTGAGGCTGGACTCGACCCGCGCTGCACGCCGGTCGAGCATCTCCCGCAAACGTTCCTCGTCGTGGGTCATGGCTGTCCGTGTTCGATGGTCGGGGGTTCGATGGTCGGGGGTTCGGCTGTCGTGGGATCGGTCCTGCGTGCCTGCTGGTCGTCGCTGCCGACCCTGATGCGTGGCGCGTATTCGGTACGCAGGGCAGCGAGGCCCCGGCTGACGTGGGCCCGGACCGTGCCTTCGCGGCATCCCAGCACCGCAGCGATCTCGGGATCGGTGAGGTCCTGGTAGTACCGCATGATCACGGCCGCCCGCGGCCGGCTGGGGAGGGCCTGCAATCGTTGCCACAACTCGTCATCCGGGCGGTCGTACCAGGGGTCGAAGGACGAGTCGGGCAGATCGGTACCGGCACCGGTCGGGTGGATGTTCCGCGTGTTCCAGCGGCGGCGCCAGGACAGATGCTCGTTCGTCACGGCGCGGCGCGCGTAGGCCAGGATGTTCCCCTCGCCCGCCTGCACCTGATCCCACCGCAGATAGAGGCGGACCAGAACCTCCTGGACGATGTCCTCGCCCTGCGAGACCGAACCCGTCAGCAGAGCTGCGTAGCGCACCAGCCCGCGCTGCTCGAGACCGAAGAAGTCCTCGAAGGATCCTGCGCGCGTCATGCCGGTGGATCCTCCTGCCTCGGGTCGGTGGTCGGCCTGTGCTGTCCACGCGGTGGCCCGCCGTGTCGACACGGCGCTACCACCACTTCCACGCCGCCGGTGGCCCGGTTGTTGCATTCTTCCGGCAGCAAGCTCCGGGAATACCGTCCGGAAGGGGTACGTCAGCAAGGTAGGCAGTATCGCGGCAGCTCAGGCGCCGTCGAGGAAGTACCCCACCACGTCGGCGACCAGGGGTGTCGCACCGGCCGATCCGTTGTAGAGCTGGATCTTCCCGTCGACTCCGAGCGGCATGATGACGAGATCGGCGATGGTCCCGGCGGCGACGAAACCGAGAATTGACGTGCGGGGCCGCACGGAACCGGTCGGATGGGCAGTCAGATAGCCGTCGGCCGCCGGCGTGACGGCGGTGATGTTGACCATCACCGAGGAGGCGCCGGTCAGTGGAACACCCGCAACGCCGCCGACCTGGACCGAGATCTCGCCACTGGGCGGAACCGCCGCCGTTGCTCCCCGCGGGATCCTGGTGTCCAGCACACGGGTCGGGCCGATCGGCCGGAACGCCCCGGTCACGGTCGGCATGCCGGCCACGATGTAGCCGAAGAGATCGACCACGAACTGCGTGCGCCCGGCGGATCCGTTGTAGAGGTGGACCTTTCCGTCGGTACCCACCGGCACGAACACCACATTCGCCACGGTCTGTCCCGACACGAAGTTGAGAGTGGACGCCGTCGGTCGGGCGTCGCCGTAGACGGTGAGGTAGCCGGCCGCCTCCGGTGTGACCGCGGTGACGGTGAGCGCCACGGCCGCGACCTTCCCGGCGGGCAGCCCGCCACGGCCTGCGACCTGGAGTGCGATCGTGTCCCTGGCATCGACCGCGGCGTCGGTGCGGGTGCTCAGCAGGCGGGTGTCCAGCAGGCGGGTGGGCGCGAGCAGGCGCAGCGTGCCTGCGGTCGCGGCGGGACCGGCGTGGTAGTACCCGGCGACGTCGACGATCATCTGGGCTGTGCCCGCGGAGCCGTTGTACAGCAGGATCTTTCCGTCCGGGCCAACCGGGAGGACCATCAGGCCGGAGATGGTCCGCCCGCGGGGATGGTTGAGATTCGACGTTCCGGGACGAGCTGCACCAGAGGCAAACCCGGTGACGTAGCCGGTCCCGGTGGGCGCGGTGATCGTGACGTCAACGGCGACTGCGGACACACCATCGTTCGGCACGCCACCCCGCCCGCTGACCCGCACCGACAACGTGCCGCCGGCAGCCACAGGTCCACCCGTTGCACGGGTGTCGATCAATCGGGCCGGAAACATCGGGGTGAGGGTCCCCGCGGACGGCGCCGTGGGTGGCGGGCGGGCGAGCAGATGGGTCCGCACCGCGGTGCCAAGTGGCGCGCGGGGAGTCCCGTTGTCATTGGTGAGCAGCGCCAGGGGCTCCT
Source organism: Nakamurella sp. UYEF19 (assembly GCF_040546275.1). Classification (NCBI taxonomy): domain Bacteria; kingdom Bacillati; phylum Actinomycetota; class Actinomycetes; order Nakamurellales; family Nakamurellaceae; genus Nakamurella; species Nakamurella sp. UYEF19. The sequence goes on along the minus strand of NZ_JBEPNO010000003.1, from coordinate 149,896 downwards.
CCGGCACCACCCACCACGCCCAGGCGAGGTAGCCGACGTCGTGGTTGTCGGCCCAGGTCATGTAGGTGTTGAGGTAGTCGGCCGTCCCGTCCTCCTCCCCGAACTCTCCGGTGACAACGGGGACAACCGCTGCCACCGGAGCGATCTCGGTGTTCTAGCAGGCGACATCGTCACAACGTTGACCGCGGTAGTTGTGGAACGAGGCCACCAGTTGGTCGTCGTTCGGACGGGAGGTGAGCCACTACCGCAGATCGTTGGAGTAGTCGAGTCCGCCCACCAGGATCGGAGCCGGCGCGCCGGCAGCGCGGATGGCCGACACGATCTGGGTCATTCCCGCGACCGTGTACGCCCGGCCGGAAAGCGTTGCCGTGTAGTCGTCCTCGATCGGAGCCTGGCATCCGCCGGACTTCCAGCACGACCAGGTCAGCAGGAATGTCGGGTTGTTGTCGTCGTACCGCGAGTACGGCTCGTTGAACGCATCGAACATCACGGAGCGGTTCGACTCGAAGGCCGCGGCCACCGACGACCAGAAGGTGACCGACCCGGCATCCGTCATGGCGCGCTGGCCCGACACCTGGGGGCCGCCGGTGGTCGACGAATGCAGGTCGAGGATCACCACCAGTCCGGCGGCGTTCAGCGCGGTCACGAAAGCGCCGACGGCGGCGCGGTATCCGGCGGCGGTACGGATGGTCGACCCTTCCGGGGCCGGTGAACCGTGGGTGCCCAACCAGCAGTCCTGGTTCAGCGGGACCCGCACGGTGTTCGCGTGCCAGGCCGCGATGGCCGCGGGTGCGGGGGTGGTGTCCCGCGAATAGCCCCATCCCTGCGCGCAGGCGTACTCGAAGCTCGGCCAGTTCACCCCGCGGGGCACGAAGATCGCGCCGGATCGGCTGTCCAGCAGATGGTTTCCCGACACCACCACGGTCGGCGCGGTCGACGCGACGGATGCGACAGGTCCGGTGGACGAGGCCGACGAGGCCGGCGCGGCTTGTGCGGCGGGCGCGGCTTGTGCGGCGGGTGCGGCCGGTGCGGCTTGGTTGGCGAGTGGCAGCGCCCGGGCCACCGCACCCGGCAGGATGGCCGATGAGCACACCAGGAGCACCACGACTGCGAGGAATGTGCGCCGCGGGTAGGTGACATGCACCGACTGATTCTCCGCGCCGACGACTGATCCGGGAATCCCCGGTACGAGCGGCCCGCGGTGCAGACGGACCAATGGCGGTCGCACCGAGGGTGAGATCGGCCCGACGCCTCCGGAGCCATGCGAGCACGCCCGTTTAGGCCCGATCGAGCCCGATACGATGAGATCTATGCCTGTTGTTGCCGTCCGGTTGCCTACCGTCGCGACGTGGTCCAGTCTAAACCGGAGAAGAACGGGCACAAGCCCACTCAAACGGGTGGCGTCCCAGCGTCCCAGCGGTCGAAGGACACACGCCATCACGGAGCGCGGCGACAGCGGCATGTACGCGGTCGAGCGCCGTCAGCAGATCCTCGCCGAGGCCCGGCGCGACGGCCGGGTGTCGGTCAACGACCTCTCCGAGTCTCTCCAGGTCGCTCCTGAGACCGTGCGACGCGATCTCGCGGATCTGGAGAAACAGGGCCTGGTGAGCCGCGTCCACGGCGGTGCGCTCCCCACCGACCGGATCGGATTCGAAGGCACGGTCACCAGCCGCACCGAGCGCAATCAGCCGGAGAAGGTGCTGATCGCGGCGCGCGCCCGCCACGAGATCCGTGATGCCGAAGTCATCTTCCTCGACGAGGGCTCCACCGCGATCATGGTCGCCAGGGCACTGGACCCGGAGCGGCCGCTCACCGTCGTGACCGGCTCCATTCCCGTCATCACCGCATTGAGCGCCAATCCCAGGATCTCGGTGATCCTGCTGGGCGGCCCGATGCGGTCCGGGTCGTTGGCCGCTGCGGGAGCGTGGCCCGCCCGGATGCTGTCGGAACTGGTGGTGGACATCGCTTTTCTCGGGACGAACGGGGTCACCGTGGACCGGGGCCTGACGTGCCCGGATCTGGCGGTGGCCGCGGTGAAGCGTGCCGCGGTCGCCACGGCGCGCCGCCGGATACTGCTGGCGGATGCGACCAAGTTCGGACGCGATTCGTTCGCGGTCTTCGCCAAGGTGACCGAGATGGATCTGATCATCACCGAGTCCGCAGCACCCAGGACAACGGTGGAATCCATTCGCAGGCAGGGAGTTCAGGTGGTTCTCACATGATCGTCACCGTGACGCCGGCCCCCGGGCTGGACCGGACGTACACCGCGGCCGAGTTCGTGATCGGGCGGGTCAACCGGGCCGCCACCAGCGTGGTCGAGGCCAGTGGCAAGGGTGTCAACGTCTCCCGGGCCCTCGCGGCCGCCGGAGCGCCGAGTGTGGCGGTGCTGCCGCTCGGCGGTCCCGAAGGTCGGCACCTCGCCGAGCTTCTCGCCCAGGAAGCGGTGCCGTTCCTGGCCGTCCAGACCGACATCGCCACCCGGACGAACACCACGCTCGCGGTGGCCGGAGTGCCGACCACCAAGATGAATGCGCCGTCGCCGGAGCTCCCCGGGCAGGTCTGGATCGACCTTTTGGCGATCGTCGAGGACCTGCTCGGGCAGCACCCCGGCGCCTGGATGCTCTGTTCCGGCTCCGTCCCCGTCGGCGCCGACCATCTGCCTGCCGACCTCATCGAGTTGGCCCGACGGTTCGGCGCGCGCAGCGCGGTCGACTCCTCCGGTGGCGCCCTGGAGGCAGCGCTGGCGGCCAAGCCGGACCTCATCGCCCCCAACCATCTCGAGCTCGCCGATCTGGTGGGGCAGAACGCCAACGCGCTCGACCCGGACGGCCGCGACGCGGGTGGTTCGTCCCTGGTCGATCTGGCCGCCGGGTGGGCAAGAACCGTGTCCGCCCGGATCGACGGAGCGGTCCTGGCGACGCTCGGTGCCAGCGGCGCCGTCTACGCCGACAGCAGTGGGAGCTGGCATGCGATCGCCCCGCCGATCGTCCCGGTCAACACGGTCGGGGCGGGCGACGCCCTGCTCGCCGGATTCCTCTCGGTCGCCGGTTCGACCGAGCCAGGACATCCGGCCGCGCTGGGAGGGGCCCTCGCGACAGCAGTGGCCTGGGGCACCTCGGCGTGCGCGATACCCGGTACCGCAGGCGATGTCGCGGCCGGCGCCGACGTCGGCGCTGTCGTCGTCCGGCGGCTGCAATGACGCCAACCTGATCCGGATCCTGTTTTCCCCCACTCCCTGTCGTCCGTTCAATCCTGAGGAACAACATGCCCGACAACACATCTCCGCTCGACCTGCTCGTGGTGGGGGACGGGTTCATCCCCGTCGACGCCTACCGGGACGCGATCGCCCACCTGCCGTCGGAATCGGCGGCGAGGTTGGCGCTGCGCGGGGTCGCCATGGCCGGTGACAAGTCCGAACACCATGCGGCGCAGGCGATCATGGAGGTCAAGGGCCCCAACCTGGTTGCTCCGTCATCCGAGTTGCTGGCCGCTGTCCCCGGTGCCGCGGTGCTGGGGCTGCACTTCGCGCCCGTTGGCGCCGATGTCATCGAAGCCGGTCAGGACCTGAAGCTGATCTCCGTGGCGCGCGCCGGTCTGGAGAACATCGACATCACCGCGGCGACCGCGCGGGGCATCGGAGTGGTGCCGGCCATGGGTCGCAACGCCGGCGCCGTCGCCGAACTGCAGATCGGTCTGATGCTGTCGGAGACCCGCAACATCTCCCGCGCCGATCAGTCGATCAAGTCCGGCGGCTGGCGCAAGGATTTCCCGGGCAGCCGGGTCGAGATCGCCCACTCCACCGTCGGTATGGTCGGGTTCGGGCACGTTGGCAAGATCTTCTCCCACCGGGTGTCCGGATTCGGCCCGAAGCTGATCGCGTACGACCCGTACGCCTCGGCCGAACTGCTCGCCGAGTCCGGAGTGAGCAAGGTCGACAACCTGATCGACGTCTTCGAGCAGTCCGATTTCATCCTGGTCCTGGCCCGGCTCTCGCCCGAGACCTCCCGCTTCATCGGCAAGGAGCAGTTCGCCGCGATGAAGTCGAGTGCGTACTTCGTCAACGGGGCCCGCTCACGGCTCGTCGACTACGACGCCCTCTACGACGTGCTCGCTGCCGGCAGCATCTCCGGTGCGGCCTTGGACGTCTTCGACGACGAACCACTGCCCGCGGACTCCCGGTGGCGCTCGCTGGACAACGTCACCATGACGACGCATTTCGGTGGGGACACGGCCGGTACGAACATCACCTCGGCGCGGATGGTGGTCGGGGCCGCCGCCGAGTTCGCTGCCACCGGTCGGGCGCTCGAGGCGGTCAACGCGAAGGAACTGGGTTGGGCGTGAAGCACGGCTACCTGGTCGGCGTCGATGCCGGCCACACCGTCATCAAGGCAGCGGTTTTTGACGAGCACGGCACCGAGATCGGTCGCGGGGCCAGGCCGACCGCCACCTTCAGTCTCCATCCCCGTTGGCAGGAAAGGGATATGGAGGTCGTCTGGACGTCCGCGGCCGGTGCGATCGCTGATGCGCTGATCGACGCGGACATCGACGGGTCCCAGGTCGTGAGCATCGGGATCGGCGCCCACGGCGACGGTCTCTACCTGGTGGATGCGCAGTTCCGTCCGGTGCGGGCAGCGATCCTGGCCACCGACACCCGGGCCGCGTCCTACTGCGACCGGTGGAACACCGGGGAGGTCGCCGACCGCCTGATGGCCATCACCGGTCAGGTGCCGGCGCCCTACACGCCGCCGGCCACGCTGTCCTGGCTTCGTGATCACGAACCCGAGGTCTTCGGCCGGGCCGCGCACATGCTTTTCTGCAAGGACTGGCTGCGGCTGCGGTTGACCGGCGAGATCGCCACGGACCCGACGGAGGCGGCCGCCGGACTGTGCGACGTCCGCGCCCGGGAGTGGTCGCCGGAGGCGGCCGAGATTTGCGGCCTCGCCGACGCTTCGCACCTGTTGCCACCGATCCGTGCGAGCGGCGATGTGGCCGGGTACGTCACCAAGGCCGCGGCCGAGGTGACCGGACTGCGGGCCGGTACCCCCGTCATCACCGGTAGCCATGACGTCCACGTGGCGGCGCTGGGGATCGGGGCGCTGACGCCGGCCAGCGTGAGCGCCATCATGGGCACGTTCAACATCAACCAGCTGGTCGGCCACGAGGCGCTGCCGTCGTGGCAGTGGCAGGCGCGGGGCTCGTTGACCGCCGACCGCTTCCTGCTCATGTCGACGTCTCCCGCCGGGGCGACCGCGGTCGACTGGGTCCGGCAGGTGACGGCCCACACGGCCGACACGGTCGGCGGTGCCGTCTCGGCGGCGCTGGCCGACCGGGACGGGGCGACCGTGGCCGACGACGACCCCCTCTTCCTGCCGTTCGTCTACGGCACCATGCTGACCCCGGCGATCCGCGGTGCGTTCACCGGTCTGGGAAGCTGGCACGGCCCGGACGACATGCTCAGGGCCGGACTGGAGGGTGTGGTGTTCACGCATCGGTATCACCTCGAGGCGCTGACGGCGGCCGGGCCGATCGACACCCGCCCGGTGCGACTGGCCGGCGGCGGCACCCGTAGTGCCGAGTGGACCCAGCTGTTCGCCGACGCCACCGGCCTGTCGATCGAGGTGACGGACGCGGTGGAATCGGGAGCGCGAGGAGCCGCCATGCTGGCCGGCGTCGGCGCCGGTGTGTTCTCCGACGTCGACCAGGCTGCTCTCGCTTGCGTGACCGTCGTGCGTGCCCAGCATCCGCGGCCCGAGCGCAAAGCGCTGCTGGACAACCGGTATCACCGCTGGACCGGCATCGCCACCGCCCTCCAATCGGCCTCCGCCTGATGCCCCGCCCGCCGCGCCCCTTTGCGCATGCAGAACTGCCCGCCGCGCCCCTCTGTGCATGCAGAACTGCCCGCCGCGCCCCTCTGCGCATACAGAACTGCGCGGCGCATACGGTTCGGCCAGAATTCGGCCTTCGGGGGCCACATTTGGGCCTTCCTGTATGCGCCGAACCCGGAGGCCGGCCGCCGATGCCGGAGCGCACTTCTTCACGCAACTACCGCACCTCGACCCAGGGAGAACCCGTGAGCTTGTCCGACCCACGACCGTTGCTGGCCGATGCCCGAGCCGGACGGTACGCGATCGGCGCGTTCAACGTGATCCAGATCGAACATGCCGAAGCGATCGTGGCTGGGGCGCAGGCAGCGGCACTCCCGGTGGTGCTGCAGGTCTCGGAGAACACAGCGGCATTCCACCGCGGCCTGGCAGCGATCGGGGCTGCGTGCATCGCGATCGCCACGGCCGCAACGGTTCCGGTGGTCGTCCACCTCGACCATGCCGAGAGCGAGGATCTGGTGCACGAGGCCGTCGCGCTCGGGTTCACCTCGGTCATGTTCGACGGCGCGAAATTGGCCTATCAGGACAATCTGGCCCGCACTGCTGCGGTTGTGGAGCACTGCCACGCTGCCGGGGTGGCAGTCGAGGCCGAACTCGGTGAGGTAGGCGGCAAGGACGGCGCCCACGCCCCGGGCGTCCGCACCGACCCGACCGAGGCCGCTGCCTTCGTCGCAGCGACCGGCGTCGACAGCCTCGCGGTCGCGGTCGGTACCTCGCACGCGATGGCCGATCGGTCGGCACAGGTCGACCTGGATCTGGTGCGCTCGTTGTTCGACGCGGTAGCCGTTCCGCTGGTCCTGCACGGGTCATCGGGCGTCGACGATCCCGGTCTGGTGACCGCGGTCAGGGCTGGGATGACGAAGGTCAACATCGCCACCCGCCTGAACCAGGTGATGACAGCGGTCGTCCGGCAGGTCCTGGAGGCGTACCCGAAGGTGACCGATCCGCGGAAATACCTCGGCCCCGGCCGGGATGCCGTTGCCGCTGAGGTCGCGCTGCTGCTGCGTCTTCTGCGCGGGTAGCTGCGCCACTTCCGCTCTGCGGAAGCCCGGGGGCGTAGGCACGGCCACTTCGATCGCAGGTGGCTCCACCTGGCGGCGGCGCTGGTGGCAGGATCGATCCGGGCCGGCAGTGCGGCCGATCCTGTTCGAGGAAGAGGGAACCATGGCCGGCATCACCGCAGCGCGTATCTCCGAGGTCCTGTCCGGGGTCAGGACCGGACTGTTCATCGGCGGCGAGTGGGTGGCCGGAGCGGGGACGCTGGCCGTGGAGGACCCGTCCACCGGCGAGGTGCTGGCCGAGGTGGCCGATGCTTCGCCCGCTCAAGGCTTGCTGGCCCTCGACGCCGCTGTTGCCGCGCAGAAAGATTGGGCTGCAACTGATCCCCGCGTGCGCGGTGAGATTCTGCGCAAGGCCTTCGAGCTACTCACGCAGCGTGCGGAGGATTTCGCTCTGCTGATGACGCTCGAGATGGGCAAGCCCCTGCCCGAGGCGCGCGGCGAGGTGACCTATGGTGCCGAGTTCTTCCGGTGGTTCTCCGAGGAGGCGGTCCGGATTGCCGGGCGCTACGCCACCGCCCCGTCCGGAGGCACCAGGCTCCTGACGATGAAGCAGCCGGTCGGTCCGGTGTTCGCGATCACGCCGTGGAACTTCCCGCTCGCCATGGGCACCCGCAAGATCGGCCCAGCGCTCGCAGCCGGTTGCACCATCGTCGTCAAGCCAGCGGAGCTCACTCCGCTCACAACCCTCGCCCTGGTCGATCTGCTCACCGAGGCCGGTCTACCGGCCGGCGTCGTCAACGTGGTGACCACCTCGAAGGCTGCCGCCCTGTCCGAGCCGATCATCCGCGACCCGCGGTTGCGCAAGATCACCTTCACCGGTTCGACGCCGGTCGGACGCACGCTGATCGAGCAGTCGGCCCAGCAGGTGCTCAAGGTCAGCATGGAACTCGGCGGCAACGCGCCGTTCGTCGTCTTCGAGGACGCGAACCTGGACCGTGCCGTCGACGGCGCGATACTGGCGAAGATGCGCAACATCGGCGAGGCCTGCACGGCGGCCAACCGCTTCATCGTGCACGAGTCGGTCGCGCAGGAATTCGGTGCCCGGTTGGCGCAGAGAATGGGTGACATGGTCGTCGGGCGTGGGATCGAGGACGATGTCCAGGTCGGGCCGTTGATCAATGCTGCTGCGGTGCAGAAGGTCTCGAGTCTGGTGGCAGATGCCGTCGACCACGGGGCAAAGGTGCTGACCGGTGGCAGGACCGTCGGGGACCGCGGGTACTTCTACGCACCAACCGTCCTGACCGAAGTACCGAGGACGGCGGGGATGTTCAGCCAGGAGATCTTCGGCCCGGTCGCACCGATCACCACCTTCGCCACCGACGCCGAGGGGATCGAACTGGCCAACGACACCGAATTCGGTTTGGTGGCCTACGCTTTCACCGAGAGCCTGACGCGCGCGCTGACGGTCGCCGAACGGCTGGAAACCGGCATGGTCGGCATCAACCAGGGCATCGTCTCCAACCCGGCTGCGCCCTTCGGCGGCGTCAAGGCGTCGGGCATCGGCCGCGAGGGCGGACTCGAAGGCATCGAGGAATACCTGGAGACCAAGTACGTGGGGATCGCCCTGTAGCCCCTGAACACCGCCCCAGCGTCCTGCAAAGTGCTCGCTATAGCGAGCACTTTGCAGGACGCAAGCGGCCGCTGCGCTGTCAAAGGCAGATGGTCGGGTCGATGTTGTCGGCAATGCGCGTCATGATCGCGTGGAGGCTGCTCCGCTCCCGCGGGGAGAGTATGCCGAATACGTGCGAGCGCACGGTCTCGACCAGGCCCGGCACCGCCAGTGAGAAGACCCGCAGTCCCTCCGGCGTGATCACGGTGTTCAAGCCGCGCCGGTCGGTCGGATGCGGTTCCCTGGTGACCAGGCCACGGGCGACCAGCTGATTGACCTGGTAGTTGAGGCGCGTCTTCGGTGAGATCAGTAGGGCAGCGAGGGCTCCCATTCGCAGGCGGTGTTCGGGGGTGGCCGCGAGCCGCGACAGGATCTCGAATTCAGGATGGCTCAGGCCTGCCGACTCCCTGAGTTGCTGCTCGATCACGCGCTCCAGGAGCTGGCTCCCGCGCTGATAGGTGATCCACACCTGACCCTCAGTTCCGGAGATCCACTCGGCCTCGTCCATGTGGCCGAGCTTACACACTTGTACAGTACTGAACCATCGGTGTAGCTTGTTGTTCAGTACTGAACGACTACCCGTCCAGGTGCGGACATCAGGTCCCACCACCGAGAGAGAACGAAAGCTGGAAACCGATGAGCACTGCAGCTGTCGCCGGTACCGCCGTCGAGGCGATCCCGACCGGGAAGTATCGCCTCGACGCGGAATCCTCCGCCGTCGAGTTCGCCACCTTGCGCAAGGACGGCGCCGGTTGGGTCGCCGTCGGTACCCTGACCGTGGCCGGTGTGGCTGCGCCGTTGGAGCTCACCGTCACCAAGATTCGTTTGGCCGGAGGCACTCTCACCGTGACCGCCACCGGATCCGTCGATCGTTACGCTCACGGCGTCGTCAAGAGCAGGGGCATGGCCGGACGTCGTCTGGGCCTCACCGTCTCCGCCACGTTCGACAAGGTCGCGGCATGACCACGCAACGGCAGTTCGGGCGACGTTCGGTGATCCTCGGTGGTGCCGGAGCGCTCGCCGCTGCGGCAACGGCGATACCCGGAAACGCCTTTGCTTCCGAGACCGCCCGGAGGGTCGAGACCGCAGCGACACCAACGGGTATCGCTGCGCCGACGTCGGCGGCGACCGAACAGGCAGAGCTCGCGTCGCTCTACCAGGCCGCGCTGGCCGAAGGCGGCAAGCTCACCGTGTATGCGGGAGGCGACACCCCGACGCAGCAGGACCAGGCGAAGTTCGGCTTCCTCGCGCAGTTCCCCGAGATGAAGCTGAACATGGTCGTCGACCTCAGCAAGGTGCACGATGCCCGGATCGACGCACAGCTCTCCAGCGGCAAGGTCGTCGCCGACGTCGTCGAACTCCAGACCCTGGACGACTTCCCGCGCTGGAAGCGTGAGGGCGTCCTCCTGAAGTACCGGCCGCTGGCCTACGACAAGGTACGTCCGCAGTTCAAGGACCGCGACGGCTACTACACCGGCGTGGTGGTGCTGGCCTTCGCGAACGTCACGTCTACTGCGTTGGGCAGGGCGGCCCCGGTCGAGGCATCGGACTTCCTGAAGCCGGAGTTCAAGAACAAGCTCCTCTTCACCTACCCGAATGACGACGATGCTGTGCTGTTCTTCTTCCACCAACTGGTCGAGAAGTACGGCTGGGGTTACATTTCGAAGCTGATGGCGCAGAATCCGACCTTCGTTCGAGGGACCGCAGCGTCGGCGGCCGCAGTCTACGGCGGCGTCTCCGAGGCGACGTTCGCGACGTTCTCCGGGTTGCAGGCCGCTCCGACCGATCCGGCCAGGTTCACCCTGCCGGTGCACAGCCCCTTCGTCTCGTGGGCGCAGACGGCGGCAATCCTGAAGAAGTCGCCGCACCCGGCTGCCGCCAAGCTGTACATCAGCTGGCTGCTCTCCACTCCGGTGCAAGGCGGTGGCGCCACCTGGAGCCCGCGGGCCGACATCCCGGTTCCGCCAGGATACCGGTCGATCTTCGCCTACCCCAACACAAACCCGACCGCGCTGGGCCGGTTCCTCTGCGACCGCGGCGCTCTCGATCGCTTCAAGGCCCGGATCCAGCTCTACGTCGGTGATGTCACCGGCCCGAGCCCGACGGGAGTCCTCGGCTTCTATCCGGGCACCTTCTAGAACCGGCCCGCGCGCAACGTCGCCGACCGGCAACGGTGCCCGCCCGCAACGTCCTGCAGAGTGATCGCTATAGCGAGCACTCTGCAGGACGCAAGGGGCGGTCAGGCATACCGGCCGGCGCGGCGGAGGGCACGGAGCTCGACGGGTAGTTGTTGCACCCCAGCGAGTTCCGCCGCCAGGGTCGCACCCATCCGTCGGCTGAAGGCCGCGGGCTCGGCGCCGGCGTGCTCGAACTCCGGCACGATCCGATCGACGGTACCGCGCAGCAACAGGTCGGCCGCCCTGACATGTTGCTGCGCCGCCATTTCCGCGGCAAAACTCACGTCGCCACCATGCATGATCGCGCTGGCGCCCTCCGGCGGCAGGGGCGAGAGCCAGGCGTGCCGGGCGGCGATCACCCGGTCGGCCGGCAGCAGCGCCAACGCAGCGCCACCTGATCCCTGTCCGAGCAGCACGCAGACGGTCGGAGCCCCCAGCACCACCAGATCCTCGAGGCAGCGGGCGATCTCACCCGCCAGTCCACCCTCCTCCGCCTCCTTCGACAGCGCGGCGCCGGGCGTGTCGATGACAGTCACCAACGGCAGGTTGAGCTCGGCGGCCAACCGCATCCCGCGGCGGGCAACGCGGAGTGCGGCCGGACCCAACAGGGTGTCCCCGGACTGCTTCGTCCGGTCCTGACCGAGCAGGACGCACGAGACCTCCGAGAATCTGGCCAGTACCAGCCGGAGGCCAGACTGCTGCTCGCCCTGTCCGGTGCCCGACAGAGCGACCACATCCGTCGCGGCGAAGCGGAGGAGCTCACGCACTCCGGGCCGGTCCGGCCGGCGGGTGAACTCGATCGACTCCCATGCCGAGCAGTCTGCCTGTGGGGCAGGCGCTTCGATTCCGACGACGATCGTCGGGCTGCCGGGCATCAGCACGTTGAGCGCCCGCGAGGCGATCTCACCGAGCCGCTCTGGCGCCAGGACCGCATCGACGATGCCGTGGGTCAACAGGTTCTCGCTGGTCTGCACCCCACTGGGAAACGGTGATCCGTACAGAGCCTGGTACACCTTCGGCCCGAGAAAGCCGATCAGCGCGCCGGGTTCGCCCACGGACACGTGCCCGAGCGATCCCCAGGACGCGAACACCCCGCCGGTGGTCGGGTGACGGAGGTACACCAGATACGGGAGGCCGGCAGCCTTGTGGACGGCGATGGCCTCGGTGATGCGCACCATCCGGACGAACGCCGGGGTGCCTTCCTGCATGCGGGTCCCACCGGAGGCCGTCGCGGCCAGCAGTGGCAAGCCCTCGTTGGTGGCGCGCCGGATCGCAGCCTCCAGGCGGTCGGCTGCGGCCACCCCGATCGAACCGCCCAGAAACCCGAACTCCCCGGCGAGCAGGGCGACCCGTCGTCCCATGATGGTGCCGGCTCCGGTGAGGACCGACTCGTCGGTGCCGGCCTTCGCCGCTGCCGCCCGCAGTTCCTCCAGGTAGCGAGGGTCGAGGCCGCCAGGTCTGACGACCGGAACATCCCAGCTGGCGAACGACCCGGCGTCCAGCACGATGTCGATCAAGTCGGCTGCGCCCAACCGCCGAACCGTGGAGGGTGTGCTCATCGGGCTCACGCTATGCGACGGCGCGGGAATCGGTTCCGGTCGCCCACTGTTCATCCTGTTGTGATCCCATCGTGTGGGCACCGTGAGCGTTGCACGGACACCGAATCGCTGAACAAGGAGCTTGACCCGATGAGCGAATTGCTGGACCTTCCCCTCACCACCCTCGACGGTGGGTCGACCACCTTCGGCGCCCTGACCGGTGGCCGAGCCGCGCTCGTGGTGAACGTCGCGAGCCGGTGCGGGCTGACCCCGCAGTACACCAAGCTCGAGGCCCTGCACGAGGAGTTCTCCGCCCGTGGTTTCACCGTGATCGGATTCCCCAGCAACCAGTTCAACGGGCAGGAGCCCGGTACCGCGGCGGAGATCGCCGAGTTCTGCTCGGCCACCTACGGTGTCACCTTCCCGATGTCGGACAAGGTCGACGTCAACGGGGACGGCCGAGATCCGATCTACGTCGAACTGACGCAGAAGGCGGACACGTCGGGCGCCGCCGGCGACGTGCAGTGGAACTTCGAGAAATTTTTGGTCGCAGCGGACGGGTCCGTCGTCGGGCGCTACCGTCCCGCGACCGAGCCGGACGCTGCCGAGATCCGTGTGGACATCGAAAGCCTGCTCGGCTGACCGGCTCTCAGCCGCCGTACTTCATGGCGGCTGCCTCCCAGGCGGCATCGGCCTCAGGATCGTCGTCGTTGGGAACGACCTCGCCGTCGGCGTCGAATTCTTCGTCGTCCGGGTTCATCAGGCCGTTGCCCATCAGGTCCGGGTCCAGCAGCGCCTGCTCGTCCGGCCGGAAGCGCAGCACGTTGTCGATGTAGGACCTCACGGCGACCTCGATCGACACCTCGTGGCCGGCCGCCTCGGACAGGAACCACCGGTGCTCGAGCACTTCGTGGAAAATCTCGGCCGGCTCCAACTTGGCGGCGAGGTCCGCCGGGATCGCTTCCATGACGGGTTCGAAGACGTCGCTGACCCAGTGCCGGGCCACGGTGTCCTCGTCGACCTCGCTCTCGGGCATCACCGCCTGCGACCGGTAGGTGTCGAGGTCGTTCAGCACCCGCCGGGCCTGGTTCTCCTGCATGTCGAGCCCGGTCAGGTTGAACATCCGTCGCCGGTGGTGCCCGGCTTCGACGACCTGCGTCTGCACGAGAACGTGTGGGTCGCCATCCTTCTCGTTGATCTGGATCTGTGCGACGTCGTAGCCCAGCTTGTTCAACCGACGGAGGCGCTGCTCGATCCGCCACCACTCGTCGTCACCCATCGTCTGCGGCTGCGTCAGTTCGGCCCAGAGCTGCTCGTACTTCTCGATCACCGAGACGGCGGTGGCGAGGGGATCGACCTGGTCGGACAGCAACCCGGACATCTGCAGATCGAGCAGTTCACCGGCCAGGTTGGTCTCGGCGATGTCCAGATCCTGCTGCCGCTGACCGTCGGACAGGCTGGGCCGCATCTCACCCGTCTCGGCGTCCACGAGGTATGCGGCGAGAGCGCCGGCGTCGCGACGGAACAACGTGTTGGAGAGCGAGCAATCCTTCCAGGCGAATCCGACCAGGTGCAGGCGGACGAGCAGTTCGGCCAGCGCGTCCAGCAGTTTGGGTTCGAGATCGACGTCGAGGCGCCGCGAGAACAGTGCCCGGTAGGGCAGCGAGAACCGCAGGTGTTTGGTGACCAGAGCCGCGTCGAGCGGTTCGCCGTCCGGCGTGGTGCGGTTGGCGACGACACCGACGGCCTGCACCACCGGGATCCCGGCCTTGGCAAGATCGCGCAGCAGTTCGTACTCGTGCTCGGCCAGCCCCTGGCTGATCTCCTTGATGGCGTAGACGATCCCGCCCATCCGGACGAACCGTACGACGTGCCGGGAGATGCCGCGGGGGAGGCTGACCAGTTTCTCCTTCGGCCAGTCCTCCAGTGGGGTCGACCACGGCAGGGTCAACAGGTCGGTCGGGTCTGGCCCGGTCGCGAATTGCATACGCACGGGGCAAGCGTGGCACAGCGAACGAACGGCTGCTGCCAGGCGGGCGGGATTGCCGGCCCTGGTGCGGGGTCAGCACTGAGATGGGTCCCCGGGAACCCGGTGCCGGCACGGAGACAGCGGGGCCGGACGACGTCGAGGATCAGGTGGACCAGGGCGGTCCTTCAGGTCGCCGCCGGACCGCACACCAGGAGAGCAGAGGGAGAACGATGGCCGAGAAGAGCGCGTTGGACTCGATCGAGGATGCCGAGGGCATCATCAGCGGTGCGATCGGAGCCGTGGAGAAGGTGATCACCACGTTGAACGGGAGCAGGTCTGCGGTGTGTTCAGTGCGCGGGATGCGGCCTGGAGCATCGGCACCGGAACCGAAGGCACCGTGACCTCCAGCTACCAGCGGGCCGGCTACGACACGGTGTCGTTGACCTTCGGTTGGAAGGTTCCGTTCGCTGGATCCAATGGCACCTGGGACTCGCGAACCGCGGCGCAGCCGCGTCTGGCGGTGATCGAGCAGACGGGCAACGGCAATGAGAAGGCCGAGATGACATACTCCATCATCGATCTCGGTGTGGATCTCGATGGGGCCATCCGCGGGCGGTGGGAGCAGCTCGGTGGCGCGGCGAGGGTGCTCGGTTGGCCGACGACCAGCGAGGCCGACATCCCCCGGGTGCCGGCGGGCCGCTTCAACAACTTCGAGCACGGTGCGCTCCACTTCGTCGACGGTGTCGTCCACGAGATGCACGGCGAGATCCTCCGGTCGTTCGTCAATTCCGGCCTGGCGACCAACTGGGCACTGGTGACCGACGAAACGCCGTTGCCCGACGGACAGGGGCGCTGCAACCACTTCCAGGACTGGAGCAGCACCAGCCCGGTTCCCGGCACCGATGCGTCGATCTACTGACACCCGGCCACCGGAGCGCACCCGATCTCCGGCAGCATCCGCAAGGACTATCTCGATCAGGGCGCTGAGGCGGGTGCCTCCGGCTATCCGTTGCCCATCCCGTCCGGAGCCCCCTGTGGATCACCCAGCAGCTCCAGGGTGGATCACTCAGCAGTTCCAGGGTGGATCACCCAGCAGTTCCAGGGTGGATCACCCAGCAGTTCCAGGGTGATGAGCTGACCGCTCCGGCGTCGGTGGTGGTCGTCGAACCCTGGGCCCCGATCAACGTGTGAGGAAGGTGGCCGGCCGCACCATGGTGCGGTTGATCGCCGACAGCGAACCTGCGCCGGTCGCGGCCATGGCTTGTCGCAGTTCGACGGTGAGACCGGCAAGCACGTCCCGGACACCGTCCGTGCCGGTCGTTGCGAGCCCCCAGAGCACCGGACGGCCGACACCGACCGCGCTCGCGCCAAGCGCCAGTGCCCGCAGAAGATCCACACCGGAACGGATCCCGCCGTCCACGACGACGGGAACGCGGCCACCGACGGCGTCGACGACGTCGCCGAGGGCCTCTGCAGTCGGCACCACCCCGGCTACCTGCCGTCGACCGTGGTTGGACACGATGACGCCGGCCGCACCGGCCTCCACCGCCGCGACGGCGTCCTCCGGGTGCAGCACGCCCTTCACCCACACCGGCAGTCCGGTGCTCTCGATCAGGCCGGATACGTGGTCCGGCCGGAGATTGGCATCGATGCCGGCCGACATCTGCGCCCAGGTGAGGCCGGGAAAATTGCCCGGCAGGGCCGGCAGCCCGACCCGCGTGTTCTGCCGGAACGGCGCCTCGGCCAGGCCCCCCGACAGGTCGACCGTGAGCACCAGTGCACGGGCGCCGGCCGCTACGGCTCGCGCGATGTAGTCGTCGCTCACCAGGCGGTCCCGCATCAGATAGACCTGTGCCCACCATGGCCCGTCGGCGGCGGCGCCGAACTCGGTCACCTCCACTCTGGCCGAACTGGAATAGATCATCAGGGCACCGGCGGCCGCCGCGCCGTTCAGGGTGGCGACCTCGCCGTCGGGATGGGCGAGTCCGTGGGCGGCGGTCGGCGCGACCAGTACCGGCGTCGAGAACGTCGCCCCAGCAATGGTCAACGTGGTGTCCACCTCGGTCAGGCCCTGCATCACCCTCGGCACGATGCCGATGCGCTGCCACGCCTCGTGGTCCGTCTGGGACTCGGGACGACCGTCGGCGACGCCCTCGTAGTAGTCCCAGGAGAGGGGGTCCAGGGCGCTCCGCGCTGCCGTCCTGATGGGGTCGAAATCCATGGGTGGATACTGACGGCTGGCCGGGACCGCCCGGACACCGGGGTGCGGGATGGCAATGCCTCGAACGCTCGAGAATCGAGATGTGGAGACGTGGCAGGAGCTTTCGTGGTGGATCGGTTGCAGGTCACGGTCGCGCGCAGTGCGCAGGAGGCCGGCCGGCTCGCGGCTCTGGAGATCGCTGACCACCTGCGCCGGCTGACGCACACCGTCGAGACCGTGCGGGTGGTCTTCGCGGCCGCGCCTTCCCAGTCGGCGATGCTGGCCGTGCTTGTCGATGCACCCGGCATCGACTGGTCCAGGGTGCAGGCCCACCAGATGGACGAGTACCTGGGGCTGTCTGTCGACGCCCCCCAATGCTTCGGAAATTGGTTGCGGCGCAGCCTCTTCGATCTTCTCCCGTTGACGTTCCACCCACTGGTGAGCGCCGACGGGTACCTGGATCCGGCACCGGTGGATCTGGTGTGCCTCGGGATCGGGGAGAACGGTCACCTGGCCTTCAACGATCCGCCGACGGCCCGGTTCGACGATGACAAGGATCTGCGCGTGGTGGATCTCGACCTCACCAGCCGGGTCCAGCAGGTGAACGACGGATTGTTCGCGGCGGTCCAGGACGTCCCCACCCAGGCACTGACCCTGACGATCCCGCGGCTGATGCGGAGCCACCGAGTCGTCGGGGTCGCCTGTGGACCGAGGAAAACCGTTGCGGTACAGCGCACATTGACCGGACCGGTCGATGCCTCGTGCCCGGCCACCGCCCTGCGTCTGCACGAGAATGCCTCGCTCTACACCGATCTCGCCGCCTACCCCGCATGACTTGATGCCGGCTGACGTGATGACCGTGCAGGGAAGATCGACCCGCACCGGGGCGCCGATGACGGTGATGGTGAAGGACGGCACCGTCGAGTCGGTCGATCACGGTGCCGGCGATGCAGCCCCCGACATCTGGCTGGCCCCTGGGTTTGTCGACCTCCAGGTCAACGGCTACGGCGGGTTCGACTTCAACCGTGGGGAGGCAGAGCAGGTGTCGCGGGCGGTGTCGGCACTGGTCGGGCGGGGGACGACAGCCGTGGTGCCGACCGTCATCACCGGGTCTGCGGGCGAGATGCAGGACCGGCTGGCGGCCGTCATACGGGCGGTACGGATCGACCCGCCCACCGCCGCCGCCGTCCCGGCGTTGCACATCGAAGGCCCGTTCCTCTCCCCGGTCGATGGTGCCCGCGGTGCCCACGACATCGACCACATTCGCCCGCCTGATATCGATGAACTGATTGCTTGGCAACGGATCTGCGCCCCACTTCCGCTTCTGGTGACGATCGCTCCCGAATGGCCCGGTGCGCCCGACTTCATCCGCCAGGCGGTCGCTCTGGGTGTCACCATCTCATTGGGGCACAGTGTCGCGGACCCTGGACAGATCGCTGCCGCGATCGGAGGCGGTGCGAGCCTCTCGACCCATCTCGGCAATGGCGCTCCGCTGATGCTGCCCCGTCATCCGAACCTGATCTGGGCGCAGCTCGCGGCACCGGAGCTGACCGCCGGTTTGATCGCCGACGGATTCCACCTCGACGGGGACACGCTCCGCGCGATGATCCGGGCCAAGGGACGCTCCGGGTCGTTCCTGGTCAGCGACGCGGTGGCGCTGGCCGGTCAGCCACCCGGGCTCTACCGGACCCCGGTCGGCGGCGAGGTGGAACTGGATCCGGAGGGCCGCCTGCGGGTGGCGGGTCAGCAGTACCTGGCCGGAGCTGCAGTCGATCTCGCCGCTGGCGTAGCCAGACTTCCGGGTCTCACCGGACTCTCGCTCCGTCGGGCCGTGACGATGGCGACCGCGGTACCGGGCCGGATTCTCGCCCTCGCCGCAGCGGCGGGTCGTGGCCGGCAGCCGAAGATCGGCAGGCCCGTCGATCTCGTGCGTTTCCGTTGGGCGCCTGGCGACACGGACCTGCAGATCCTGGACGTACTCGTCCCGGTCAGCTAGCGGCCTGGACCAACGCCTCGAACAGACGCATGTCGGTACCTGTCTCCGGATGCCATTGCACCGCAAGCACAAACCGTTCGCCGGGGGCCTCCATGGACTCCGGGATCCCGTCGGAGGCCCTGGCGCCGAAGGAGAATCCGGGCGCCGCCGCGACGGACTGGTGGTGGTGGCACGGCACGGTCAGGTTCTCCCCGAGAATGCCCGCCAGTCGGGAGTCGGCCACGGTGGTGACGTCGACCGGGCCGTAGAGCCCGGGACCGAGGGAGTGCTTGTCGTCGCCGATCAGGTCGGGGACGTGCTGATCCAGCCGCCCCCCTGCCCGCGACGCCATCAACTGCATGCCTCGGCAGATACCGAGCACCGGCCGGCCGAGGTCGTCGGCGGCGTCCAGCAGGGCATATTCCGAGACGTCCCGGTCGTCGCGCCAGCCGGCGGTGTGCTCACCGGGGTTCTCGCCGTAGCGGGCTGGATTGACGTCAGCGCCGCCGGCGATGACGAGCCCGTCGAGCCGGCCGACGAGCTTCGATGCGTCGTCCCCGGGGCCGAGCGGCGGCAGCACTACCGGGGTGCCACCACCGGCCCGGACCGCGTCGACGTACCGGGCCGGCAGCAAAACGGCAGGTACAGAGGTCCACTGCCCCCAGCTGGCCGGCTCGCGGTACATGCTGATGCCGATGATCGGACCCGTCATGGCCGAACTCCTCGTGAAGTAGAGCGTTGCGTCCTGCAAAGTGCTCGCTATAGCGAGCACACTGCAGGACGCTACCGGTCAGTCCAGCGGGGTGACGTAGGCGCCGGAGATGCCGCCGTCGACCAGGAACTGCGACGCGGTGATGAAGCTGGACTCGTCGGAGGCCAGGAACAGCACGGCGTTGGCGATCTCGTCCGGTTCGCCGAACCGGCCCATCGGGATGTGCACGAGTCGCCGCGCTGCCCGCTCCGGGTCCTTGGCGAACAGCTCCTGCAGCATCGGTGTGTTGACCGGCCCGGGGCACAACGCGTTGACCCGAATGCCCTTGCGGGCGAACTGGACTCCGAGCTCGCGGCTCATCGAGAGCACCCCGCCCTTGGAGGCGGTGTAGGAGATCTGGCTCGTCGCGGCTCCGAGCACGGCGACGAACGATGCGGTGTTGATGATCGAGCCCTTGCCCTGCTCGATCATGTACGGCAGGGCCGCCTTGCAGCAGAGGTACACGCTGGTCAGGTTGACCTCCTGGACCTTGCGCCAGGCAGCGAGGTCGGTGGTCAGGATGGAATCGTCCTCCGGCGGCGAGATACCGGCGTTGTTGAAGGCGACGTCGACGCTGCCGTAGGTGTTCTTGGCGAGCGCGAAGAGGGCGTCGACATTGTCGGGATCGGTGACGTCGGTGCGCAGGTAGCTGCCGTCGAGTTCGTCGGCGATGCTTGGCCCGCGGACGTCGTCGATGTCACCGATGACGACCTTCGCGCCCTCGGCCGAGAACTTCCTGGCAGTGGCCAGACCGAGCCCGGAGCAACCTCCGGTGATGACGGCGACCTTGCCGGCGAGACGACCAGACATGAGTGGTGACCTTTCTTGGATAAGTGACGCAAGGAGACTGCAACGTCCTGCACAGCGATCGCTATAGCGAGCGCGTTGCAGGACGCAACGGGGGGTCAGGTGGCAATGAAGACGTTCTTGACCTCGGAGAAGGCGGCCGGTGCGTCCGGGCCGAGCTCGCGGCCCAGGCCGGACTGCTTGTAGCCGCCGAACGGGGTCCAGTAGCGGACCGAGGAGTGGGAGTTGACCGAGAGATTGCCCGCCTCCACACCACGGGCGACCCGGAGCGCACGGCCCACGTCCGAGGTGAAAAGGGATCCGGACAAACCGAAGTCGCTGTCGTTGGCCATCCAGATGGCCTCGGCCTCGTCGTCGAAGGGCAGCACGGCGACCACCGGGCCGAACACCTCCTCACGCCAGATCCGGTCCGACGCCGACGCCGGGATCACCACGGTGGGCGGGTACCAGAAGCCCTGCTGCAGTTCGGATCCGACGGGAACGCTGCCGGTGAAGGCGATGTCGGTGCCCTCCACGTAGGCCGCGACCGAGGCCAGCTGTCCGGCGGTGATGAGCGGACCCATCTCGGCGTCCGGATCGGAAGGCTGCCGGACGCGGAAGCCTTTGACAGCCGGCTCCAGGAGTCCGAGGAATCTCTCGTATACGCTGCGCTGCACCAGGATCCGGGACCGCGCGCAGCAGTCCTGGCCGGCGTTGTCGAACACTGCGCCGGGTGCTGCTGCGGCGGCCACTTCCAGATCAGCATCTTCGAAGATGATGTTCGCGCTCTTCCCGCCGAGCTCCAAGGTCACCGCCTTGACCTGATCTGCCGCTCCCCGCATGACGCCCTTGCCGACGTCGGTCGAACCGGTGAAGCAGACCTTGCGGACCAGCGGGTGGGTGACGAACCGCTCGCCGACCACGGATCCCTTGCCAGGTACGACGGTGAAGACCCCCTCGGGCAGACCGGCTTCCAGGGCCAGTTCGGCCAGCCGGATCGCCGTCAGGGGAGTGACTTCGGCGGGTTTGAGCACCACGGTGTTGCCGGCGGCCAGAGCTGGCCCGAACCCCCAGCCGGCGATCGGCATCGGGAAGTTCCACGGCACGATGATGCCGACGACGCCCAGTGGTTCGAGGAAGGTGATGTCCACACCGCCGGCCACCGGGATCTGCCGGCCGAACATCCGCTCGGGCGCGGCCGAGTAGTAGTTCAGGACGTCGCGGACGTTGCCGGCCTCCCAGGTGGCATTGCCGATCGTGTGACCGGAGTTCCGCACCTCCAACTCGGCAAGCTCGACCAGGTGCTCGTCGACCACCGACGCGAACCGGCGGAGCAGCCGGGCCCGATCGCCGGGCGAGACGGCCCGCCAGGCAGGGAAGGCCGCGTGCGCCCGTTCGATGGCGCGGTCGGTCTCCTCGATCGAGGCGCGAGGCAGGGTGGTCAGTTCCGCAGCCGTCGTCGGGTCGATCAGGGTGGTGGTGCCACCCTCGCCCGTCAGGATCCCGCGGTAGTCCAAGCTCGACACTGTCTTCTCAGAACCTTTCGAATCCGCGACGCAGTTCCCAGTCGGTGATGGCCGATTCGAAAGCGGTCAACTCGGTGTCCGCAGCGTGCACGTAATGGTCCACCACGGCGTCGCCGAATGCCGCACGGGCCACCGTGGAGGCATCGAACAGGTCCCGAGCGGCGCGGAGGTTGGTCGGCACGGTCGGCTTCCCGGACGTGTAGGCGTTGCCCACCATGGCGTCCTCGAGCGGGAGCTCGTTCTCCACCCCGTACATCCCGCCCGCCATCATCGCCGCGATCGCCAGGTAGGGGTTGACATCCCCACCGGGGAGCCGGTTCTCGAGTCGCGCCGAGTTGCCGTGGCCGACCAGGCGGATGGAGCAGGTCCGGTTGTCCTGACCCCAGGCGACGGTGGTCGGCGCGAACGAGCCCTCGGCGAACCGCTTGTAGGAGTTGATGTTCGGCGCGTAGAGCAGGGTGAATTCCCGCATGGTGGCCAGGATCCCGGCGATGAAGTGGTCGTAGAGCGGCGTCCGCTCGTTCTCGGCGGAGTCCCAGAAGACGAGTCCGCCGTCCAGAGCGCGCAGGGACAGGTGGATGTGGCAGGAGTTGCCCTCCCGCTGGTTGAACTTCGCCATGAAAGTGAGCGACCGCCCGTGTTGTTCGGCGATCTCCTTGGCGGTGTTCTTGTAGACCGCGTGGTTGTCCGCAGAGGTCAGTACCTCCTCGAAGCGGAAGGCGATCTCGTGCTGACCGAGGTTGCACTCACCCTTGGCCGACTCGACCGTCAGCCCGGCGGCGTACATGGTGTTCCGGATGTCTCGGAGCAACGGCTCGATGCGGGTGGTGCCCAGGATCGAGTAGTCGATGTTGTACTGGTTCGCCGGTGTCAGGTTCTTGTAGTCGGCGTCCCAGGCCTCCTCGTAGGTGTCGTTGAAGACGATGAACTCGAGTTCGGTGCCGGCGAACGCGGTGAAGCCGGCGGCCGCGGCACGGGCCTGCTGGGCCTTCAGGATCGATCGGGGCGACTGCGCCACCAGTTCGCCGTCCAGCCAGGTCAGGTCGGCCTGGACCATCACCGAACCCGGCAGATGGGGCAGCAGCCGGATGGTGTCGAGGTCGAGGGCGAAGACCATGTCTCCGTAGCCCTTCTCCCATGACGACATCTCGTACCCCGCCACGGTATTCATGTCGACGTCGACCGAGAGCAGGTAGTTGCAGCCCTCGGTGCCGTGATCGAGTACCTCGTCCACGAAGTACGGTGCGTGCAGCCGCTTGCCCTGCAGCCGGCCCTGCATGTCGGTGAAGGCAACGACCACCGTGTCGATCTCGTCGCCGGCGATCAGCTCCTTCAGCGTCCCGACGCTCAACAATCGCGGATTCCTGGGGTGCTCGCTCATGTGTGACGCCCTTCGTGGGGCCGAGAATCCCGGCAGGCTGGACCGCTGGTGGCCCGGGCAGTTCCGGAACGCCGCTGGACAGCCTACAAAAGGCGCAGGTGTCCGTCACGGGCCAGGGTGGACAACTCAGGTCGGTAGATCCCGTGCCCTGTCGGCGTTACTGCGCCGGGCCGCTGCCGGCAGCGGCTGACGCGTCTCGGAATGTGGCGAGGCCCTCCAACGGAGCTGGCCGTCATCATGGCCGCAGGGTATCAGGAGGCTGCCTGTCGGTTCCTCCACTCAGTCCCGTTGAACATCGCCGACCGGTCGCTGACGGTCGAACGGTCAGCGTGATTCATCGCCCCACTGCCCCAGGAGGAATCATGACCACCACGCTCGAATCCACCCCCACCGCATCAACCCACGTTGCGTCGTCCAGCACGTCCGGACTGTCGGCTGACGTCGCGTCGATCGCTGCGGGTCTGCGCATGCATCGCTCGCTGATGGCGATGTCGAAGCGAGACCCCGAGACATACGCCGCATTGATGGAGATCACCAACAGCCGTGCAGTTTTTCCGTTGCTGGATCGACTGGACGATGACAAAGCATTGCGGGTCGAAGCCACTCGTGATCCGGTCGGCTTCTTCGACGCTCATGGCATCGATGTCCCCCCGGGCGTCCGCCTCGTTTTCACTGCCGACGAGGTCAGGAACGCGCCGGGCAGGACAGCCAAGGCGACCAAGGGCGATCAGCGCAAGTGGTTCGTCGGCGTACAGGATTCGGGCGGCCTGAGCTGGGGCTACGAAGGTGGCCCCGCCGGACGCGGACTCGTCTGCGGTCGCTGACCTCGAGGACGGCGACAGCCGGGTGCCGGGAGGGGAAGAATCCTCCTGCACCCGGCGGTGTCGGATCAGGTGAAGACCTGGTCAGACCTTCGTCAGATCGGTCGTGCCGATCTGGTTGATCGGGCCGGTGAACCACTTCTTGACCGACACGTGCCAGAAGATCCAGAGCAGGATCAGCACCCCACCGACGAGAAGTGGGGTGTAGTTCACGAACTTCCAGGCGAAACTGGGATCCCACGGCATACCACCGGGAGAAGTCGGAAACAGGGCGATGATCGAGGTGACAACGATCTCGATCAGGGCGATCGGGGCCAGGTACCTGTAGTGCCGCCCCAGGTTCCAGCTCCCGACCTTGAACGAATCCCCAGCCCGCCAGCGATAGTAGATCGGGATGGCGAAGGCGAGGTAGAGCCCGACGACCCCGATGCTGACCACGGCAAAGAAGGCGACCGGGACCGGTGCACCGTTGATGTCGACCGGAACGAGGGCCGGAAGGGTGATGATGGCGGCGACGACGGCGGACACGATGACGCCCTTGGCCGGCACCTTCTTGCTGGAGAGCGAGGACCACTGCCTTGCCGCGGGGACGGCGCGGTCGCGACTGAACGCGAAGAGCATCCGGGAGCAGCTCGTCAGGCAGGCCACGGCGCAGAAGAACTGGCCGGCAGTAGAGATGAGGAGAACCGTCCCACCCCACCCGGCCGACATCGCCTGGGCGAAGATCGACTGGACAGCTCCGCCCGCCGCAGAGACCTTGTCGGAATCCTGGACCGCAAACAGGAAGGCCAACAACAGGATCCAGCCGCCGATCGCCGAATAGAAGATCGATCGCCAGATGCCCTTTGCGGCTGCGCCGGCTGCGCTCTTGGTCTCCTCCGACAGGTGTGCGGAGGCGTCATATCCGGTGATTGTGTACTGAGTCAGGATCGCCGAGATGGGCAGCACGAAGAACAACCACGCGATGCCATGAGTACTGCCCGAGAAAATTCCGCTGTTGTTGATGACCTTGCCGAAGACATCACCAATGCTGGCGTGGTGCTTGGGTACGATGACCAAGATCAGGACCACTGCTGCCGCACCTGCGACGTGCCACCAGACAGAGATGTTGTTCAGGACCGCCAACAGGTGGCTGGAGAAGATGTTGATGACCACCGCGATGACGAGAATGGCGACAAAATAGAGAAAGATCCGCCCAAGCTGACCCGATGTATAGCTGGAGTCGGTGCCATCCGCGCTCGTCGTGAAGAATCCGATGGTCGAGTCCAGGAAGGTGGCGCACCCGTAGGCGACCGAGGCGACGATGGCGATCAATCCGATCAGGTTCAACCAACCCGTGTAGTAGCCGGCTCGGACTCCGCCCAGTTTGCTTGCCCACCAGTAGATCCCGCCTGACGTCGGGTATGCCGACACCAACTCGGACATGCAGACGCCGATGATCAGGATGAAGGCCGAGACGATCGGCCAGCCCCAGGCGATGGCCGCCGGCCCGCCGTTGTTCCAGCCGAGTCCGAAGGAGGTGAAGCAGCCCGCCAGGATCGATATGATCGAGAACGAGATCGCGAAATTGGAGAAGCCGGACCAGGAACGGTTCAGCTCCTGGGTGTAGCCGAGTTCCGCGAGATGTTTCTCGTCGTCACTCAGTTCGGGGGTGGCAGTCACAGCTTGTTCTCCTTCGGGACGGTGGGTGCAGACAAACGGGATCGGTCGGCCGGGGAGCAGTGAGCCGCGGCAAGCAGTTCGGCGAAATCGGGTGAGTCGAACGTGATGACGGCACGACGGTACTTCTCCATCGCCCACTCCCAGAAGTCGAAGTCGAGTTCGCTGACGGCGTGCTGGATGACGCCCCAGAGGGTCCATCCGTACTGCGAGACCAGCGCTTGGAGACGACATCTGGCGATCAGGGACTCGTCGTGACCGCCGAAGTAGGCGTCGACGAGCAGATCGAGGTGTTCGTCAGGCAGGTTGGACTCGCTCCAGATGTTGCCCAATTCGAAGCTCGGATCGTTGTTGCCGGAGTATTCGTAGTCGATCAGCGCAACGGTGCCTTGGTTCTCGATGAAGTTGGCCGCCAGCAGGTCGTTGTGGCACGGCACACGGGCGGAACGGTCCATGGAGAGCACCCTACGGAGCCGTGTCCAGTGCGCCGTGAATTCGAGATAGCGATCAGGTAACCGAAACTTGCGATCGAGGGCGGTTCGCAGGTAGCGGTCGGCGATCTCGAACATGTCGAAATCGGAGACGAACGGCGCTCCGGCGTGCAGCCGGTGGCAGGCCGCCGCGATCGCGCGCAGCGTTTCAGGTTCTTCCAGGTCGGCCGGCTGGAGCGTGCGGCCGGGCAGCCACTCGATCAGCAGCACGCCGGCCTCGGGGACGAAATCGACGACCTGGGGTGCGACCCCGGATGCCGCGGCCGCCAGCGAGTTCCGATACTCCGCATGTCGGTCGATGGCGAGCAGGTCGGCGCCGGGGCGGGACAGGCGAGCGACGAAGGTGCCCCGGCCCGTCGAGATCTTGAAGTTGGAATTGGTCAGCCCGCCCGGCAGGGTTTCGACGACCCGGTCGGTATCCCGCAAGGCCGGGACCATGTCGAGGCGCAGGTCGACAGCGAGCGCGAAAACGTCCGGGGAGGGAGCGATCACGACCCGAACACCTCCGTCAGATCTCCTGCACCCGGTCATCGCGAGCGAGGTCGTGGACGACGACGCCTGGCGATGGCGCGATGGTAGGGCAGTGGGGCCCGTACGGTCTAGACCGGGACGGTTCGGCCGCACTAGCGTGAGGTCCGTCGAGGTCCGACATTCCATCCGACATTCAGGGAGAGGCACCGCGTAGTGGCAGAGAATGTCGTGACGCAGGAGAAGGCGCTTCCCGCCCGGGCCCGGACTGTGATCATCGGCGGTGGCGTGGGTGGAGCGAGCATCGCCTACCACCTGGCGGAGCTGGGTGAGCGGGATGTCGTCCTGCTGGACCGCGGCGAGCTGACGAGTGGGTCCACCTTCCATTCCGCCGGCTTGGTCGGTCAGCTGCGGTCGGATCCGACGCTGACCCGGATGAACATGTACTCCGTCGAGCTCTACCGCACGCTGCAGCAGTCGGAATCGCCGCCCAGCTGGGTCGAGAGTGGCAGCATCCGGCTTGCCTCGAGCCCGGAACGGCTGGAAGAACTGCGCAGACAACTGGCCTGGGCCAGAGTGTTCGGACTGCCGATGGAGGAAATCAGCGCCACCGACGCCGAAGACCTCTTCCCGCTGATGACCACCGACGGTGTGCTGGGCGGGGTCTACCTACCGTCGGACGGTCAGATCGATCCGTCCCAGCTGTGCTACTCCCTCGCCGCCGGCGCCCGGAGGGGCGGTGTCACGATCGCCCAGCACACGCGGGTGCTGGGCATCGCCGTCGAACGCGGCCGAGTGGCTGGGGTGCGGACGGACCGCGGGGACATCGAGTGCGAGATCGTCGTCAACTGCGGCGGGATCTACGCGGCGGAGATCGGGCGCCTGGCCGGGATCCGGATCCCGGTCGTGCCGATGTCCCACCAATATGTGGTGACCGAACCGTTGGCCGGCAAACTGCTGACGCCGGAGAAGCCGTTGCCCAGCCTCCGCGACCCCGATTTGCTCGTCTACTACCGGCAGGAGGGACGGGGACTGCTGATGGGCGGCTACGAACGCCATGCCCTGCCGTTCACAGCCGACGCGAACCACTATGACGCCGTGCCAGCGGATTTCAACGCGAAACTCCTACCCGACGACTGGGATCGGTTCGGCGAGATCGCGGAGAATTCCGCGGTCCGCGTACCGGCCATGGCTGACGCGCGGATCCGGCGTCTGATCAACGGTCCGGAGGCCTTCACCCCGGACAACGAGTTCTGCCTCGGCCAGACCGAGGTGGACGGATTCTTCGTATCCGCCGGATTCTGCGCCCACGGGATTGCCGGAGCCGGGGGCGTCGGCCGCTTGATGGCGCAGTGGATCGTGGATGGTGAGCCGGCCATGGAGGTCGCGCACATGGACATCAACCGGTTCGGACACCAGTACTCCTCGCCGTCGTTCACCCTGAAGCGTGTGCTGGAGAACTACCAGACCTACTACGACATCAGATATCCCGGTGACGAACGGTCGGCGGGACGTCCGTTGCGACGTTCGCCCGTCTACGCCTGGCACCAGCGTCAGGGTGCGGCCTTCGGTGAGAAGAGCGGCTGGGAGCGGGTGAACTTCTACCGCCCCAACGAGGCGGCGGGTGACGCCGGTGTGCGCCCGCAAGGCTGGGCGGGGCAGAATTTCTCGCCGGCCGTGGCGGCCGAGCATCGTGCGGCCCGGGAGTCGGTGGCGATGTTCGACGAGTCGTCCTTCGCAAAGTTGCACATCGCCGGGCCGGGGGCCGTGTCGTTCATGGAGTGGGTCTGCGACAACCGGGTCGCTCGTGGTCCCGGCCGGGTCACCTACACGCAACTGCTCAACACCCGCGGCGGCATCGAAGCCGACGTCACCGTCACCCAGGTGGACGCCGAGTCGTTCTGGTTGATCACCGGCACCGCGTTCGGTCCCCGGGATGGAGCCTGGTTGCGCCGGCAGGCACGTGCCGGTGATTTCGACGTCCGCATCACCGATATCACCGGTCAATACTCCTGTTTCGCGGTGTGGGGGCCGCGGTCACGAGAGTTGTTGACCGCCTTGACCCCGGTGGATCTGGGCCGGACGGCGTTTCCCTTCATGACCAGCCGCGAGTTGCCGGTCGGCGACATCCCGGTGAGGGCCCAGCGCGTCACGTTCGTCGGCGAGTTGGGCTGGGAGCTCTACGCGCCCGTCGAGTACGGAGCGGCCCTGTGGGAGCTGTTGTGGGAGGCCGGCGCCGCATTCGACCTGGTGGCCGGTGGCTACCGGGCAATCGAGAGCCTACGGCTCGAAAAGGCCTACCGCGTCTGGGGTTCGGACGTCACCAGCGAAACCGACCCGCTCAGTGCGGGCCTCGGATTCTGCGTCGCCTGGGACAAGGAATTTCTCGGCCGTGCCGCCCTTCTCACGCGGCGCGATGCCGGGCTCACTCGAAAGCTGTGCTGCCTCACGCTGGACGACCCCTCGATGGTGGTACTCGGCGGTGAACCCGTCCGGATCGAGGGTGAGTTGGTCGGACGGGTGACGTCGGGCGGGTACGGCTACACGGTGGGTAGATCCATTGCCTTCGCCTACCTGCCGGTGGCGCTCGCCGATCCGGGGCGATCGCTCGAGATCGATCTCTTCGGAGAATGGTCGCCCGGCCGCGTGGCCGATGACGTGCTCTACGACCCGTCAGGTGCGCGAATCCGTTCCTGAGCAACGAGTTTTGTCGGCGCTCGACCCATCGTGCACGCGTCAAAATCATGAACGGTCAAAAGGGAGGCGGGTCGTCCGGCGGTGTCGGTGCAGTCGGGCCTGACGCATCGAAGTCCGTCGGATGCGACTCCAGCGGACGTGGTTCGACGAACCGGTACGGCGGTTTGGTCCGGCTGCGGCCGAGGGGGCTGGTCCACGTCTTGGAGCGGTCCGGGTTGATGGTCAACGTCCACCCACCGCCGTCCTTGGAGCGATGATCGTGTTCGCATAGCGGCGAGAGATTAGGCTCCGCCGTCGGTCCGCCCCGCGAAAACGCTACTGCGTGGTCGATGTGACATCGCCAACCCGGCTGGGCGCAGCCGAAACCGCCGCACTCCTGGTCCCGGGAGATGACGTATCGCTTCAGACTGTCCGGAGGCTCGTACCGGGTGGTTCCGTAGTCCAGAAGCGTGCCGGAGAGCGGGTCGTAGACGATGCGCGTCCACACCCCTCGGGCCGCAATTCGCAGTCCCTGACCCGGTGAGATCGGACCGTACCCGACCAGTTCGCAGACGCCCGAAGATTCGGAACCCATTGATGCATTGGTTGTCTCGCCTGCTCGAGTACCTGGATCTTCGGTCTCGCAATTGCCTGAAGCGCCGGAACTCTGCTCGCGAGCCGCAGCCGCAGCCCGACCGGCACCGAACAGCAGGTCGCTGGGTACCAGCACGCCGACGTGCGGCTTCCGCCCGTGCTGGGTGGGCAGCAATGTCGTGCCGAAACCGCCGTGATCCAGTACCCCGTAGAAGATGTCGACGAAGACATCCACGCGCCGCTGACCGAGGGTTCGCTCGTCGCCGGGGCTCTTGGCAGCATCGGCGAGTCCGGTCAGCGCTTCCCACGCTGCGGCGATGTCCTCGATGGGGGCATGGATCTTCATCCAGCCCATACCGTCCACATCGCCCCACTTGCTGATCGTCCGCTGGACGCGGGCTTTTCGATGCCGAACGTCAGCACCTTCGGGATCGAGTCGGATCACCTCCCGACAGACCTGTCGCCGCACTGATTCTCGTGACCGGCCGGCGACGGTCGGCAGCACGATCTTCTCGATCCGGGCCAGCATCGTGACGTCCGTGACAACGGCCGTCGCACCTACCATCACGGCAGCGACCTCCTCGTCGATACGTCCGCTCCGCAATGCGGCGAGAGTGGCCGGCAGGCGGGTCGTGAGCGAGAAGGCAGTGGCAAGCAGTGATCCGGCAGTCGACTCGGTGACTCCCAGAGCCATCGCGACCTCGCTGCCGATGAACTCCTGCTGTGCCGGGTATTCGAGGGCCAGTTCCGCCGCGTCGGTATACTGCTCGCCCTGCAGTGCGTTGATCAGTCTCGACCGGGCCGCCATCGAATCGAGGCGCGTCTGTGCGCGAGCGCTCGCCACGCCTTCCGGGTCGCACTCCAGCAGCGGCTCGTCCATCGAACCGGGGCGTTCTTCGAGCAGTGCAAGCAGTTCGGAGCCCGGATCGGTCTCGGACAGGTGGGCGATGCGTCCGCGTCAATAGCCCTGATCGACGATCGACTCGTACCGCCAGACATCGGCCTCGTCGCCGAACCCACCATGACGACGGGCCGCCGCGAGATCGATCGGAGCCGGATCGACGTCGAAGCAACGCGAGCGCACTTCCTCCGAGCGTGTCGGCTGACCCGGCAGCACGATGCGCCCGGGACAGGCAGGGGTCAGGATGGTCCGTCCACCGGGTCGGCGCTTTGCCCGACCGACGCGTGCTGGACGGTCCGGACGGACAACGGCAGTCCGGGCCCGCTCCCGGACGGACCTACCGTCACCCGGCAGCAGAATCCGGACGGGGACACCAGCGGGCAGGCCAACGCGGTGCAGTAGCGCAACCCGCTCCCCGAATGCCACCATCCGCGTGATCATCTTCTTATTCTACCGTTCGAGTAGTACATTTGTCCAGTGTTTTAGCTGGGTGGCCGGCATGCGCTCTGGGCACGATAGTCGTTGATGTGCAGGCCTTTCGAGGTGTCGAGGGCGGACCACGGCTGCGCTCCGATCCAAGAATGCACCATCTCGACCCCGAACGCATCGAGAGGTGTATCGGCTGTCCGTACGTCCGTCGGGCCAGTGGTGTGAGGCCGCCCACGCCGCGGCAACGGCTTCCGTCCGTGTTCGTCCTGTTCGATAGTGCCGAGACCCGACGTCCAGGTATGCGTCACCACCCTGGTGGTGAGAAGACCTGTGTTGCAACGACATGCTGTAGCCACACATCACTGCGGCAACACCGAACGACTGAATTGAAGAGATCGCAACAGAATGCTCGATGAAAACCTCGACCCCATACGACACGATGAGCACGGCTTCACCAGCAAGCGCTTCGCGGACAAGTCCGCCAACAAGATCAGTGCGGCGAAGGCTGCTACCGGGTTGCCGGCAGCGGTCGAATCCGTGCCGAGCAGATCGCCGACCCGTCGGCGGCCTCGACTCGAACTGAGCCTGACCCAGATCCTGGGCAGCGCCGGCGCCGCCGTCACTGCCGCGTTCCTCGGCTCCCGCCTCGGCGTGGCCGGCACCCTGATCGGTGCTGCGCTGGCCTCGATCATCTCCGTGGTCGGCGGCGCGATCTATACCAGCTCGATCAAGGCGACCAGGCGTCGGATGGCGCAGGTCATCGTCGCTGTCCGCAACCCGGACGAGGATGCAGACACCGGCGCGGTCGCCAGGATGGCGCCGGCTCCTCCGCTGCTGACCCCCTCGCCTTTGACGGCGCCGCGGCACCACCCTTCGAACCGCACGATCCGTCGGAACGTCGATCGCGCCCCGGATCGACCGGGTCGCCCTGTCCTGCGTGGCATCGCGGTCGGGGCGGTGCTGAGCGCCGCAGTGTTTGCTGGCGCAGTCGTTGTCGTCACCGGATACGAGACGGTGAGCGGAACAGCCCTGTCCGGCGGTCAGGCCGGCGGATTGACGATCCTCGGTGGAACGAACCTCGACTCGGGATCTTCGGACTCGCGCATCTCGAACAAGTCCGACAGCACCAACTCCGTCAGCACGGGCGGAAAAGGCCCGACCACGACAGGCGGTTCCGAGCCCGCCACCACAGCCGCCGTCACGCCAGGGGCCGGCACCTCGACCTCGAAAGTGGCGGTCTCGGCCCCCACCTCAACCGCCGGTTCGACCACGGCATCGAACACGACGAGCGGATCGGTCTCGACGGCTCCGACCACCTCGCCGGTGACAAGTTCGCCGGTAGTCAGCCACCCGGCAACACCCACGGCCTCCACGGCACCGACCACCGATCCCACGGCACCGACCGCCGAGCCGGCTGCACCGACCGCCGACCCGGCTGCACCGACCGCCGCCCCGGCTGCGCCGACCGCCGCCCCGGCTGCGCCGACCACGAAGGCCGTCGAACCGACGTCGGCTGCCGGTTCGACGTCGCTGGGCGCGGCTGACCCCACCGTCACCGACGGGGCTGCTTCGTCGACAGGGAGCACGACGGGCCCGGGCTCCACGCAGACCACAACGCTCGTCGGACCGCGGGGAGCTGGAACCCCGCGGTAGTGCCATCCCTGCCGTGCGGACAGCTGGCCATCGGGCGACGGCAGTCCAAGTTGCTGCATCAGGCAAGCCGTGTCGCCGCGTCAGGCAAATCCGTCACCACACTAGGAAGCCTGACGATCGGGCCGGTTTCGCCACCTGCGTCATGATCGTCCGGGCCGGTCGTCAAGTCGGCGGCACGTGCTCGCACCTCAGGCCGAACCGGTCCGTCAGGACCGGGATCAGCCAGTGTGGGTCTACTGAGGCTGCTGGTGCCTCTGTGGCTGCTGTGACTTGAAGTGTGATCACTCGTGAGCTGACACGCCGGATGCGCTGGACCGGGGAACGCCGGGCGTGCCACCATAGGGCGGCAAATGACAACCGTGTGATTCCGGCCTGGCCGGTCGGTAACTGGAGGAACGATGGACAGCGCTGCCGCCCGACCCACCGGGAGTGAAGGCGACGCGGCCCACGGTTCGGCCTCCGGGCTGGGCGAGGCCCAAGGCCTGTCCCGGCGCGACCGTGACATCCTTGCCTTCGAGCGCCAGTGGTGGCAGTACGCCGGCCTGAAGGAACAGGCGATCAAGGAGATGTTCGATCTCTCCCCGACGCGCTACTACCAGGTCCTCAACAACGTCATCGACAACCCGGCGGCGTTGGCCGACGATCCGTTGCTGGTCCGCCGGCTCCGACGGCTGCGCTCGACCCGTCAGAAGACCCGCTCCGCCCGACGCCTCGGTTTCGACGCCTGAGCTCCACCGTCGCCTGACGCACTCGCCGCGCCGCCATCGCCGCCGCGCATACAGATGTACCCATTTTCGTTCCCTCACAGGGCTTTTCGTGCACATCTGTATGCGCAGGGCACTTCTGTATGCGCAACAGGGGCGAGCGGTGGCGGGGCGCGGTCAGGGGCGGCGGCGGCGGCCCTGAACGCGGCCACGCACCTGGTTCAACGCTCCGCGGCGACGTGCCGCGGGAAGGGGTGTGCCGTCAGGTCCGCGACCGGCGACGCGCCGACGCCGGGGCATCCGCACCGCCAGCCTGACGCTCCGGGTCGACGACCGCGAGAGGCGCTGCTTGGACGTGTCCATCCACAGCTCGGGGTGGCGCTTGAGGTACTGGAACTTCCAGCCCGCGTAGGGCAGGTGCAGCAGGTAGACGCCGAGCCCCATGGCCAGGATGATCTGCGGCTCGTAGAACTCCAGCGCGACGGCCAGGACGAGCAGGGCCAGCAACGGCACGATCAGACTCGGCGGGACCCGCACCGACTTCAGCGCGATCGTGGGCAGCCTTGACACCGCAAGTCCGGCGATCAGGACCAGCCACGCGGCCACCACCGGGCGGGTGCTCCAGAAACCGTCGTGGAAGCGGATCTGGAGCAGGAGCGGAACCGTCGCCAGCAATCCACCGGCCGGTGCCGGAATACCCGTGAAGAAGCCCTTCGCGTAGGGCTTGGGTTCGTCATCGTCCAGCAGCGAGTTGAACCGGGCCAGACGCAGGGCCATGCAGACGGCGAAGAGCAGGCAGAACGCCCACCCGTAGCCAACGGTCGAATTGCCACCTGCCACCGGGAGCACTTCGGCTCCACGAAACTTCCAGACGTAGACGACCAACGCCGGTGCGACCCCGAAGGACACCAGGTCCGACAACGAGTCCAACTCGGCGCCGATCCGGCTGGTGGAGTTGAGGAGTCGGGCGGCCGGGCCGTCGAGGGAATCCAGGATCGAGGCGATACCGATGGCCGCGATCGCAGCGAAGAACTGGCCGTTGAGCGCGAACGCCACACTGCTCAGGCCGGAGCACAGTGCCATGACGGTGATGGCGTTGGGCAGGAATCTGACCCCGGGAACAGTGGCCATCAGGAACTCCCCGGTGGGAGTCGCGCGAGCACCGTCTCACCGCCGATCGTCCTTTGCCCGAGCAGGATGTCGACGGTCGAACCCGCCGGCAGATACGTGTCGACCCTGGATCCGAAGCGGATCAGGCCGTAGGTGGCGCCGGCCAGGACCGGCGCGCCGACGCCGAGGTCGCACACGATGCGGCGCGCGATCAGCCCGGCGATCTGCGTGACGATGACCTGCTCGCCATGGGTCGACGAGATCACCAGAGAGTTCCGCTCGTTCACCTCGGACGCCTTGTCGAGGTCGGCCGACAGGAACTTGCCCGGCCGGTAGGCGGCCTTGGTGATGACGCCGCTCACCGGGATTCGCTGGACGTGCACGTCGAAGACGGACAGGAAGATCGACACCCGGGTCAGCGTCTGGTCACCGAGACCCAGTTCGGGTGGCGGGACGGCGTCCTCGATCAGCGAGATCAACCCGTCGGCCGGCGCCACCACGAGAGCGGTGTCGAGTGGCGTGACCCGCTTCGGTGCACGGAAGAAAAGTGCACTCGCAGCCGTTCCGGTCAGGCCGATGCGACCGACCGTCGAGCCGAACCTACGCAGCCCGACGGTCCGCAGGAGGAACCGGAGCCCGAGCGAGCCGGCCAGCGCGCCGAGCACGATCGGACGTCCACCAGGGTGGATCGGTGGGACCGAACTCCGGATCAGCTGGACCAGGTGCGAGCCGCCGGCGGACTCGCCTTGGGTCGAGGAACCGGACGCCATGGGTGAACTCGCCTGCGCTCTCTGCTTCGGCACGGCCGGGGTCGCCGGACCGTGCACGGGTGTTCAAGACAGGGACACGGTATCGGAGTTGCCTGTTGATCAGCCGGTTCACCCGCAGCAACGGCCGTGACGACCGACACGACCTCGACCTATGCCCCTGAAAATCCGCTGGTCGCGGGGTTCGAACTGGAAACCCGACACGCGGACTGGGAGGGGGCGGAGTTCACCGCGCAGTCCCGGTCGCACGTGTCGGTCTATCACCTTGCCGTCGTCCCAACAGGTCGGACGGCCCGGTGGGACCGCCCGACAGGTCGGACGGCCCGGTGGGACCGCCCGACAGGTCGGACGGCCCGGTGGGACCGCCCAACAGGTCGGACGGCCCGGTGGGACCGCCCAACAGGTCGGACGGCCCGGTGGGACCGCCCCGACCGAACGGCGACCTCAGACGGTGACGCCGAAGTCCTGGGCGATCCCGGACAGGCCCGAGGCGTAGCCCTGGCCGATGGCCCTGAACTTCCACTCCGCGCCGCTGCGATACAGCTCGCCGAACACCATCGCCGTCTCCGTCGAGGCGTCCTCGGACAGGTCGTAGCGGGCCAGTTCGACGCTGTCGGCCTGGTTGACGACCCGGATGTAGGCGTTGCGGACCTGCCCGAACGACAGACCCTTGGTGTCGGCCTCGTAGATGGACACGGCCACGGTGACCTTGTCGATCTCCGGCGGAACGGCCGCGACGTTCACCGTGATGACCTCGTCGTCGCCGGAGCCCTCACCGGTCAGGTTGTCGCCGCCGTGCTCGATCGATCCGTCAGGGGAGCGCTTGTTGTTGTAGAAGACGAAATGCTCGTTGGTGAGGACCTTTCCGTCTGCACCGAGGCCGATCGCGCTGGCGTCGAGATCGAAGCTGCCCCCGTCGGTGGTCCTGGCATCCCAGCCGAGTCCCAGGGTCACCACGGTGAGGCCGGGTGCCGCCTTGGTCAGCGAGACGTTGCCGCCTTTGGTGAGATTCACGCCCATCTTCTTCTGCCCTCTTCCATCGTTCGCGGTGCGGCGGGAGGTGCCGACCGGTCAGTTCAACCACCTTGGCCGATCCGGACCCGGATCGCAGGAAAACCCAGGATTGCAATGCGCAGGCCGTCGGGCGATAGCGTGGTCTTCCATGACGCAGGTACGAGACATCCGGTCGGAATCTGGGCCGGGCATCGTCATGCCGATCGGCGGTGCCGAGGACAAGATCGGCCGGATGACGATCCTGCGCGAGGTGATCCGTCTGGCCGGTGGCCCGGCGGCCCGGATCGTGGTGATCTCGACGGCCTCCTCGCTCGGTGACGAGATCACCCACGCCTACCTCCAGCTCTTCGCCGGGCTCGGCGTCGAAGATGTCGTCGGGATCCGTCCGGAGAGTCGGCAGCAGGCGCAGGAGGAATCCCTGGTGGCAGCGATCGACCGCTGCACTGCCGTCTTCATGACTGGCGGCAACCAGACGAAACTGGCGACCGTCGTGGTGGGCACGGCGGTGGGCGATGCGATCCGGGCCGCCCACCTCCGTGGCGCCGTGGTCGCCGGCACGTCGGCCGGCGCGAGCATCTGCTCCGAGCACATGGTCTCGTTCGGCAGTGGCGGCTCGACGCCGAAGTTCCGGGTGGGTCAGGTCTCGCAGGGGCTGGGGCTGCTGGCCGGCGTGATCGTCGATCAGCACTTCACCCAGCGGAACCGCTTCGGCCGGCTCCTCGCACTGGTGGCCGCCAACCCTGGCCAGCTCGGGGTCGGCGTCGACGAGGACACGGCCGCGATCATCTCGGCCGACGGCCAGCTGGAGGTCAAGGGCCGTGGTGTCGTCACCGTCATCGACGGGGCGGAGGTGATCACCACCGCCTACACCGCCACCGGTACCCAGCCGCTGATGATGTCGGGGCTGAAACTGCACACCCTGCCGCGCGGATCGGTCTTCGATCTCGTTGGCCGCCAGCTGATCTCGGCCCCCGGCCTGACGCCGGAAGAAGGGCGTCCCGTGGTGGCCACGCTCTCCGACGTCCCCAGTGACAGTCGTCCGCGCAGCCGCCGTATCGCCGCCGAGGGCGCCCACACCACCACGGCCGAGCTCCGCCGCCGACCCGCGTCCTCCTGAACGCCCGCCGGCATCGGTTCCATCGGCGCCAGCCGGGTGCGGCCTTCTGTCTGCAGGGGCGGTACGCAATGATCAGAGAGACAGCTGCCGCACCCGGACGTACCGCGAAAGGCCCACGATGACCTCCTCCGAGTCAACTGATCAGCAGCCGTCGACCGATGCCCAGCGAGCCGTCACCATCAAGGAACTCCGGGTGTACCGGGGGCCGAACTACTACTCCTACGAGCCGTCGATCCACATGGTGGTCGACATCGGGGCGCTGGAGGACTCGCCGACCGACCTGCTCCCCGGGTTCACCGAGCAACTGATGGCGCTGCTGCCGGGTCTCCACGACCACCAGTGCTCGCGCGGCCACGACGGTGGCTTCGTCGAACGGCTGGTCGAGGGAACGTGGACGGGGCACGTCAGCGAGCACGTCGCGCTGGAGCTGCAGCGGACCGCCGGGCACGAGATCACCCGAGGCAAGACCAGATCGACGGGCGAACGGGGTGTCTACAACGTCATCTACGGATACCTGGACGAGACCGTCGCAACCCTGGCCGGCCGGCTGGCCGTCAAGCTGGTCAACCATCTGATCACCCTCGTCGACGATCTCGAGCAGACTCCGGGTCGCTCGACCATCGACACGGATTTCGAATTCAAAGCCGAGCACGAGGCGTTCCTGCGGACCAGTCAGCGGGTGGCCTTCGGGCCGTCGACCCAGGCCATCCTGGAGGAGGCCATCTCCCGCGACATCCCTTGGCAGCGGCTGAACTCCGGTTCGCTGGTGCAGCTCGGTCATGGCGTCCTGCAGCAGCGGATCAGAGCCACGATGACCTCGATGACGGGCTCCCTGGCCGTCGACATCGCCTCGGACAAGGAGCTGACCAACCGCCTGCTCGCGGCGGCCGGCCTCCCCGTTCCCACGTCGGAGGTGGTCCGCAACGACGACGACGCCGTGCGGATGGCACGTCGGATCGGTTACCCGGTGGTGCTGAAACCCCTGGACGGGAATCACGGCCGCGGCGTGGCCATCAACCTGAATTCCGAGGAGGAGGTCAGGGCGGCGTTCGTCGAGGCGTACGACCAGTCACGCCAGGGCTACGTCCTGGTCGAGTCGTTCATCACCGGCAAGGACTACCGGGTGCTCGTCATCGGCGGCAACATGGTCGCCATCGCCGAACGGGTTCCGGCCCAAGTGATCGGCGACGGCAGCAGTTCCGTGACCCAGCTGGTCGAGATCACCAACTCAGATCCGAGGCGCGGGGTCGGGCACGAGAAGGTGTTGACCCGCATCGAGGTCAACACCGCGGCGGTGGAACTGGTGCGGGCCCAGGGTTTCGAGATGGACGACGTCCCGCCCGCTGGGGAGATGGTCAAGCTGGCGCTGACCGGGAACATGTCCACCGGCGGCATCTCGATCGACCGGACCTTCGAGGCGCACCCGGACAACATCGACATCGCAGAGGAGGCAGCGCGTGTCGTCGGACTGGACATCGCCGGGATCGACTTCCTCTGCCCCGACATCACCCAGCCGGTCCGCGAGACCGGCGGCGCGATCTGCGAGGTGAACGCAGCGCCCGGCTTCCGCATGCACACCCATCCGACAATCGGTGAACCGCAGTTCGTGGCAAAGCCCGTGGTGGATCTGATGTTTCCGCCCGGGACCGCCTCCCGCATCCCGATCGTCGCCGTCACCGGGACGAATGGCAAGACCACCACCAGCCGGATGATCGCGCACATCTTCAAGGGCATCGGCCGCAAGGTGGGCATGACCTCCACCGACGGCGTCGTCATCGACGACCGGCTGGTGATCCGGTCCGACGCCTCCGGTCCGCGGTCGGCCAGGATGGTGCTGCAGAACCCGCGGGTCGACTTCGCCGTCTTCGAGGTCGCGCGCGGCGGGATCCTACGAGAAGGTCTGGGCTACACCAGGAACGACGTAGCCGTGGTGCTGAACGTGGCCCCCGACCACCTCGGGCTCCGAGGCATCAATTCGGTCGAGCAACTGGCGAAGGTGAAGCAGGTGATCGTCGAGGCGGTCCCGAAGAACGGCGCCGCGGTGCTGAACGCCGACGACGAACTGGTCGCGGCGATGCGCCGGGCCTGCTCGGGTGAGATCGTCTGGTTCTCGATCAAGCCCCACAACCGGATGATCGCCGATCACTGCCGCCGCGGTGGGAAGGCCATCATCCTGGAGAAGGGGGAGCTCGGCGATCAGCTGGTCCTGGTCCACGGTCGCCGTCGGATGCCTCTGGCCTACACGCATCTGCTGCCGGTCACCTTCGGCGGCAAGGCCATGTTCAACGTGCAGAACGCGATGGCGGCTGCGGCCGCCGCCTATTGCGCCGGTGCGCACCTGCACGACATCCGTGCTGGACTGCGGTCTTTCACCTCGTCGTTCTACCAGGCACCGGGCCGGATGAACCTGACCGAGGTCCGCGGGGTCAAGGTGATCGTCGACTACTGCCACAATGCGCCGGCGATGATC
This sequence comes from Nakamurella sp. UYEF19, assembly GCF_040546275.1. Taxonomy (NCBI): domain Bacteria; kingdom Bacillati; phylum Actinomycetota; class Actinomycetes; order Nakamurellales; family Nakamurellaceae; genus Nakamurella; species Nakamurella sp. UYEF19. The sequence goes on along the minus strand of NZ_JBEPNO010000003.1, from coordinate 110,167 downwards.
GCCCTCGGCGACTTCGTCGACCGCTTCTTCGAGGACACCACCGGCATCGAGAAGCCCCAGCGCATCGGCGTCGTCGCCACCGCGGGCGATCGTCGCGACCAGGACATGGTCGATCTCGGTTACCAGGCGGGCAAGCACTTCGATCGGATCATCGTGCGCGAGGACGAACGGCTCCGCGGCCGCAAACCCGGTGAGACGGCCGCCCTGATCGTCGAGGGCGTCCACCGCGCCCAGGCCGAGGGTGCCAGGGTGAAGGAGGTCGAGGTCGTATTGGACGAGATCGACGCCACCGCCGCCAGCATCGAGCGGGCCAACCCCGGCGATCTGGTCGTCCTCTGCGTCGATCGCGCCCGTGCCGTCTGGGACCAGCTCCAGACGATCGGCAACGTGGCCCAGGCCGGTGCTGCCGACGAGTTCATGCAGGATTGACTGATGTCCGACGACGATTTCATACCTCTTCCCGACGCCGACTCGATCGGTGAGGCGCTGGGACACTTCGACCGCTACCTACAGTTCCGGCAGCGTGACGAACGGATCCCCGGGGTACAGGCCGCGGTGTACGCGGCCGGCTCGGTCCGTTTGTCGACCGCCCACGGGCTGGCCGACATCGAGTCCGGTGTGCCGCTGGAACCCCGGCACCTGTTCCGGATCGCCTCGCACTCCAAGACGTTCACCGCGACCGCCGTCCTGCAACTGGTCGAGTCGGGCGAGCTGCGGCTGGACGACACGGCCGGTCGGTGGGTCGACTACCTTGCCGGCACCGAGGTCGGGGCGGTCACCGTCCGCGAACTGCTGTCGCATGCCTCCGGTCTGTTCCGGGACAGCCGGGACGGGGACTTCTGGCAGCTGAGCCGTCCGTTTCCCGACCGGGCGACCTTGCGGGAGCTGCTTCTTGATCCCGCGGCGTCGGTGCTGGGCCGCAACGACCGCTTCAAGTACTCCAACATCGGCTACTCGCTCCTCGGTCTGATCATCGAGCAGGTCACCGGTGTGTCGTTCGCCGAGCGGGTCAGGTCGGCGATCATCGACCGGCTGGGACTGGCCGACCTCGGACCGGAGCTCGACGCCGCCCGTGCCGCCGATTACGCGACCGGCTACAGTTCGCTGGCCTACGCGGATCGACGGGTCCCGATCGAGCACATCGATACGAAAGCCATGGCCTCCGCCACCGGTTTCTACTCCACCGCCAGCGATCTCGTGCAATACTTCGCGGCGCACTTCTTCGGTGACGAACGCCTGCTGACCGATTCAGCGAAGCGGGAGATGCAGCACCCGTGGTGGAGCGTGCGGTCCGGGGACCGGCAGTACGGTCTCGGCCTGTCCGTCGCCACCGTCGGCGAGCGGCAGCTGATCGGGCACGGCGGGGGATACCCGGGTCACATCACCAATTCGGTCGCCGACACCGGGGCCGGGTTGGCGATCTCGGTGCTGACCAATGCCATCGACGGCCCGGCCGAGTCCTTGGCCCACGCGGGCGTCAAACTTCTCGATCTCGCGGGCAGCAAGCCGCGGCCGACCGACGGGCTCGACCGCACGCGCTACTGCGGTCGGTTCGCGAGTCTCTGGGGCGCGCTCGACATCGCCGTGCTCGGCGGCCGCCTCTACCGACTGCACCTTCCCGGCGCCGATCCGGTCGAGGACGCCGCAGAGCTCGAGGTGGTCGACGGGTCCACGTTGCGGATCCAGGGCGGATCGGGGTACGGCTCCTACGGCGAACTGCTCAGCTTCACCTATTCCGGGGACGGGTCGATCTCCTCGGTCCGCGGCGAGAGTGGTTCGACATTGCTCCCGTTCGAGGGCTTCTCGCTCCCGGACCGGGTGGTCGTCGGCGGCTGACACCGAAGGCACGGGAAGCCGGCTCTGGTCAGGATTCGGGCTGATCGACCGGTGTCCGGGCCGCGACGAGGTCCTTCAAGGTGCTGACGGCCGTCGAGGGCGCCATCCCGTTGGCGATCGCCAGGCCGACCAGATAGCAGGTCAATGGAGCCGCGACCCTGGCCACGCCGTGGGCGACGTCCCTCGTCAGGTCGAGCAGATCGTCCCGCAGATCGACCGGCAGGGGAGCCGGCGGCAGGGAAAGTGCTCTGGAAGCATCGGCGATCCAATCATCCAAGGTGCTCATGTCCGAAACGGTACCGAACCTCAGCCCAGCAGCCAGACCTCGACGAGGGCCCCGGTGTCCAGGCTGGTGACGGCCGCCTCCACCACGATCATCGCGTCGGCGCCGGCCAACCACGACAGCAGATGCGAGCCGGGGCCGCCCCACGGCGCGACGGTGCCGGCCTCGGGGTCGAGAACGCCACGACGGAACTGGCGCTTGCCGGCCGGGGACTCGATCGGCGCTGCCAGCGGTAGGCGCAGGGCCGGCCGGGTCAGCTGGCGGTAGCCCATCGCGGCCCTGATCGCCGGACGCAGGAAGACCTCGAAGGACACGTACGAGCTGACCGGATTGCCCGGCAGCGTCACCATCGGGACGTTCTCGAAATGGCCTGCACCCTGGGGCATCCCGGGCTGCATGGCCACCTTGGCGAACTCGACGCCCTGGCCGGTGAGGGCGTCCTTGACCACCTCGTATGCCCCGGCGGAGACCCCGCCGGAAGTAACGACCAGGTCGATCCCCCCGACCTGCGCCCGCAGTGCGGCGCGGAAGGCGTCCACGTCGTCGGCGACGAAGTGGGCGATCGTCGCGTGGCCGCCGGCCGCGGTGATGGCCGCGGCCAGCATCGCAGAGTTCGACTCGTAGATCTGTCCGGGTCCCAACGGCAGTCCGGGCGCCACGAGTTCGGTCCCGGTGGAGAGCACCAGCACCTCCACCGGCCGGCGCACCGGCAGTTCGGCGAATCCCAGGGCCGCGGCGACGCCGATCTGCGGTCCGGCGATCACCGTCCCGGCCTTCAGCACCACCGACCCGGCGGTGACGTCCTCGCCGGCGGTCCGTACGTGCACCCCGGCCGGCGGGGCGCCGTCGATCCGGACCTGCTCGGTTCCGCCGTCGGTGCGCTCGACCTGGATGACGGTGTCCGCGCCGTCCGGCATCGGCGCGCCGGTCATGATCCGCGCCGCCGTCCCCGGTTCGAGCGGCCCGGTGTCCTGGCGGCCTGCCGGGATGTCCTGCGACACCGGCAGGGTGATCGGGAACCCGGTGAGATCCGCGGCCCGCGCGGCGTAGCCGTCCATCGCCGAGTTGGCGAACGGCGGCAGGTCGATGGTGGCCACGAGATCACGGGCGAGCACGAGCCCGGCGGCCTCGGCCAGCGGGACGTTCACCACGGGACTGGGGGACAGCAGATCGGAGACGACCCTGGCATGTTCTTCGACGGAGCGCATGCCCCTATCCTGCCCCTGGTCGCGGATGCCGGCCGGACCCCCCCGGGATGCCCGAACGGATCGTCGCGACCACCCGGCCGGCGTCGGGTGTGATGGCCGCCGCAGTCAAAAGCAGTGACATCGCGCCGCACGGCAGAGTGACCGTCCCGTCCCGGCGACTGCGGTCGTGACGCAGCGGCCAACATCTGGCCGGCCGGGTCGACACCGAAGGATGGACCGTCCTCGAACGTCTGAAATCTACTTGCTACACAGCGTTAGAATCAGCTACTTCTGGTAGTCTTAGCTGTTCAGGGCATCTTCAAGGACGATTCCGGCCTGCGCATTCCCCCCAGTTCATCATTCTTGCAGCGTCTGGAGCCCTTCGTGCCGATCCTGTCCTCCCGTGCCCGTCGGGTTGCCTGCGTCGCCCTGGCTGCCGTCACCCTGGCGATGCTCGCGCTGCCCGAGACGTCGGCTGCTGCCGGTCCGGTGCGGTACGCCGCACCGAAGCTCGCCACCTCGGTGTCGGGTCTGCTGGCCACTGCCACCGCCACCATCACCGCCTCCGTACCGGTGACGGCCTCGATGGCCGGTGTCTGTGTACGCAACAGTGCCGGTGCCGTCCGCGACTTCCCGTTCCGGGCGGTCGCACTGAAGCCGGCCGGCACGGTCCTGACAGCCACCCGTCAGCTCTACCCGGGCCGGTACACCGTGTGGGCCTGCGCCAAGGTCGACGGCGGCTGGAACGACATCGGGGCCAAGCGGACCCTGGTGGTCGCCGATCCCGGTGCGACCCGCTCGTACCCGAAGCCGGTGGCCAGGCCGGGCGCGGCCTACCCGAGCGGCGTACCGATGCCGGTGGGCAACCTCCCGGGCTGGAAGCAGGTCTTCTCCGACGACTTCACCACGCCGGTCGTACTGGGCGGCTTCCCTGGCCCCTACAAGTCGAAGTGGCTGAGCTACAACGGTTTTGCCGATACCTCGGGCAACGGTCGGTACAACCAGAAGATCATCTCGATGCACAACGGCCAGATGGATCTCTACCTGCACAGCGAGAAGGGCGTTCCCCAGGGCGCCGCCCCGGTCCCACTCGTCGGCGGCAGGTGGGGCGGTCAGAAGTACGGACGGTTCACCGTCCGCTACCGCGCCGACTGGACGCCCGGCTACGGCGCCGGGTGGTTGCTCTGGCCCGACAGCGGCCACTGGAACGACGGCGAGATCGATTTCCCGGAGGGCGGCCTGTCGCAGACCCAGGAGGCGTTCAACCACTGCGTCGGCCACGCCAGGGACAACTGCCTGGTGGTCAACACCGGTGTCACCTTCGTCGACTGGCACACCGCCACCATCGAATGGAGTCCACGCGGGGTGTTCTACATCCTCGACGGGAAGACGGTGGCCTCTGACACCCGCAACATCCCGGTCAAGGCCCTGCACTGGGTGCTGCAGACCGGGACCTCGGGGAACAAGCCGGCCGCGTCGACGACGGGACATGTGCTGATCGACTGGGTCAGCATCTACACCAGGGCCTGAAATGCGCCCCTGGGCAATCGATCTGCACGAGGCCCGGGGGTCGGTACCGCCGGCCGCCTGATCGTCAGCCGGTGTAGCCGTAGATCGTCGCCCAGTCGATGAGCACGTGTCCGGCGGTGGTGGCCTTCGGCTTCCCGCCGTTGGTCGCTGTCTGCAGGACCCAGTGCAGCAGACTCTTCGGAACGGCGTTGGTATTGGTGATCATGTTGTGGCCGTCCAGGTAGAACGTCACGCTGGTTGGCTTCCATTCGATGGTCGCGGTGTGCCAGGACGAGGCGAACAGCACCGAGGAGAACAGCCAGGCGCAGTTGTCCTGGGCGTGTCCGATGCAGTGCACGAATCCGGCGATGGTGTTGTCCAGACTTCCTTCGGGGAAGTCGATCTCGCCCTCGTTCCAGTCGTTGCTGTCTGGCCAGAGCACCCAGCCGGTACCGAAGTAGCCCAGTGAGTCTGCCTTGAAGCGGACGCTGTAGCGACCGTAGACCTGACCCTGCCAGACCCCGGTGACGAGCGGAACCGGTGCAGCACCCAGCACCACGCCGTTCTCGGTGTGCAGGTACATGTCGAGCATGCCATCGTGCGTGGAGATGATCTTCTTGGAGAACTGGGCGTTCCCGGAAGAGTCCGGGAATCCGTCGTAGGCATCCCACTTGGGTGCGTACGGGCCGGGGAACCCGCCCACGGCGACGTTGGCGTTGAAGTCCTCGGTGAAGATCTGCTTCCAACTCGGCAGGTTCCCCACCGGCATGGCCTCGCCACTGGCGGTCGAGGACACCGAGAAGGTCGACTTCGCGCTGATGTCGTTCCACTTCCCGTTGACCTTGGCGCAGGCCCAGAAGCTGTAGGTACCCGGGTTGAGGGTCCGCGACTTCACGATCGTCGTGCCGGCAGGGAGTAGATCGACGGCCGCAGCGAAGGGGAAGTCGACGTTGCCGCCGGTCGCGTTGCGAGCGCAGATGCCGGCCATGGTCGCGTTGACCTTGGTGGTGGCCTTGATCGTCACCTGGGTGGTGACGGTCCTGGCGCTGACCGAGGCAATGACCCCGGGGCTGGAGTACGGGCCGGCCGCTGCTATCGACGGGGCGGCGACCGCCAGAGAGACGACCACGGTGCCGGTCATGACGGTCGCGAGGCGACGGGTGATCCGGTGAGACGTCCAGCTGGGCATCGCAGACCATCTTTCCTGTTCCTTGGCGGGCACTGCGGGTTGGCGGGCACTGCGGGTTGGCGGGCACTGCGGGTGGACGGGCGCTGCGGGGTGTGGCGCTGCGAAGCGAATCGATGGCGGAGCGTGACGGTGATGGAGTAGGGCTCAGTGCAGTTCCTGATGCTGCCGGGGGGACGCGAGAAATTGCACTTCGGGCGTGGAACGTGGTCCTGGAACACCCGACGCTGGGACGATTCGTTGCGCGCGTCTCGCATGTGTCGGCCGCGAGGCAGGACGGTGTCACTGCAGTCTCGACCGGTGCCGAGGATGGTAGCAGCCGTGCCTCCGACCAACTCTGTCTCGCGGATCACGCCACCACCGGATATTCGCCGTTGCGGTACCGAACTCCAAAGTGCCGTCCAATGATGACCAACAAATAAAATCTTGGTGAAGATTGGTCGGTAGGGCCGATCGCCGGCGCGTGATGTCGGCCACCCGATACTCGGGCCCGCCTCAGTCGGGGCAGAGCCGTTGGGGCACCAGACCCGAACGCATCAGTTCGAGTGATCACTCGAATGGACGCAACCCCGATGCCGACCCCGATTGATCGATGACGGTGGGTCCGGGTTCCTGGGATTGCCGCAGGCCGTTCACTCGCTGGTGAGAACACAAGTCTCCTTCGTGTGAACATCTTCACGGCGATTGTGACCGTCCGTGCCCAGGGCGGTATGGTTCCGCTGTCGACGACGGAGTTGGCACCATCGCAGCCAAACTAATTCCGGCAGTCGTCCGGTAGTCGTGGATCGTAAAATTCACGGCTTCCTTCCGGATGCTCCGGAAGAAAGCACGGTCTTGAATGCCTCCGTACCGCTCGAACCGCCGACCGACCGTTTCCGTCGTAGTCCCCGCCCGTAATGAAGAGAAGAATATTCCCTTCGTCCTGGACGGCCTGCCGGAGGGAATCGACGAGGTGATCCTCGTCGATGGTAATTCGAAGGACGGGACCATCGAAGCCGCCCGTCGCGCTCGCCCCGACATCGTCGTACTCCAGCAGAGCCGCAAGGGCAAGGGCAATGCGCTGGCCGCCGGCTTCGCCGCGGCCACCGGCGACTACATCGTGATGATCGACGCGGACGGGTCCATGGACCCGGGCGAGATCCCGGCGTTCGTCAAGGCTCTCGACGATGGCGCGCACTACGCCAAGGGCACCCGGTTCGCCCTCGGTGGTGGCAGCGATGACATCAGCCTGCTGCGCGATGTGGGCAACAAGTTCCTGAACGGAACGACCAACCTGCTGTTCCGTACCGGCTACTCGGACCTCTGCTACGGATACAACGCGTTCCGGCGCGAGTGCCTGCTGGCCTTCGCCCTGCCCAACCCGCACGACACCTCCGTCGATACCCACTGGGGCGACGGGTTCGAGATCGAGACCATGATCAACGTCCGGGTCGCCAAGGCCAAGAAGCTGATCCAGGAGGTTCCGAGCTTCGAGCATCCGCGTCGCTCCGGCGAGAGCAACCTGCGGACCTTCCGGGACGGCACCCGAGTGCTCATGACGATCCTGCGCGAGCGCGCGACCCGCGTGCGTCCGGCACTTCCGGGCCACGCGGGGGTGGTCGATTTCGGTGCGCGTACCCACGCACACCAGGGCTTCGACGGACGCGGGCAGCAGTCGGAGGCAGTGTGAGGACGTCGGCCAGTGTGGCCGTCGTGATGTGTGCCTACACCGAAAAGCGTTGGCACGACGTACTCGCGGCCTATAGATCCATCCTCGAGCAGTCGGTTCCCGCTGACGAGGTGGTGATCGTCGTCGATCACAACGAAGAATTGCTGGTGCGGCTGCGTGCCGAGCTGCCGCAGGCCACGATCATCGCGAACAGCAACAAGCGTGGGTTGTCCGGTGCCCGGAACACCGGCATCGCACAATCGGTCTCGGATCTGGTGCTGTTCCTGGACGACGACGCCGTGGCCGAGCCCGACTGGGCCCGCCACATGGTCGAGCCGATGCAGGACGACCTCGTCGTCGGTGTGGGCGGGTGGGCCGTCCCGGCCTGGGACGCTCCCGGCCGGCCGTCGTGGTTCCCGGATTCCTTCCTCTGGGTGGTCGGCAGCAGCTACGAGGGTCAATCGCGGGAGGTCGGCCCCATCCGCAATCCGCTGGGCTGCTCGATGGCGTTCCGACGTAGCGCCCTTGCGACGACGGACGGTTTCTCCGACGGCATCGGACGGGTCGGCACCCACCCGTTGGGCTGCGAAGAGACCGAGCTCTCGATCCGGATCGGCCGCGCGAACCCCGGCACGACGATCATGGGACAGCCGAAAGCCGTTGTCTCGCACCGGGTGACGGATGGCCGCATGACAGTCGGATACTTCGTCAGCCGGTGCTTCTGGGAGGGCGTCTCCAAGGCGGTCGTTGCCTCGCACGTCGGCGCGGGCGCAGCCCTTGCCTCGGAACGCGTCTACACGACGCGCACCCTGCCCCGGGCGTTCTTCCGCGGTCTGGGACAGGGCCTTCGTGGTGACGCCTCCGGCCCGGCCCGTTCGGCGGCTGTCGCTCTTGGGCTCGTCGTCACCTCGGCCGGCTACCTCCGTGGCCGCCGGAGCGTGCGGTCGGGCAACACGAGCGGCGTCCACACCACACCCGTCACGGCAGCCGGGGGTACCGGCACAGCACCTGCCGCGGTCGGTGCGCCCGCTCGCGACGCGATCGTCGCCGTGTCGCCGGACACCGAGCAGGTCGCACTGTCGAGTTCCGCGGTCTGGTGCACCGAGTTCGAGATCTCCAGCGGCGACACCATGCTGGAAGTCCCCGGAGGTCGCCCCTTCCAGCGCGCCCGGATCCTCGTGCGCTCGGCCGGAGAGCCCATCCAGTTCGTGGAGCTACCACTGACCGGGGGACTCGTCAGCAGCTCCGAGATCAGGGGTGCACTCTCCGAGAGATCGACCCGCAGACTCGAGTCCGCCGCGTTGCCCGACGTCCTTTCGGCCCCCGCCGTGCCCAAGGTCCCCGCAGTGCCCAAGGTCCCCGCAGTGCCCAAGGTCCCCGCCGTGCCCAAGGTCCCCGCCGTGCCCAAGGTCCCCGCCGTGCCCAAGGTCAGTGTCGTCGTCTGCACCCGCGACCGTGCCCCCGAGCTCGGCAACTGCCTGCGCCGACTGCAGAACCTGCAGTACGCCGACCTCGAGATCGTCATCGTGGACAACGCTCCCAGCTCCGACTCCGGTCGCGTGGCCTTCGACGCGCAGGTCGGCACCGACCCCCGGTTCCGCTACGTGGTGGAGCCGATGGCCGGTCTGTCCTACGCGAGGAACCGCGGTCTGGCCGAGGCGACCGGCGATATCCTCGCCTACACCGACGACGACGTCGCGGTGGATCAGCACTGGATCACCGCACTGGTCGCCGGGTTCGCCCGCCGTGCCGACGTCGGCTGCGTGACCGGTCTGGTCTGCACCGCGACACTGGAGACACCGGCCGAGCACTACTTCGACCAGCGGGTCTCCTGGGGCGACAGCTGCGAACCGCAGTTGTTCGACCTGCGCTCGCACGCCACGGATCCGCTGTATCCCTACGCCGCAGGGCTTTTCGGCACCGGCGCCTCGATGGCGTTCGATACCCGGCTGCTCCGGGACCTCGGCGGTTTCGACGTTGCGCTCGGCGCCGGCACCAGAGCAAAAGGTGGAGAAGATCTGGACATGTTCGTCCGGGTACTCCTGGAGGACCGGGCGATCGCCTACGAGCCGGCCGCCATCGTCTGGCATCACCACCGCTCCGACCTCGACGGGCTCCGTCGCCAGATCTTCGGATACGGAACAGGACTGTCGGCCTTCATCACCAAGCACCTGCTGGACAGCGACACCCGCCCGCAGCTGCTCCGCAAGATTCCACCGGGCATCGCCAAGGCGGTGACCGTCCCCCGGGGACAGCAGAGCCGACCCGCAGTCGCGAGCCCTGCGGTGGGTTCGAAGAGGGCCCTCATCGTCCGTGAGTTCGCCGGCATGGCGATGGGACCGGCGCTCTACGCGATGGGAAGGCGCAACAACCGCGTCAAGGCCGGCGCGGCGCCGAAATCCCCGGCGTCATGAGGATCCTGGTCAATCCGGGTGTGCTGGCCCCGGTCGGGGGCGTCGAACTCAACACGTTGCAGGTGACCAGGGAGCTGCACGCCCGTGGCCACCGGATCAGCGCGCTGTACAACGAGTCCGGGGCGTTGCACTCCGACTGGGAAGCGATGACGGAGGAGTTGCGGCAGGTGCCGAGCTTCGACGCCGTCAAGTCGACCCTGCTCCGTGATGTCCCGCGTCTGCTGCCCGCCGTCAGGGCGGCCGCGGCCATGAAGCCGGACGTCGTCTACCTCAACCGGTGCGAGCAGCTGATCTGGGGCGTGCTGGCCTCCCGGCTGGCCGGGGCCCGGCTGGTCGTCCACCTGCACAACCGGCCGACGATGCCCGGCATCTCGATCTTCGGCAAGCTGACCGCCGGCTTCGCCGCCGTGTCGGCCGACATCCGCCAGGAGTGGTTGCGCGCCGGGCTGCCCAGCGAGCGCGTGAGCGTCGTGCACAACGGGATCGACCAGGCCGACTACCCGGCTGCCGGACGACCCGAGATGCTCGAGGCCAGAAATGCTCTCGGTATCGACCCCGACGAGTACGTCGTCCTCTACTACGGCAGGGCGGCACCGGAGAAGGGCGTCGACGTCCTGCTGGACGCGTGGCGGCGGACGGACCAGGTCGGTGCCCGCCTGCTGCTGGTGGCCGACGGGCTGCCCGCCGACACCGGGTACGTTCGCCGGCTTCGCGCCGACCTGCCCGCTTCGGTGACCTGGCTGCCGATGCGCAAGGACGTCCTGTCGTTGCTGAATGCGGCCGACGTCGTGGTCCTGCCCGCGCAGTGGCAGGAACCCTTCGGGCGGGTGGTGATCGAGGCGATGGCCACCGGCCGACCGGTGCTGGCTTCCCGCGTCGGCGGGATTCCCGAGATCCTCACCGGGGAGTTCGAGGACATGCTGTTCGAACCAACGGATTCCGCTGCCCTGGCCGGGAAGCTGCAGTCCCTGCGGTCCTGGCGCACCGATGATCCCGCATTGGCCTCGCGCTGCACCCAGCACGTGTTGGACCACTTCTCGCTGAAATCCTCCGTCGATCAGGTGGAGAGCATCCTGCAGACGGCCGCCGATGGCGGACGTCGGCGCCGGCCGGTGGAGGATGGGCGCGCGGCACCGGCGAACCTCGAGGCGACAGCCGGAAATGGTGGAACTGCCCGATGAGCACAGAGAGCATGGAACGGTTGTCCGACGACGCAGGACCCAGTGCCCGCAGGTCCGGGAAGGTCAGGTACCGCGATCTGCGCCCTCTGGCGGCGATCACCTCTTCCCCGCCGATGACGGCTACCTACCGCCTGATCGCCGCCGCCTACCTCGTCGTGGTGCTGCTAATTGCCGTAATCGGCGAGATCTTCTCGATCGGTGACCTGCGCACGACGGGCGTCGCCCTGTTCCTGCTGACCGGATGGGGCATCGCGCCGACCCTGCTCGTCGGGTCCATGTCGGTCTCGGCGTTCGTCCTGGCCTCCGGCGCGATCAGTTTCAGCGCTACCACCGTCGTCGGCTTCGCCATGGCCCGCACCGGCATGTGGCACCCGGGCATCGCCTTGTTGTTCGCCGTCGTCAGCGCGGTCGCGATGTTGGCCTTCGCAGTGCCCGCGGACCTGAGAAGTGTTCGCTTCATGGTGATCCGGACCACCACGCCGTTTCGGACCGGTGTCCGCTGGTGGGTGCTGACCGTCCTCGGATGCGTCCTGATGGTGGTCGATTCGTTCGACCACCGCGGCCTGCCCGAGGAGGGCGGCCTGCTCGCCAGGGTCGGTCCGCTGTGGTTCGTCGGCGCTGCGGTCCTCATCGCCGCGGTCGTCCTGGCCTGGATCACCGACGCCAGCCCGGCGTTGCCCCTGCTGACCCTGATCACGGCCGTCATCGCCGCGCAGGCCATCCTCTACGGCGCTCCCGCCGTCATGTCGGCCGGCAAGCACGTCGGTGTCCTGGAGTACATCCGGGACAACGGCCTCGGCGCCGACAGCGCCGACATCTACCAGGCCTGGCCGGGACTCTTCGCCTCGGGCGCCTGGGTCACCGACGCCGCCGGTATCGCCGATCCGATGACGCTGGCCACCTGGTTCCCCGTGGCGCTGACCGTCTACACCGCCCTTGCCATCCGCAACCTGGCCGGACGCTTTCTGCAGACCGCGGCCCAGGCCTGGACGGCAGCCGCCATCGCCACCCTCGGCGCGACGGTCAACATCGTCTACTTCTCGCCGCAGTCGGTGGGCTACACGCTCTGCCTGGTCATCGCCGCGCTGCTGATCGGTGCCCGCCCCGACTCCGCCGGCCGTCTGTGGATGCGCTACGGCTTCGTGGCCGTGCTGACGTGCGTCGTCACCATCACCCACCAGATCTCGCCGTACCTGATGGTTGCCGAGCTCACCGTGCTCGTCGTCTTCCGGCTGATCAGGCCCTGGTGGATCCCGCTCGCCGTACTGGTGCCGGCGGTCGGCTGGGCACTGCTGCACAAGTCGTCGCTCGGCGGATTCGTGTCCCTGGACGCCATCGGTCAGATCTTCACCAACATCGCCCCCCCGGTGCACGGCGGGACCACCCTGCCGCAGCCTCTGGTCACCAGGCTGGCCTTCGACATCCCGGCCGCCGTCCTGGTTGTCGTCGGCATCCTGGCGATCGTGGCGGTGCTGCGCAAACGGGACCGGACCCGGTTCGCCCTGCTGCTTGCCGGTGCCAGCTCCGGCTCCCTCTTCGCCGTGACCAACTACGGGTCGGAGGGGATCTTCCGGGTCGTCCTGTTCGCCGTGCCGTGGCTGGCCATCCTCGCCGTCATGGCCTTCGAAGGTGTCCGCACCGACCGGGCCGTCATGAAGGTGGCCGTCGGGCTCGCGTTGGTCGGCTTGTTCATGGTCAACACCTTCGGCCAGACCGGTCTTGACTGGGCGCGCGTGGTCCGGCCCGACTCGACCACTGCGATCCGCGAGTTCGAGACCACCGCCAAGAAGGGTGCGGTGCTCCTCGTCGTCGGCACCGGCAATGCCACGCCCGGCCATGTCACCGCCAGGTACAACGACGTCCAGTACGCCTCGCGGGAATCGCTGAACGACTACCCGCTCGTGACGTCGGCCTACGACCCGGTGCAGGATCTCGCGCAGCTGACGACCGAACTGCAGACCCAGGTCCCGGGTGTCCAGCACTGGGCGCTGATGTCCGACTCCGTCGGAGCCTGGGACGACCGGTACGGCATGCAGACCTACGCCGACTACCTGCGTCTCGAACAGGCGATGGCGACTTCGCCGTCCTGGACCCTGGTCTCCAGCGGTGTGACCACCAAGCTCTACCGGATGACCGGGGTCGGCGGCTCGTGACCACGGCGGTCGTCCCGTCCATACTGAACATGCCGACCTTCGTCCCCGAGGGGACAGTGGCCGACGTCGACGCCGATCCGAGGCTCATCGATCGTCGTGGCGGCGGGAGGAAGAGTCAGGAATGGTTGACCAGTACCCGTCTGCCGGTGCTCGCGGGACATCCGCGGATGCTCGCCGAACGCAGCCGCCGAACGGAGAGCCGGCCGACACCTTCCGCCCGGAAGCCGTCCGGCTCCCGGGGAGCAGCGGCCCGGGACGTCATCGACGTGTCGCTCCGAGTCGTCGGGGCAGCATCGGAGTGAGCGGGCCGGTGGCCTCGGTCCCACGGCTGGAGAAGGAGGAAGCGGCGGCCGTCCTGGCCGGGCCCGGCCGGTCCGTGACCACGCTCGACGCTCCGGACGACCAAGCTGCGGGCATGGGCCGGCTTTTCGGTCGGGACCTGATCTACGTGGTGATCTGGTCACTCCAGCTCGTGACGGCCGTGGTCGTCTCGCCGGTGCTCGCCTACATCCTGGGCCCGTCCGAGTTCGGCAGCATGGCCACGGGTATCGCGATCTACCAGGTGCTGATGGTGCTGGCCGTGATCGGTTTCGACCGGGCCATCACGCTGCAGATGGCGGACGATCCCTCCGGCCGCAGTGCCCGCTCCCTCCTGGCCGTCGGCATGGTCATCGCGGTGTCGTTCACAGTGCTGGCGGGCACCACTGCCGGCTTCTGGGGCCCGTTCGTCGGGCTGGGCTCCGAGCGGTCGCTGGTCATCGCAATCGTCCTGTGGACCGGTCCCGGTGCCGTCGTGCAGCTCTCGCTCGCGCTGCTGATGGCGCAGGACCGGTTGAAGCCGTTCGCTGCGGTGAGCTGCCTGTCCGCGCTCGGCGGTCCGGTCTTCGGCATCGCGCTGGTCTTCCGGGTGGCCAAGAATGCCAGCACCTACGCCTGGGGCGGGGTGATCAGCCAGTTCGCCGGTCTTCTGATCGCTCTGCTGCTGTGCAAACCGTTGCTGGCCGGTCTTCTCGACCGCCCGCTGATCAGAAGTGCATTCTCGCTGGGGGTTCCGATCATGCTGAGTGGGCTGTCGGTGTTCGTCCTGACGGCGAGCGACCGGGTGGTGATCTCCCGGCTGCTCGGATCGGCGGAGGTCGGGCGGTACCAGATCGCCTACACCGTCGGCTACGTGGTGGTGCTCGGGCTCTCGTCCGTCAGCCAGGCCTGGACGCCTCGGCTGGCCGCGGTCCGCGACAAGGTGTTGCGGCGCAAGCTGACCGGGCGCTCCCGCGACGAGTTGTACCGACTGTGCGTACCGATCATCCTGGGCATCACGCTGGCCGCACCGATCTTGCTGCGCATCGTTGCTCCGCCCAGTTTCGATCCGGCGTCCTTGCTGATCGTGTCGGTCCTGGTGGCCGCGGCGGCGTTCCCGGTCGCCGCCTCCGGTGCGACCAGCCGTGAACTGCTCATCCTGCGCCGCACCCGCCCGCTCGCCGTGGTGGCCTTCGTGGCCGGCGCGTTGAACGTCGGGCTGAACCTGCTGCTCGTTCCGCTGTGGGGGATCTCCGGCGCCGCGGCGTCGACTCTCGTGGCCTTCTCGGTTCAGGCCCTGCTGCAGCGTCGCGCCCTGGACGACTCGGCCGGGTGGCCTCGCACCCCGCGGCCGCTGCTGGCCCTGATCGGCCTGGCCTGCCTCATCAGCGCCGGGTCCTCGCTGCTCCCGCAGACCACCGCATGGAACCTGATCCGGCTGAGCCTGGCGATCGCCTGCCTGCCCTGGTTGCTGCTGCAGTTGCGTGCTTCTCGGAAGAACGACCTGGCCGTTCCCGCCTGACGTGCATCGCCGTCGCCGACCGGCGTCAGCCGACCCACCTGTAGACGGTGACCCAGTCGATCAGCACATGTCCGGCGGTGGTGGACTTGGGCAGCGGACCGGAGGTGGCGGTCTGCAGGATCCAGTGGAGCGCCTTCCTGGGGATGCTCCGAGTGTCGGTGCCGAGGTTGACGCCGTCGAGGATGAAGGACACCCCGGTCGGCTTCCACTCGATGCTTGCAGTGTGCCAGTTCCCCCATGACACCTTCGGGCTGACGATCAGACTGTTCGATCTGGCGTTGCCGACCATGTGGTTGAAGCCTTGCATGTTGGCGCTGAGATAGCCCTCGGGGAAGTCGATCTCGCCGTCGTTCCAGTCGCCGCTGTCCGGCCAGAGCAACCAGCCGGCGCCGTACCCGGCGAGCGGGTCGGACCTGAAGCGGACGGTGAACTTGCCGTAGATCTGGCCGCCCCATTTGCCGTTGTTGACCAGCGGAACCGGCGCAGCGCCCTGCGGCCGGCCGTTCTCGCTGTGCAGGTAGAGGTCGAGCACGCCGTCGTGCGCGGAGATGATCTTCTGGTTGTAGGTGCCGTGGCCCGAGGAGTCGTTGAAACCGTTGTAGCTCATCCACTTCCCGGTGTACGTACCGGGAAAGCCGCCCATGGCAACATTTTTCGTGAAGTCTTCGGTGAAGGTCTGTTGCCAGCCCGGCAGGTTTCCGACGGGCATGGCCTGCCCGCTGGGGGCGGAGGCGGAGGCCACGCCACCAACCGTCACGGTCTTCTTGCTGCCGATGTCGTGCCAGGTGCCGTTGACCTTCGCGCAGGCCCAGTAGGTGTAGGTCCCCGCGTTGAGGCTGCGCACCTTGACCAGTTTGACTCCCGCCGTGGTGATGGTGGTTGTCGCCAGCGGGAAGTCGACGTTTCCGCCGCTCGAGTTGCGTGCACAGATACCGGCCAGCGAGGCCGACACGGTGGCTGAGGATTTGACGGTGGCCGTCGCGGTGACGGTGGTTCCGCTGGTCGTCGCAGACAGGGCGGTCGTGGTGTACGTGGTGGTGGCGGCAAGGGCAGGAGCGGCGAACGCCAGCAGCACCACCCCGACCACTCCGGCAATCGCTGCGGTTCGGCGCGGGTGCCACGGTCGGTATCGGTGAGCCATGGGTGAGGTTCCCTCTCGTGCCTTCGGGGGACTGTGCCATCGAGGATCGGGCCATCGAACACTGTGCCACCGGGGGACTGTGTCATCGGGGGATCGGGCCATCGAGGGCGTGCCATCTGGGACTGGAACTGGGTCGGTGCACCTGTTCGGCGGGCGGGCGGGCACGACGATGGCTGCACCCAGGACCGCGTTTCGACCGCGGAACCGCTCTGATGATCAATTGTCACGGAACGATATCAGCCGTTTTTCACGGCAGGACCGACCTCGGCGATTTGCCCGATTCCGTGTGGTCGCACCGCATTCGGAGCGGCCCTCAACTCGAAGGAGGGGTCTGCGTCACACCCGCTTGCTCCAAAATTCAGCCACTGTGGGTGGGTTGAGACCACCGATGCCGAACCGTTACAGGGCTATTCAGGCACTATCTGGGAGCTTGTGCCCGAGCCTGACCGCTGAGCTGCCACCCGCTCGGCGATCTGGTCCGCAGAAGCCTCCGAACCGCCTCTCCGCAGGATCTCGGTGGCCATCTCGGCGCGCTGCTCCAGTGCGCACACCGCGATTGCCGAACCGTCGGGCAGGGCAGCGTCCAGCAACTGGATCAGGGCGGAGAGCTCGTCCGGGGTGTCAACGACGTTCAGCACTCCCGCCTCGGCCGCGCCGGAACGCCACAGTTCTTCCATCGTCCCCGGTTCCCGTCCGCGCAGGTACTTGTGCCGGCCCGCGATGATCATCTCGTCCGTTGCTGCTGCGGCCATCTCGCCCATGGCGTGGATCGCCTCGTCGGTGCGGTCACCCGCGGTACCGACCACCACGGCGAACCGGCCCCCTGGCAGGCGCAGGGCCGCCGTGACCTCGAGCAGCGATTCCAGCGACGCCTCGTTGTGTGCCAGATCCAGCACCACCGCGAGGCTGTCGAGCAGGTAGACGTTCAGCCGACCGGCATTGTGGTCGGCGCCGGCGGTGAAGGATCTCAGCCCGCACCGGACGGCCTCGAGCGTTGCGCCGACGCCGAGCGCTGCTGCCGTCGCGGCCAGGGTGTTCGAGACGTTCACCCTCGAGGTGCCGGCGAGGGTGAGCGGGACATCCTGCACGGGAAGGACTGTCGTCGGATCCAGCCCCCGGCTGAGCACCACGATGTCGCCGTCGATCACCGTGATGGCCTTGCCGCCGGCCTCCAGAGCCTCGTCCAGGTAGGGATTGTCGGGATCGGGGGAGTAGAACCAAGGACGGGCGCGCGACACCGACCGCATCTGCCGAACCAGTGGGTCGTCGGCGTTCAGCACCGTCCAGCCGCTGGCCTTGGTGATCCGGGCGACCACCGACTTGACCTCGGCGAGTTGCTCGATGGTGTGCACGCCGAGCAGCCCGAGATGGTCTGCGCTGATGTTGGTGACCACCGAGACGTCGTTGGCGGCAGTGCCGACGCCGCGGAGAAGGATGCCGCCACGGGCGGTCTCGGTCACCGCGACGTCTACCCGCGGATCGGACAGCACCCTCGCGGCGCCACCGGGGCCCGACCAGTCACCGCTCTCGACCTCGACACCGTCGATGACGATGCCGTCCGTCGACGACCATCCGGGAGTCCGACCGTCCGCCTGCATCAGGTGCGAGATGAGCCGCGTCGTGGTGGTCTTGCCGTTGGTCCCGGTCACCGCGATCACCGGAACGGCCGGGCGCAGGGGGCGCACGGTCTCGCCGGGGTCCGCGCCGACCATGGCCAGACCGACCTCGGAGATCGCCTGCTGCGGATCGACGCCGCCGCGGGTGATGCCCTCGAACGCGACGGAGATCGCATCCCCGAACCGTTCGGCGATGCCGCGGCGGCGGAACGGGAAGGCGACGACGACCGTGCGATCGTCGCCGACCCTGGCGACCGCCGGGATCCTCGTCCCGATGGCGCCGCCACCGCGCCGGACGATCGCCGCGGCCAGGGCGGCGGCCGCATCCGCCCTGGCCGGCGAATCGGCCATGCCGACCGTCGGGGTCCGCGGGACGGCGCCGGCGTGCGGTGCGTGCTGTGCGTGCGGTGCGGGCTGGTGGCCGGCTGGGGGCTGGGCCGGCTGGTGCCCGGCGTTGCTGCCAGCAGAATGACGGACGCGCAGTGCCCGCTGCCAGCCGACCACGGTGGCCGGATCGGCGTCCATCACACCGGAGGCATCCAGCGTCAGCTTCACGGTCGGACGGGAGAAGTAGAGGTTCGGACCGGTCAGCACCCGTAGTTCCAGCGGCACCGGCGGCTCGTGGTCGCGGTCGGACATGGAGCGAACCTTACGACCGGCGGGTGCGCCGGTGCCCGTCAGGTCGTCGACCGGATCGCCGCGGGCGGACCGGTCGACGGCGCCGGGTTCCGCGCTACGGTCCCGGAGCACCATGAGTGCCCTCTACTCTTGGGCTGTGTCGGTCGACCTCACCGGGCAGCGCCTGGGCCACTACCTGGTGCACGAGGTGATCGGCCGTGGCGGGATGAGCGTCGTGTACCGGGCCGTCGACCAGAGGCTGGAACGCGCCGTGGCCCTCAAGGTGATGAGCGAGAACCTCTCCGCCGATCCTGAGTTCCGCGCCCGCTTCACCGAGGAGGCGCGGGCCGCCTCGGCCATCGATCACGTCAACGTGGTCCCCCTCTACGACTTCGGCGAGGCCGGCGGTTGGCTGTTCATCGCGATGCGTCTGGTCGACGGCACGGACCTGGCCCGGGAACTGGCCACCGGGCCGATGCCAGTCCGGCGGGTATTGAATCTGCTGGGTCAGGTCGGGGCCGCGCTGGACATGCTGCACGAGCGCGGGCTCGTGCATCTCGACGTGAAGCCGGCCAATGTGCTGATCACCCGGAACGAATCGGTGGGGAACGAACACGTCTACCTGGCCGACTTCGGCCTCACCCGCCGGGGGACCACCGGCCACCGCACCGCCTCGGGTGACTTCCTCGGGTCACCCACCTATGCCTCGCCCGAACACCTGCGCGGCGACGACGTCGGTCCACGGTCGGACGAGTACTCGCTGAGCTGCATGTTGTTCACCGCGCTGGCCGGGCGTGCGCCCTTCATCGGCGACGTGCGGACCGTCATCACCGGCCATCTTTCCGGGGTGGTGCCCTCCCTGTCCGCCCTGACCACGTTGTCGCCGGCCGTCGATCGGGTGATCGCCCGTGGGCTGGCCTCGGATCCAACCCTGCGGTACGCCAGCAGTGCCGACCTGCTCAGCTCCATCCGCCGGGCCATCGCATCGATGGGCGACGAGCCGATCGCACCCGTCACGGCTGGTCCGGTTGCTTCGCCGGTGACGGTTTTCGGTTCGCCGACCAGCCCCGACCGTTCGACAAGCCGTGGTGCCCGAAGTTTTCCAGGGACCGGCACAGGTTTCAACCCGGGCGCGGCCGCGGGAGCCCCGGTCGCCGGTCGTCCGTGGGAGAGCTCTCCGGTGCCCTCCAATCCGGCGGCCCGGCAGCCTCCGCCCGGACCGACGCCCGGACCGACGCTCGGACCGAGTTGGACGCAGGTCGCTTCGCTGGCCGGCGGGCCGCCGCCGGGTCCCCAGGCGCCGGGTGGTGCGGGGTCGGGTGCACCGGGGTCGGGTGGTCCGGGGTCGGGTCCAGGTCGGGGTCCGGGTAGTCCGGGGTCGGGTGGTCCTGGGTCGTTCGGACCCTCCGGGCAGTCGGGGCAGGCCGTCCAGTACGGCAGCTACGGCCAGGTCCGGCCGGCCCAGCTCGGTCCGGACACCACTGGTCGCCGTCCGGCCAGCCATCGGATCGAACCGGCGAAGCCCCGATGGCCGTGGTTTGCCGGGGGCGGGCTTCTCGTGGTCGTGGTGGTCGCTGTCCTCCTGCTCGTGAACCGAGGAGGGGACAGCAATCCGGGGGCGCCGGTCACCACCCCCACCGTCTCCTCCAACGCGCAGGTCCCGCCACCAGGGACCCCGGTGTCCACCTCGCCGACGCAATCGACCAGTACCGCGCCGGTGGTCCCGCGCACCCTGCTGCAGCCGACCTCCGTCCCCACCGACCTGGAATCCGTCAGCGGTCTGCCCAATCCGTTCACCAGCACCGGCTGACCCGTCGGCCCCGGCGCGACCAGGTGATGGAGACACTTGCTTGCACTCGACACCCGAGAGTGCCAGTATGAAATTGGCACTCGGGGTCCCTGAGTGCCAGGTCGAAACCGATGAGTGTCCGCGGTGATCACGAGCCAGATGGCGACGGTCGAGTGGATGCGTCCGTCGCGGGCGTCGCAGAGACCACACAACATGCCAATTGCTCACCGACCCCGGCCGACGCACCACGGTGTCCGTCCGAGGCCGGCCGATCTGGAGGATCAACACCTCATGTCCAAGCTGATCGCTTTCAACGAGGAAGCGCGTCGCGGGCTCGAGCGCGGGATGAACATCCTCGCCGACGCCGTGAAGGTGACCTTGGGGCCGCGAGGCCGCAACGTCGTCCTGGAGAAGAAGTGGGGCGCGCCCACCATCACCAATGATGGCGTCTCCATTGCCAAGGAAATCGAGCTCGAGGATCCGTACGAGAAGATCGGTGCCGAGCTCGTCAAGGAAGTTGCCAAGAAGACCGACGATGTCGCCGGTGACGGCACCACCACGGCGACCGTCCTGGCACAGGCGCTCGTCCGCGAAGGCCTGCGCAACGTCGCAGCCGGTGCGAACCCGCTGGGTCTGAAGCGCGGCATCGAGAAGGCCGTCGAGGCCATCTCCGCCCAGCTGCTGGCCGACGCCAAGGAGGTCGAGACCAAGGAGCAGATCGCTGCCACCGCCTCGATCTCCGCCGCTGACCCCGTGATCGGCGAGCTCATCGCCGAGGCCATGGACAAGGTCGGCAAGGAAGGCGTCATCACCGTCGAGGAGAGCAACACCTTCGGTCTCGAGCTGGAGCTCACCGAGGGCATGCGCTTCGACAAGGGCTACGTCTCGCTGTACTTCGCGACCGACGCCGAGCGCCAGGAAGCCGTTCTGGAGGATCCCTACATCCTCCTGTACGGCTCCAAGATCTCTGCGGTCAAGGACCTGCTGCCGATCCTCGAGAAGATCATGCAGTCCGGCAAGCCGCTGCTGATCATCGCCGAGGACGTCGACGGCGAAGCCCTCGCGACCCTGGTCGTCAACAAGATCCGTGGCACCTTCAAGTCCGTGGCCGTCAAGGCTCCGGGCTTCGGTGACCGCCGCAAGGCCATGCTGCAGGACATCGCGATCCTGACCGGTGGCCAGGTCATCTCCGAGGACGTCGGGCTCAAGCTCGACTCGGTTGATGTCGCCCTTCTCGGCACCGCCCGCAAGGTCGTTGTCACGAAGGACGAGACCACCATCGTCGACGGCGGCGGCGACGCCGAGCAGATCGCCGGCCGCGTTTCCCAGATCCGTGCCGAGATCGACAAGTCCGACTCGGACTACGACCGCGAGAAGCTGCAGGAGCGGTTGGCCAAGCTGGCCGGCGGCGTTGCGGTCATCAAGGCCGGTGCCGCCACCGAGGTCGAGCTGAAGGAGCGCAAGCACCGCATCGAAGATGCCGTGCGCAACGCCAAGGCCGCCGTCGAAGAGGGCATCGTCGCGGGCGGTGGCGTCGGGCTCCTGCAGGCTGGCACCAAGGCTCTGGCCACCCTCGAGCTCGTCGGTGACGAGGCCACCGGTGCGAACATCGTTCGCGTCGCCATCGAGGCCCCGCTGAAGCAGATCGCGATCAACGCCGGTCTCGAAGGCGGAGTCGTGGCCGAGAAGGTCCGCAACCTGCCGGCCGGTCACGGTCTCGATGCGTCCACCGGTGAGTACAAGGACCTGATCGCGGCCGGGATCATCGATCCCGCCAAGGTCACCCGGTCCGCGCTGCAGAACGCTGCGTCCATCGCCGCGCTGTTCCTGACGACCGAAGCGGTCGTCGCGGACAAGCCGGAGAAGTCCTCTGCTCCGGCCGGAATGCCGGGCGGCGGGGACATGGACTTCTGAGTCCTGCTTCCGCTCCACCCGTACTATCTGTTTCGATTCGCAAGGGCGGTCCCGCTTCGGTGGGGCCGCCCTTGCGGCGTCTCAGCGGCGTGGGGCGTGCGGCGTGGGGCGTGGGTGCCGGCGTCCTGGCAAGGTGTGCCGGATCCTGGCACGGTCCGGGGGCCCTGCCAGGGTCAGGCAGTCTTTGCCAGGACGACGTGCCGCAGTCGATCAGCGGCCGGCATAGCGGGCGGGGGAGACGCCGAAGGCCCGGGTGAATTCGCGCGTCAGGTGCGCCTGGTCGCTGAAGCCCAGGTCGACCGCGACCTGGGCCCAGGACACCGACGAGCCCGTCGAGACAGCCTCCGCTGCTTCGAGCAGACGGTACCGCCGGATGACCTTCTTCGGGGACAGACCGATGTGGCCGGCGAAAAGTCTCTGCAGCGAGCGCATCTCGATACCGGTTCGAATGGCGAGGTCCTCCACCCGCCGGATTTGCCGGTCGGCGGCGATCGTGGCGGCTGCGGCTGTCGCCGATGCCGTATCCGGTGGGACCGCGCTGGGAGCCAGGGCGGTCAGGAACTCCTGGACGCGTGCCACCCGATCCGGTTCGGCCAGTGGCGCCGGACCCGGCACCGCGCGGACCTCCGCGACCACCGATGCTCCGCCCGCCCACCGATCTGCGATCGGCTCCACTCGGTCGGTCCACTCGGCGGCGGTCCCGAGAAATGGGCGGGCACCCCCCGGCCGGAACATCACTCCGACGGCCCACCCCACGCCGCTCTGCCGTTGGGTGGCGAGCCGGGTGGGGGGTCCGTACACCGCGGCGCGCTGCGGCTCGATCACCACGTTGACCGCGGGGTGCGCGAAGATCGGCTGCTCGAATTCGTTACCCGGCTCGAGATTCCAACTGACGCACCACAACCGGTCGACGTAGGGGATCAGCCGTTCGCCCGGCTCGTAGCGCTGCAGCCGAAAATGCTCGAGCCCCACCTGCGGATGGACGATGCCGCGCGTGTCGGTCATACGGGTCAAGGTAGCCGCGACACCGGCCGGAGGCCGACCCAGGGGGAGCGTCACCCCTGTCGCGTTTGTTCAAGAAACCGGCTGATCAGTCGCCGTAGCGTCGGACCCATGACGGACACGACAACGCTGGAAAGCGTGCTCACCAAGACTGCGGACGTGGTGGCCGGGGTGGGGCCGGGACAGGGCACTTCGCCCACACCGTGCGAGGACTACACCGTGGACCAACTCGTGCATCACATCGTCAGCTGGGTCAAGGTTTTCGCCAATGCTGGCGCTGGTGACCCCCAGCCCGAAGACCCCGAAGCCATCCACATCGCCGACCCGTCCGCGGAGTTCCGGGCCGCCGCCGCGAAGGCTGTGCAGGGTTACTCCCGATTGCCTGACGATGCACCGGTCACGCTGAGCTCTGGAGTCATGCCGGCCGCTGCGAGCGTGGCCATGATGACCGGCGAGTACCTGGCCCACGGCTGGGATCTCGCGATCGCGACCGGCCAGCCCGTGATATACACCGACGAGGAGGCCGAGGTGGCCAGGGTCGGCCTGGCGCCGCTGCTCTCCCCGGAGTACCGGGGTGCCGGCATGCCGTTCGGCGATGTCGTCGACGTGCCCGACGACGCATCCGGGCTGGCCCGCTTTCTCGGCTTCTCCGGACGTCACCCGCACTGACCAAGTGGTGGAATCGGGCCGACGGACAGGTGGCAGCGGAGCCGGAACGAGGACCGGATCTCTCCGTTCGCGGCATCCGGCGCGACCCTGCGACCGAGCCTAGACGGGTGACAGATCGAATCTCCTCCTGGTCCACCGAGTGGACGAACGTCAGGCGGTTGTAGGATCAGATCGACAGCACCGGCGCGACGGCCCGGACGACCGAACAGGATGTTCGTGAGCTGCGCGCGGAACTCGCCCGGCTGCAGCGGAAGGTCGCCTGGCTGGAGGACCGGTCCTCGGACACCGATGCCAAGACCAGGTTGAGCGAGTTCGACCCGGCCAGGCGGGTCCGCGAGGCTGCCCTCGTGGCACTCGACAGCCTCCCCACCGGTGGGCCGCTACCCGCTGATCTCGACTTCGGCTCACTGGCCGACGAACGCGGTTATTGGCTCGCCCCCCTGGTCCGGACGCTTCGGGCGCTGCTGGCCGGCCATCCCGGGGCGATGGAACATCCGCCTCGTGGCGGAACCCGTTTCCAGGCTGGTGATCTCGCCTAGCTGGTGCGGCCCTGCGAGGGATTGCTCGGGGTACTGCACCTGGCCCGGATGCTCTGACCGTTCTCTGGAGTCGTCAGCTCCTGACGTACTTCAGCGTGTACCCGTCGGTCCCGACCGTCAGGGTCGAGAAGTCTGTCTCGGCGGAGACCGAACCGTACAACGCGCGGCTGCCGTCGGTGACGATCGGATCGGTGGGCGGCGGTTCGGTGCCGGGAGCATAACCGCAAGACACTGCGCCGTTCTCGATGTGCTCGGCCTCGAAACCCGTCATCGTCCAGGACCAGTCGCCGTTGTTGTAGTTGCATCCGTCGAAGATGCTGATGAGCCCGGACGATTCCATCTTCAGCGTGTGATCACCGAGGCGGGCCACCGGCGCCGTCCGTCCGTCGTGGCTGACGCTGGTCAACACCCACCGGATACCGACGATGTCCTGCAGCCGGCCCGCCGTTCGCATCGGTCCGGTGATCAGCCAGGAGAGCGCGAGGACCGCGAGGATCACGAGCGTGGCGAGAGGTCCGACCAGTCGTCGCCGCAACGGTCGTCGGGTTCCGGGGCCGAGTTCGGCAGAGTCGTGGTCGAGCATTTGCGTCATCTCGGCCTCCCGCATTGGTCACCCGCTACAAAAGTAGCCCGCTGCGACGCCGGACGACAGCGATCTGGTCAGGAGCGGGTCGAATCGTTTGAAATGATCGGTCGGTGATGGAGAGCCGGCAGCGGAGCATTGCCCTGCTGGTCGCCGGGACCTACTTCATGGAACAGCTGGACGGCACCATCGTCGCCACCGCTGCGCCCAGCATGGCCAGATCTCTCGGGGTGACGTCGGCCGACATCGGCGTCACCATCACCGCCTATCTGCTGACCCTCGCGGTGCTGATCCCGCTCAGCGGCTGGATCACCCAGCGGTTCGGGGTCCGGCGCGTGTTCCTGTCCGCGATCGCCGTGTTCACCGTGGCGTCGGTGTGCTGCGCGATCAGTACCAGTGTCGTGGAGCTGACCGCCTTCCGGGTGCTCCAGGGGGTCGGCGGCGCGATGATGGTGCCGGTCGGCAGGTTGGCTGTGCTCCGCAGCACGGCCAAGTCGGACGTCATCCGGGCGATCGCGTTGTTGACCTGGCCGGCCCTGGCGGCGCCGGTCTTCGCCCCGCTGCTCGGAGGCCTTTTCACCACGTACCTGACGTGGCACTGGATCTTCCTCGTCAACGTGCCGCTGGGCGCGGTGGCCTTCCTGGTCGCACTGCGGCTGATCCCCGCGGTGGACGAGCCCCGTCCCCCCGGGCTCGACTGGGCCGGACTCGCCCTGACCTGTGCAGCGGTGGCATCGCTGGTGGTGCTGGCCGATCTCTTGGCCAGCGCGACCGTGCGGCTCGTCCCGTCCGCAGCGGTCGGCGCTCTGGCCGTGATCGCCGTCGTCTTCTCGGTACGGCACCTGCTGAGAACCGAGCACCCCCTCCTGCGACTCCGGCTGCTGCACGTCAGGACGTTCCTGATCTCGCACCGTGGTGGCTCGGTGTTCCGGGTGACGGTGAACGCCGTGCCGTTCCTGCTGCCTCTCATGTTCCAGGACGGTTTCCACTGGTCACCGGTGAAGGCCGGTGCCGTGGTCATCTTCGTCTTCGTCGGCAATCTGCTG
Organism: Nakamurella sp. UYEF19; assembly: GCF_040546275.1. Classification (NCBI taxonomy): domain Bacteria; kingdom Bacillati; phylum Actinomycetota; class Actinomycetes; order Nakamurellales; family Nakamurellaceae; genus Nakamurella; species Nakamurella sp. UYEF19. The sequence goes on along the minus strand of NZ_JBEPNO010000003.1, from coordinate 84,034 downwards.
ATCAAACCGGCTACCACCACCCTGCTCATGCGGTTCGGCTTCCGCACCGTGATGCTTTGCGCCGCAACAGGTGCCGCCCTCAGCATGGCTCTCAGTGGGCTGCTGCAGCCGGGCACCCCGATCATCGTGATCTGCCTGCTGCTGGTCGTCGGCGGGATGTTCCGGTCGGTCGGATTCACCGCCTACAACACGCTGGCCTTCGCCGACATCGCCCCGCCCGACCTGCCCGGGGCGAACACGCTGTCGTCCACGGTGCAGCAGGTGGCCGTCGGGTTCGGCGTCGCTGTCGGCGCGGTGGCACTCCGGGCCGGTGATCCGATCGCCGGCTGGGTGCACCTGGAGCAGCCGGTCGGCGCGTACCGGATCGCGTTCTTCGTCATCGCGCTGCTGACCCTGGTGCCGGTGATCGAGGCCCTGCGCGCCAACCGCACCACTGGTGACGCCCTGAGGGTCGGCCGCCGCTGAGGAGCGGCATCGGGCCCCCGCGTCCTGCAAAGTGCTCGCTATAGCGAGCACTTTGCAGGACGCTACCGGCCCTGCGGGTGCTACCGGCTGCTACGGCTGCTATGGCTTCTGCGGCACGTAGTCGGCGATGCCGGGGGCGGCCTGCAGCCAGATGAGCGGACGCAGACCGGCCGGGGCCTTCGGATCGGCCAGGGCCACCGACGAGACCCGGGTGGCGGGCAGCGCGGAGCCGACCACCAGGCCGGGATCCGAGGGCCCGAACAGGGAGTCGACGGACGCGGGACCCACGGTGGTCATGGCCGCCTCCACGCCCGAGCGGGTCAGCGACCGCTCCACGCAGGCCTGGGTGAGCAGCCGACCCCAGTTCGCGGCCACGCCGAATCCGGAGAGCAGATCCGGCCCGGGATCGGTGCGGCCGGAGGCCACGAACGCCTTGGCCACCGCAGCCGCCCCCGGGTTGTCCGAGCCGTAGGCCGGAGCGGCGAGACTGACCAGGAGCCGCGGTCCGTTCGTGGTCACTGGAGCCGAAGGGTCGTACCCGTCGAGATCGGTGATGACGTCGGTGTCCGCGGGGACGCCGCGCAGGGTGGCCTGCACCTGCGACGGGGTCGCGACGACCAGCACCGCGCCGACGCCGGTCCAGGCGGTGCGATCGATCTCGCCGCCGCTCACCGTTCGAGACACCAGGGTGACGTCGTTGGCCTTCGCCCACCACTGCGCGCCCTGCAGGGCGTTGGCCGCCTCGGCGGCACCGTCGGTGACGACGCCGAGGGAGCTGCCCGCGGGCAGCTTGCCGGTCGACCGGAGGTAGGCGAGGGCGTTGATGGTCTTGATGTCCTCCGTCGGCCCGATCACCACCGGTCCCGTCTTCGTCAGCGCGGTCGAACTCCCGGTCAGGGTCAGCACCGGGATCTGGTCGGCGGACGACAACGCTGCGAGCGCCGGTGCTTCCGACTCCGCCGGCAGGGTGATCAGGCCGAGAGTGGTCCCGGCGATCCGGCCGTAGCCGGTGGTGAGGTCCTCCTGCGCACTACCCGTGCGGATGACGATCGTCCGTCCGCAAATGCCACCCGAGGTGTTGACCGCCCGTTGCCACAGCGCGACGCCGGTCGAGAAGCCCCGATCTGCCGCGGCGTCGACCAGCAGACCAAGACTGATCGTCGTCGTGGTGACCCCTGCACCGGTCAGCAGACCATTGGGCGTCACGGGAGTGGGCGTGATGCTGGTGGAGGTCGGGGAGGTGACGGTGGCCCCAGCGCTGCCGTGCACCGGCGAGGTGAGGGTCACGGTGCCCGTCGACCCCAACGCCGCGCCCGAGGTACAGCCGGCCATGGCCAGCAATGCCCCGAGACCTGCGGTCAGCAGGCTCGAATGCAAGGGGCGGTGGGGCACGCCGTCACCGTACCGGCGAGCGGCCTTCCGCGAGTCGGGCGGTGACCGTCCTGGCGCTCGACGGGGGCGTCATCCGGTCGGCGAGGAAGCTTCCTTGACGGCGAGCAGCCGGTAGCCGGCGCCGTCGATGGTCCGCCACCGGTGTGGGGTGCCGCCGCCGTAGTAGAGGGAGTCCCCGACGGTCAGTTCGAGGTGCTCTCGCTCGCCGAGATCGACCTCGATCGATCCTTCGATGATGTGCACGAACTCGTCCTCCGGGTGCTGGTAGTACTCCTCGAACTCGGTGTTCGAACCGAGGTAGACCATCGGATGGAAACGCGCCGCGCTGCCCACCAGCAGCCGGGCCGAGCCGCCAGGGGCGGGGAGCACGGTGCCCTCGTCGGCACGGACCACGGTGAAGGGCGGCCCGATCCGGTCGAGAGCCTCGTCGGTGGCCCGTGCCATCAGCTCGGACTGGCTGCTGTGCAACGCTTGTGCGATTCTTCCCAGGCTCGTCATGCTCGGTCGGGCCAGACCCCGCTCGAGCTGGCTGAGGAACGGATGGGACAGGCTGGTCATCCGTGCGAGGGCCACCAGCGTGAGGCCGTGCTGATGGCGGAGATGCCGGATCTGCCGGCCGAGGCGGGCTTCCTGGGAGCCGGTGTGGTGGTCCGGATCGGGGACGGCGGCGGGCAGATCCGTCTGTCTCGTCGCGGCGGAGTGCTCGGGCAAGGGCCAACTCCCTTCGGGACAACACCGTGTTAACAAAGCCGAACGAATCGGAGATTTGCCGGAAATGTAGCGGCTCTACGTTGTCGATGTTGATGAGATGAACATCGAGTTGTCAAGCGGACCGCCGAGCGCAGGGAGAGCAGATGACCGCCGCATCCTGGGCCAGGCTTTCCGACACCCGAACGGTATCGAGCAACGCCACACCGAGCAGCGGAGGTGTCCAGGTTTCCACCGAACGGTTCGTTGCCGACGGCGATCCCATCCTGCGGTTCTCCGACATCACCAAGACCTTTCCCGACGGGACGGTCGCGCTGACCGGGGTCGACCTGACGGTCAGCGCCGGGGAGTTCGTGACCGTCGTCGGACCGTCCGGCTGCGGCAAGTCCACACTGCTGCGCATCGCCTCCGGTCTCACCGACATCAGCAGTGGCACTTCGGATGTGCTGGCCGAGCGGATCGGCTACGTCTTCCAGGACGCCACGTTGCTGCCATGGCGGACGGTGCGCTCGAACGTCGAGCTGCTGTCCGAACTGGCCGGCGTGAAGAAGTCGACGCGTGCCGCGGATGCACAGGCCGCGATCGACCTCGTCGGTCTGGGTGGGTTCGAGAACAACCTGCCCCGCACCCTGTCCGGCGGGATGCGGATGCGGACCTCGCTGGCCAGATCGCTCACCCTCAACCCGGATCTGTTCCTGTTCGACGAGCCTTTCGGTGCCCTCGACGAGATCACCCGGGAACGTCTGAACGACGAACTGCTACGCCTGTTCGACATCCAGCGGTTCGGCGCGCTGTTCATCACCCATTCCGTCAGCGAGGCGGTGTACCTGTCGACCCGGGTGGTCGTCATGTCGGGGCGTCCCGGACGAATCGTCGACACCTTCGACGTGCCCTTCGACATGCCACGTGATCCAGACATCCGATTCACCCCGGAGTTCGCTGCCCTGTCCGGCGAGGTTTCGCACGCACTGCGGGCGGGCCACTCATGAGCACCACGACACCGGAGAAGCTCACCAAGGCCCAGAAGACGGTCAACAAGTCGTCGAGCAGAACCAGGGCCAGGAGCTCCCCGCTCAGTTGGATCGCCCCGCTCGTGGTGTTCGCCATCATCATCGGGATCTGGTACTACGTCAGCGATGTCGTTCTAGATCCGGATCTGCAGTTCCTGCTGCCGCCTCCGCACCAGATCATCACGCAGGGATTCGGCGACCCGGACATCCGCGAGGAGATCCTGGTGGCATTGGGTCGGACCACCAAGGTTGCGCTGGTCGGTCTCGCGATCTCCATCCTGATCGGGGCCGGCTGGGGAATTCTCATGTCCCTGGCCACCTGGGCGGAGCGATCCCTGTTCCCGTACGCCGTGATCCTGCAGTGCATCCCGATCCTCGCACTGGTGCCGCCGATCGGGTTCTGGTTCGGATTCGGTTTCTTCGCAAGGGTTCTGGTCTGCATCCTGATCTCCCTGTTCCCGATGGTGTCCAACACCCTCTTCGGTCTCCAGTCGGTGGAACGTGGGCAGTTAGAACTGTTCCAGCTGCAGAAGGCGGGACGGTTGACGGTGCTGCTCAAGCTGAAGCTCCCGGCCGCTCTACCGGCGATGTTCGCCGGTATGCGGATCTCCGCCGGCCTGGCCGTCGTCGGCGCCATCGTCGGCGACTTCTTCTTCCGGCAGGGCACGCCAGGCATCGGAAGCCTGTTGTCCAACTACGCATCCCGCCTCCAGGGGCCGCCATTGTTCGCAGCCATCCTGGTGGCCTCGTTCCTCGGATTCGTCATCTTCTGGGTTTTTGGCCGGCTACGGACCCTCGTCGTCGGACGCTGGTACGACCTGTCGGCCGACGGCAACTAGAAGGTCTCGTCTTGCCGACACCCCCGCACGACCCGCCCATCGAACAGGAGCCCCGCGTGAACCACCTTCCTCGCCGTACCGCCGTGGCGCTGACAGCGATCCTCGCTGCCGGCGTCGCTCTGGCGGGCTGCGGCTCGACCAGTTCCACCGCGAGCTCCGCGACGTCGAACTCGACATCGTCCAGTGCCGCGGCCCCGGTCTCCTCCGCAGCCCCCTCGAGCGCTTCGTCGTCGGGCCCGTCCAGTGCGGTCGCCTCCAGCGCCGCTTCGTCCGTTGCGCCGGAATCCGGTCCGTCGTCCTCTGCCAGCGCGACGCCGGCCACGCTGAAAGGTATTTGCCCGGACACGGTCTCGATCCAGACCGACTGGAACCCCGAGTCCGAGCACGGTGGTCTCTACCAGCTGATCGGGCCGAACCCGAGCATCGACGCCGACAAGAAGCGCGTCACCGGCGAGCTGTACTCGCAGGGCAAGGACATGGGCATCAAGTTCGAGGTCCGATCCGGCGGCCCGGCGATCGGATTCCAGACGGTCACCTCTCAGCTGTATGCCGACAAGACCTTGACCATGGGCTACGCCAACACCGACGAGGCGATCCAACTCTCCGCCAAGCAGCCCACCATTGCGGTCTTCGCCCCGCTGGAGAAGAACCCGCAGATGATCATGTGGGATCCGGCCACCTACCCGGATGTCAAGACGATCGCCGACCTCAAGGCCAAGAACGTGAAGGTCCGCTACTTCGGCGGCGCCGCCTACATGGCCTACCTGATCGGCGCCGGAGTCCTGAACGAGGCGCAGACCGACGGCAGCTACGACGGCACCCCGGCCAACTTCGTTGCGGCCCAGGGCAAGGACGCCCAGCAGGGCTTCGCCAGCGCCGAGCCCTACATCTACTCCAAGGAGGTCAAGGCCTGGGACAAGCCGGTCGACTTCCAGCTCGTGCACGACGCCGGCTACCCGATCTACGCCGCCGCCTACTCGGTCCGCACCGCCGACCTGGCCGCGATGACGCCGTGCCTCAAGCTGCTGGTCCCGATCTTCCAGCACGCCCAGGTCGACTACATCGAGAAGCCGGCCACCGCCAATACTCTCATTCTCCAGTTGGTCAAGCAGTTCAACACCGGATGGCAGTACGACCAGGGTGTCGCCGACTTCGCAGTGAAGCAGCAGCTCGACCTCGGCCTGGTCAGCAACGGAACCAACTCCACCCTGGGTGACTTCGACATGACCCGCATCCAGAAGGTGCTGGACATCGACACCCCGATCTTCACCGCCCAGAAGACACCGCCGGTCGCCGGTCTTACTCCGGCCAAGCTCGCCACCAACGAGTTCCTGGACATGTCGATCGGCCTGCCCAAGGGCTGACCGCGAACCGCCTGCCGGGCATGTCCTGCATCCCGGCAGGCGGGGCAGCCCCGGCAGGCGGGCCGGCACCGGTTCAGCAGAGAAGTGATCTGGCAACAAGTGAGGTGGTGACGAGGATGTCGGGTCGACTCGCCGGCCGGCGGGTGATCGTCACGGGTGCGGCCCGGGGCATCGGCGCCACCATCGCGGAGCGGTTCGCACAGGAGGGAGCCAAGGTCGCCGTCCTTGACCGTCTGGAGGAACTCGGCCGCGAGGTCTCCGGCCGGACGGGTGGGGTCTTCGTGCCGGTCGACCTGGCCGATCCTCAGGACACCCGGCACGGCATCGAGGCCGCGATCGATTCCCTGGACGGCGTCGACATCCTGGTCAACAACGCCGGGATCCTGAGATTTAGTGCGCTGCTGGATCTCTCGGTGGACGACTGGGAGGAGATGTTCGCGATCAACACCACGGCGATGCTCGTCACCACGCAGGTCGCCGTGCGCGCGATGATCGCGGCGGGCCGTGGCGGGAAGATCATCAACATGTCGAGCATGGCCGCCAAGGCCGGCGGTGCCGGACAGGCCCACTATGCCGCTTCGAAGGCCGCGGTTTCGGCACTGACCCGCTGCAGCGCCTTGGAATTCGGTGAGTACGGCATCACCGCGAACTGTCTGTGTCCCGGCTACGTCCTGACGGAGATGGGCGCGGACACCCGCAAGCAGGAGGACATCGACACCTGGTCGGCCCTCTCTCCGTTGCGCCGGTTGGCGCAGCCGGACGACATCGCCGGTGTCGCCCTCTTTCTCGCGAGCGCCGACGGCGACTACCTGACCGGGCAGTCGATCAACGTGACCGGCGGGATGATCATGCATTGAGCAGGAAGTGAGGAGCACGATGGACAGTACGGAAGTGATGGTGTCACCCGACCCGACGACGCGGCAGGTTCCCGACAGGTTGGAAGCTCTTGTCGATGCCCTGCGGGCCCTGCTGGGCGACGGGGCCGTGTCGACGGATCTCTCTGCGCGGGAACGGGCCTCGGTCGACGGGGCACCGATGTCGCCGATCCTGGCCGCCCAGCTGCCGCTCGGGCTGGCCGACATCGTGGTGTTCGTCAAGGATCCGGCGACCGTGCCCGAGATCATCGCGCTCGCCGTCGGTCACGGCATTCCGATCACTCCCCGCGGGAAAGGCACCGGCAACTACGGCCAGGCCATCCCGTTGCACGGAGGCGTGGTGCTCGACCTGTCAAGGGCCAGCCGGATTCTCGAGGTGGGCGACGGCTTCATCACGGCGGAGGCGGGAGCGACGTTGATCGCGATGGAGAAGGCCGCGCGCAAGACCGGCCAACAACTCTGGATGTACCCGTCGACCACCGGAAGCTCGATCGGCGGATTCCTGGCCGGCGGATCGGGTGGAACGGGATCGATCGCCCACGGCAGCAACGACTCCGGATTCGTGGTCGCGCTGGACGTCGTGCACGGGTGGACGGATCCGCAGCTGATCTCGGTCGAGGGCGAACGGGCCAGTGGCTACGTCCACGCCTACGGGGTCACCGGGATCATCCTGCGTGCGACCGTGAAACTGGAACCGGCGCAGGAGTGGTCGTCGTTGTACGCAAGTTTCGACACGTTCGCGGAGGCCCTGCCGGCGGTCCGGGACCTGGGCCGGTCGTCGCCGTCGCCGCGTCTGGTGTCCGCAGATGTTCCCTTCGTCGCGAACGTACTGCCGTCCGATCCGGAAGGCATCCCGTCGGACCGTGCGAGCCTGCGCGCGATCGTGGACCCGGATGCCGTCGACGCAGCGTCGGCTCTGATCGAAAGTCATGGCGGCCGGGTCGAAGTCGTCCGACCGGGCTTCCGCGGCAGCGTCAAACTGAGCATGCTGTCCTACAACCACCCGACCTATCATCTGCAGAAGTCCGACCCCGACCGGTACTTCCACCTGGAGGTCGGTGGGGAAGCCCTGTTCGATCGGATCGACGACGTGCACGCCGTGTTCCCGGGGTCGATGCTGCACATCGAGGCCGCCCACACCGTGCCGATCGGCATGCTGAACGCCCTGTACGAGAGTCCGGAGCAGGTCGCCGCCGGCATCACCCGCCTGCAGGAGATCGGCGTTGGCGTGCACAGCCCGCACCAGTACTACGTCGACTACAAGGTGGATTCCGCCAGGGCGCTGGCCGCGGTCAACGATCCGGCCGGACTGCTCAACCCCGGCAAGCTGGTGACATGAGAAACCTCGCCGAGATGTCGTCGGCAGCAGCAACTGCGGCCCTGTCCCGCGACTCGGTGATCGTCCTGCCGACCGGTGCGATCGAACACCACGGGCCGCACCTGCCGCTGGCCACCGACCACCTGGTCGCCGAGGCCGTGGCAATCGCCGCAGTGGACGAGGCCGCCGCGGCCGGCGTCGACGTGTGGCGTCTGCCCGGACTGGCCTACACCAAATCCGACGAGCACCACTGGGCGTCCGGCACCGTCTGGCTGAGGTGGGAGACGATGATGGCCACTCTGGTGGACATCGGCCGCAGCGTGGCGACGACACCCGCGCGGCGCCTCGCGTTCCTCAACGGACATGGCGGCATGAGCGCCCTCCTGCAGGTCGCCAGCCGGGAGATCCGGCGGCAGTTCGGCCTCCAGACCTTCGTCCTGCATGCGGCGGTACCACCCGACCAGGGAGGCCCGTCCGCGACCGGGGAACTCGGGCTAGGGGTCCACGGAGGCCTGGCCGAGACCTCGCTCATCCTGCACCTGCGACCGGAACTCGTCGACATGTCGACTGCGGTCCGTAGTGTGCCGGAGCATCTGACCCGTTACCAGCACGTCGGTTTCGGCAAGTCGGTCAGCTTCGGGTGGCTGAGCGACGACTTCGGGCCGAGCGGGGTGATCGGTGACCCGACGGGTGCGACCGCGGAACTCGGTGCCGACCTGTTCGGGAGTGCTGTTTCGCACTGCTCGGCGGCGCTGGCCGAGATCGCCGTCTTCGACCCGGCCGGTCCGTGATGGCCGCCCCGACACCGCCCGATCTGCTCGAGGCCCTGCTGGCCGGTTCGGTGGCGGTGCAGGTCCTGCACAACGGTACGTTGGCCGACGGATCGACGTGCGACCTCCGGCTGCAGGACGGCGTGGTGGTGGAAGTCGCTGCGCCACAGTCACTCTCGGTTTCCGACGGTTCGCTCGACCTGACAGGCTATGTGATCACCGCCGCCGGGGCCGAGGCCCACGCCCACCTGGACAAGGCGTTGAGTGTCGGCGCGAGCGCTCCGCCCTCGAACGCTCCGGAGGCCGGTTACGGCAACCTGCACCACGCCATCGAGCAGTGGCGTCTGATCTCGGCCGGCGCGGACGAGGAGAACTACCACCGACGCGCGAAGGCGGCCGCCCTCGAGCTGCTGAGCAACGGCGTCACCGCCGTGCGGTCCCACTGCAACCTGATCGACGGGGACCACCCGTTCGTCGGGCTACGGGCGCTGGTGCGGGTCCGCGAAGAATTGCGCGACGTGATGGACATCGAGATCGCCATCCTGCCGGCCCCGTGGTCGCCGACCGCGGACATCGCGGGAGCGATGGACGCGGGAGCCGACATCGTCGGTGGCTGTCCGCACCTGTCGGAAGATCCGGAGGCCGAGCTCGACCGGCTGGTGGAGCTGGCCCACCGCTTCGGCGTCGGCATCGACATCCACGCGGACGAGCAGCTGACGCCGACCATGCTCTCGGTGAGATCCCTTGCCCATCATGTGATGTCCAAGCCCATTCCGGGGACCGTCACCGCTGGACACTGCGTCAGCCTCGGGGTTCTCGAGGAGCCGATGCTGGCCGAGGTCGTCGCGGAGCTGGCGGCTGCCGGTGTCGGTGTCGTGACGCTGCCGATCACCAATCTCTATCTTCAGGGCTGGGAGCATCCGGTCGCCACCCCCCGCGGGCTGACCGCGGTGCGGGCGTTGCTGGATGGTGGGGTGACCCTGGCAGCCGGCGGCGACAACATCCGCGACCCGTTCAATCCGGTCGGCCGTGCCGACCCACTCGAGACGGCATCGTTGCTGGTGGTCGCGGGCCATCTGACGGTGGAGGAGTCGATGCAGGCGGTCACCGTCGGCGGTCGCCGGGTGATGGGTCTGCCGGAGGCCGGGCCCACCGTCGGGCTGGTGGCAGACCTCCTGGCCTGCAAGGGAACATCGCTCGCCGATGTGGTGGCGCGCGGTCCGGGTGACCGGGTCGTGCTGCATGCCGGGCGCGTTGTTTCCACCTCGGTCAGCCGCACCGTCGTAGCCGGACGGTCGGCATGACCGACGATCCCCTCGGCGTCCTCGCCGGGATGTTGCCGGGCGAGCCCGGTGTCGACGGGTACTTCCCGACCATGGCCCTGTCCACCGTCGACGAACAGGGCGATCCTGACGTCCGGACCGTGCTGCTGAGCACGTTGTCCACGCAGGGCTTGGCGTTCCACACGGACGCCCGGTCCAACAAGGTGGCGCAGCTGGCCGATCGTCCCAGAGTCGCCTTGATGATCAACCTGCCGGAGCAGGCTCGCCAGATCGTCGTTCGCGGAGAAGCATTGCGGCAGAACGCTTCCGATGCCGCCGATGCATTCCGGTCGCGCCCGCGGTACCTGCAGTTGCTGGCGTGGCGCAATACTGCCGAGTTGGCGGTGCTGGACGAGCCGGAGCGCCGGCGGAGGTGGGCCGAGTTCGCGCATTCGCATCCGGAGGGCAGCCTGACGGCGCCGCCGGAGTGGGTGGGCTTCACGGTGCGTCCGAGCGGGATCACGTTCTGGCAGGGGCATTCTGATCAACCGAGCAAGCGGATCGTCCACACCCGTTCTGATGCCGTCTGGACGATGGCCGTCCTGCCTGGTTGATCCCGGTCTGGTTGATCCCGGCCGCTGCCTGTTCAACCGGCCGCTGCCTGATCATCTTCGCAGCGCTGCACCGATCTCGGCGAGCGCGGCAGCGAAATGCACCTCGCTGCCGTGTGCCGGGCCACCGGACAGATTTACTCCGGCAACGTGCGGCACGGCGAGCATCTGCTCGGAGAGTTCGACGGCCGCGCTGATCCCCTCGGAGTAGGGATCATCAGCGGCGAGAATCCGATCCAGATAACCGGGCGGCAGGACCAGGCTGGTGAACGACCGGAGCAGGGCGGCACTTCCGGCATCCACCACCACCGGGACGCACGCGATGAAGTGGGCCGGGCGCGAATCCTCCGGAACCGCTTCGACGAAACTGCGCACCGCCGAGGCGGGCCCACAATGGTTGACGAAGCAGACATCCGCTCCGGCGCGGACCTTCTCGGCCAGCCGTGCGGGACGCAGGGCCGCCGGCGGGGACGCCGGAGATTCGGCGACGGACACCAGATGCCCGAGAGTCCGCGCCAGCGCCGCCAGCCGGGTGGAGTCGAGGTCGAAGACCGGGGCCGCGTCGGGTCGGTGCCCGACGGCGGTGTGATCTCCCGTGACACAATGCACGCCGGCGACGGAAGTCGCTGCCAGCGCGGCCATCTCACCCTCCAGCGCGACGCGGTTCCGGTCCCGGCAGTTGATCCCCGACCACACCGGTAGGCCGACGGACTGGATGAGATGGGCGCGATAGGCGGGAGGGAACTGCACCCGCGCGTCCCCGGAGTCACCGACCAGGACGCCGTCCACGCTGCCGAGAAGGGTGGTGGCGCAGCCCAGCAGCGAGTCGGTGTCCATCGCCCTGGCGGGGAAGTCCGCAATCACCACGCCGCCCTGCGCGAGGCGCGCGGACATCGCCGCCGCTCCGGCGGTCAGCCCCTGCCGGACTGCCGGCCCGCGCCCCGCCGCCGGCCCGGTCGGCCCGCGCCCCGCCGCCGGCCCGGTCGGCCCGCGCCCCGCCGCCGGCCCGGTCGGCCCACGCCCCGCCGCCGGCCCGGTCGGGCCCAACGGGGGACCGGCTGCCGACGGCCCGAAAAGATTGTCCAACAGGGGATTCCAGCGCGGGAGGTCGTGGCCGAGAAAGACGCACCGTTGGCCGGCGACCTCGCAGGTGCCGTCGGGGCCGACTCCACCACAGGGCCCGTAGACCATGTGCTTCGGACACCCGGCGACGGACTCGACCAGTGGCTCGGCCATCTCCGCTTCCCCTCGTCGACCCTGTCGTCCCGTAGTTCACACCGACCGTGGCATGCAATCCCACCTGGCCTACATCCAACCACCGGTCAACCGGCCTGCGACAGGGTGGCGCTCGCCGGTTTGTACCGAGAAGCGTTACTCCCCGCCGGGAACCGCCGGGCCGAGCAGGTCGTCCGCGTCCATGATCCGGTAGGCGTATCCCTGTTCGGCCAGGAAACGCTGGCGGTGGGCTGCGTAGTCGGTGTCGAGCGTGTCCCGCGACACGACGGAGTAGAAATGTGCCTGCCGCCCATCACCTTTTGGGCGAAGCAGTCGGCCGAGGCGCTGGGCCTCCTCCTGCCGCGAACCGAAGGTTCCGGACACCTGGACGGCGATCGTCGCCTCGGGGAGGTCGATGGAGAAGTTGGCGACCTTGGACACCACCAGGGTGGTGAGCTCGCCGGACCGGAACGCGTCGAACAGTCGCTCGCGTTCGACGTTCTTGGTGGAGCCCTGGATGATCGGCGCCTCCAGCGCGGCACCCAGCTCCTCGAGTTGGTCCAGGTACGCACCGATGACCAACGTCGGCTCACCCTTGTGCTTGTCCAGGATCGCTTTTACCACCGGCATCTTTGTTCGGGCGGTGGCGGCGATCTTGTACCGCTCCTCCGGTTCGGCCACGGCGTAGGCGAGCCGTTCGGCGTCCGTGAGCGTGACCCGGACCTCGATGCACTCGGCGGGCGCGATCCAGCCCTGTGATTCGATGTCCTTCCACGGTGCATCGAACCGCTTGGGTCCGATCAACGAGAAGACGTCGCCCTCGCGGCCGTCCTCGCGCACCAGGGTGGCCGTCAGGCCGAGCCGGCGCCGGGACTGCAGGTCGGCCGTCATCCGGAACACCGGTGCCGGCAACAGGTGCACCTCGTCGTAGATCACCAGGCCCCAGTCACGGGAGTCGAACAGATCCAGATGCCGGTACACCCCACCGGATTTGCGCGTCATCACCTGATAGGTGGCGATGGTGACCGGCCGGATCTCCTTGCGCTCACCGGAGTACTCGCCGATCTCCTCCTCGGTCAGGGTGGTGCGGGCCAGCAGTTCTCGCCGCCACTGCCGTCCAGAGACGGTGTTGGTGACCAGGATCAGCGTGGTGGCACCGGCTTTTGCCATCGCAGCTGCGCCCACCAGGGTCTTGCCGGCGCCACAGGGTAGGACGACGACCCCGGAACCACCGGCCCAGAAGCCCTCGACCGCGTCGGACTGGTAGCCGCGCAGCGTCCAGTTCGCGTTGTCCAGTTCGATGGGGTGCGCTTCGCCGTCGACATATCCGGCCTCGTCCTCGGCCGGCCACCCGACTTTGAGCAGCACCTGCTTGAGCCGTCCCCGCTCCGACGGGTGGACGAGCACTGTGTCGTCGTCGATCAGGGCCCCCAGCATCGGGGCGACCTTCTTGTTCCGCAGGATCTCGGCGAGCACGGCCTTGTCGCGGCTCACCATGATGAGCCCGTGGGTCGGGTGGGTCTGCAGGACGAGCCGGCCGTAGCGGGCCATGGTGTCGACCACGTCGACCAACAGGGCCTGCGGGACCGGGAAGCGCGACCAGCGGACGAGCGCGTCGACCACCTGTTCGGCGTCGTGCCCGGCAGCACGGGCGTTCCACAGCGCAAGCGGGGTGATGCGGTAGGTGTGGATGTGCTCGGGCGACCGCTCCAGCTCGGCGAAGGGTGCGATGTTCGCCCTGGCGGCCGGGGCGTCGGGGTGCCCGATCTCCAGCAGCAGCGTCTTGTCGGACTGGACGATCAACGGTCCGTCGGTCACGTAGGTCCTCATGGGTCGTAGGTCGGCCCGGGGTGTGGGCCGCTCAGATGAGCCCCGCCGCCCGGAGGAAGCCGGGGGCGGTGCAACCTGTCCAGTGTGCGCCAGATCTGGACGAAGCGGTCGCCCTGCCCGGCCACGGGAAGTGTGACCTGTCCGGTGGGGGAGCCTGGTGTCCGCTGACGGTCCCGCCCCGGCCCCGCAGACCGCCCAGGTCGTCGACCGGCTCCGCGGCGCCGGCTGCGTCTTCGCGGAGGAGGAGGCGGACCTGTTGATCTCCGGATCGACTTCGGACGCGAACCTGCAGCAGATGATCGACCGCCGGGTGGCGGGGCTGCCGTTGGAGGTGATCCTCGGATGGGCCGCGTTCTGCGGTCTGCGCATCGTGATCGAGCCGGGCGTCTTCGTGCCGCGACGTCGGACCGAGATGCTGGTCGAACAGGCCGTGGCGTTGGGGCGGCGTCTGCCGGCCGGGACTCGTCCGGTCGTCCTGGATCTCTGTTGTGGATCCGGAGCGATGGGGGTGGCGGTCGCCGCCGCGCTGGGGTCCGTGGAGCTGGTCGCGGCCGACATCGATCCGGCGGCAGTCCACTGCGCAGAGCGAAATGTGTTCGACGGACGGGTGTTCCAGGGCGACCTCTTCGAACCGTTGCCGGCGGATCTACGTGGACGGATCGACCTGCTGGTGGCGAATGCGCCCTACGTCCCGACGAACGCCATCGCCCTGATGCCACCGGAAGCCCGTCTGCACGAGCCGCAGGGCGCGCTCGACGGCGGATCGGACGGGCTGCGGATCCAGGCCAGGGTCATCGCGGCCGCCCCGGTCTGGCTCGCCCGCGGCGGGCATCTCCTGGTCGAAGCGAGCCAGGAGCAGGCGCCGGTCAGCATGGCGATGATGGCGGCGGCCGGTCTGCGGACGCGCCTGGTCGAGAACGAGGAGGTCGGATCCACGGTGGTGATCGGTACGAGGTGATCGGTACGAGGTGATCGGTACGCGGTGGCCGGTGCGCTGGTGACCAATTCCACCACCTTCACCTGACGATAGTGCGGCACGTGGGCGGTTCTACCGGCGAACAGTCGCTACGATGAGTCCAGCACAGGGTTTTGTGGCGCCGGGGGTGGGATGGTGCCCGCAGTCGAGTACTCGGAGTTCCCCTGTGTCTGCCGCACCCCTGATGGCCCCGCCATCCACCGGTCCCTCCTTCCGCACGGTGGTCGCCCAGTACCGCCGTCTGCCCCAGCTGTCCGGCACGGCGTTCCTGCCACTGGCCTTCCTGGCCCGCCTACCGATCTCGATGACGCAGATCGGGACCGTCGTCCTGGTGTCGTCCAGTTTCAACTCCATCGGCGCCGGCGGTGTCGCCGCCGGATTCCTGGCCGCGGGTTCGGCCGTCGGCGGTCCGGCCGTCGGTCGGCTCGCCGATCACCTCGGCCAGCGCGGCGTGATGCTGACCGCCTCCCTGCTCAATGCCGCTGCCACGCTTGCGCTGGTCGCACTGGTCGTCGGACACGCGCCGTTGGCCGTCATCTACGGGATGGCTGCCATGTCCGGCGCATCCACTCCGCAGATCGGGCCGATGGTGCGGGCGCGCTGGGTCAGGTTGACCAGAGGTGGCCCGCGGCTCGGCTATGCGATGTCCTACGAGGGCGCGGCGGACGAGACCGCCTACGTGCTCGGACCGGCCGCGGTCAGCCTGATGACGGCACTGGCCTCGCCCGCCGTGGCCATGGTGGCTGCGGCCGTCCTGGTCGGGGTCTTCGGGTCAGCCGTGGCGCTGCACCCGACCGCCAAGTCGGCGCCGGCCGGCCCACGCTCCATCGCACCCTCTCGATTCAATCCGAGAATCGTTGCGCTGATGGGCGGGAGCGCCGCCATCGGGTGCTTCTTCGGTGGGATGCAGACTGGCGTCGCCGGCATGGCGGCCCGGGCCGGCGTCGCCGGGGCGGCCGGTGGCATCTACGCGACCATGGGGATCGGCAGTGCGATCGCAGGGCTCGCCTGTGCGGCGATCCCGGCCCGGTTCGCACTGGGCAATCGACTCGCGTTCTTCGCCGCGGCCCTGGTGGTGCTCGCGACACCGCTCCTGTTCCTGAGCGGCCTCCCGGCGATGATCGCCGTCATGGTGCCGCTCGGATGCGCCGTCGGGCCGTACATCATCACGTTGTTCTCGATGGCCGAGCGCGAGGTCAGTGCCCCACGCGCAGCCGGCGTCATGACGCTGCTGTCCAGCGGGTTGGTCGTCGGATATGCCGTCGGATCGGGGATCGGTGGCCACCTGGTCGACTCGGTGTCCCCGGCCGCTGCGTTCGCCGTGTCGGCGGCCGCGATGGTCGCCGGTACCGCGGTCGCGCTTGGCCTCCGGGTTCTGCCCTCACGCGCCTGACGGCCGCGGCGCTCCTGACCACTTCCGCGCCTGACGACCACCCCTACCCCGGCGCATACCGTTGTAGCCAGAACTGGCCCTCAGCAAATCATTTCGGGCATATCGACGCGCGCCGGGCAGTTCGGTATGCGCAGTGGCAGCGTCAGGAGGAGTGGCGTTCCAGGAAGTTCAGCACCTCGGTTTCGTCCACGCCCGGGAAGACGCCGGGCGGCATCGCGGCCAGCAGGTGCGAGTGCACCCTCGCGCTCGGCCAGACCTGGCCTACCCATCGCCCGGCGAGTTCTGCCGGTGGCTGCGAGCAGCACGACGGGTCGGGACACTTCGACCGGGACCGCTCGACCGTCTCCCGCCCGCGCATCCACTTCGCATTCGCATACGGCATCCCAACGCTGACCGAGAAATCGCCCGCGCTCGTGCGGTCCACCACGGCGGTGCACCAGTAGGTGCCGGAACCGGTGTCGGTGTACTGGCGGTACGCGGCTGAGACGTCGGCCTGCTCGAACACCACCCGCGCGGTCCAGTACTTGCACACCCGCTGGCCCTCGATGGCTCCCACCGGGTCGGTCGGGAAGTGCACCCCGTCGTTCTCGTAGGCCTTGTAGATCACCCCGGACGAGGAAATCCGCATGAAGTGCACGGGCAGGTCGAAGTGCTCGGTCGCGAGATTGGTGAACCGGTGCGCAGCCGTCTCGTACGACACGGCGTAGGCATCACGGAGGTCCTCGATGGCGATGTCCTTCGCCGCCTTGGCGGTCGCCAGCATGGGCACGGCTGTCCGTTGAGGGATCAGCAGCGCGGCGGCGAAGTAGTTGATCTCCACCCGCTGAGTCAGGAACTCGCCGTAGTCCGCCGGCACCCGATGGCCAAGGACCACGTGTCCGAGAGCCTGGAGGGCCAGGGTGCGGGAGTCGTGCTGCCCCATCTGCGGGTGCGGCAGATACACCCTGCGGTGCGCCAGATCGGTGACGGTGCGGGTGGACGAGGGCAGGTCGCCGGTGTGCACGAGCTCGAAACCGAGGTGCGCGGCGATCTTGTCGACGCCCGTCCGGCTGATCGGGCCGGCTACGTAACGGGTAGCGGTGAGCAGATCGTCGGCAATCTTCTCGATCTCGCCGAAGTAGTTGTTCTGCTCGCGCATCCGGTCGCGTAGATCGGCATTGGCCCGCCGGGCCTGCTCCGGCGTCGCGGCCCGTTCGGCCTGGACGTCGGCCAGCGCCCGGTGCATCCCGACGAGGGCCTCGAGTGCCTCCGTCGGGAGCCTGGGACCGGGGCGAACCGCCGGCACGCCCAGCGCCTTGAAGGAGTCGGCCCGCTGGGCCCGCTCCAGTTCGATCTCCAGCGCCGCCCGCCGGCTGGGGGCCTTCGAGGCGAGCAGATCAGCCAGATCGGACCCCATCGCGGAGGCCAGCGCGGTCAGTACCGACAGCTTGGGTTCGCGCTTGCCGTTCTCGATCAACGAGATCGCCGACGCCGACAACCCGGCGGCCGCACCGGCCTCGTCCAGCGTCAAACCCTTGGTCCGGCGCAGGTGTCGCAGGCGCCGTCCGATCGTCAGTAGGTCGGTGTTGTCGCCCTGGTTCGCCATCTCTGCACAATATCGTAAGAATCGCGTTTCTTGACGTCACAATTTCTTGTTGGGCTCTTGTTCTTGACCACAAAGTAGGTCTCAGGCCCAACGACGGGCAGAGAATTACCCGCGATCCGAGAGGAACCACGATGACCGCCAGTCCCATCACCGAGGCCACTTCCACTGCTGCGCAAGCAGTTCCGTCGTCAACCAAGGGCAGCCGCCATGACGCGGTGGCGCTCCTGGAGCACGAATGGGCCACTGCAGAGCGCTGGGCCGGCATCAAGCGCACCTACACCGCCGCCGACGTGGTCAACCTTCGCGGGAGCGTCGTCGAGGAGCACACGCTGGCCCGCCTCGGCGCGGAGAAGCTCTGGAACCTGTTGCAGAACACCACCTTCACCAGGGCGCTCGGCGCGATGACGGGCAACCAGGCCGTGCAGATGGTGCGCGGCGGCCTGGAGTCGATCTATCTGTCCGGCTGGCAGGTCGCCGCCGACGCCAACCTGGCCGGCCAGACCTACCCCGACCAGAGCCTGTACCCGGCAAACTCGGTGCCGGCCGTCGTCCGTCGCATCAACAACGCGCTGATGCGGGCCGACCAGATCGACCACTCCACCGGCAAGGACGACATCGACTACCTGGTGCCGATCGTCGCCGACGCGGAGGCCGGTTTCGGCGGACCGCTGAACGCGTTCGAGCTGATGAAGTCCATGATCGCCTCGGGTGCGGCCGGTGTGCACTGGGAGGACCAGCTGGCATCGGAGAAGAAGTGCGGCCACCTCGGCGGCAAGGTGCTGATCCCGACGGCGCAGCACATCCGCACGCTCAACGCCGCCCGGCTCGCGGCTGATCTGTACGGCATGCCGACGCTGATCGTGGCCCGCACCGACGCACTGGCCGCCGATCTGCTGACCAGCGACGTCGACCCGATCGACGCGCCGTTCACCACCGGCGAGCGCACCAGCGAGGGCTTCTTCCGGGTGCGCAACGGGATCGAGCCGGTGCTCGCCAGGGCCAAGGCGTACGCGCCGTACAGCGACCTGATCTGGGTGGAGACCGGTACCCCGGATCTCGGGCTGGCCCGGGAATTCGCCACCGAGCTCCACCGCGAGTTCCCCGGTAAGAAGCTGGCCTACAACTGCTCGCCGTCGTTCAACTGGAAAGCGGCGCTCAGCGACAGCGAGATCGCCTCCTTCCAGGACGAACTCGGCGACCTCGGCTACGCCTTCCAGTTCATCACGCTGGCCGGGTTCCACGCGCTGAACCACTCGATGTTCCATCTGGCCAACGGTTATGCCCAGCAGGGGATGTCCGCCTACGTCGAATTGCAGGAAGCCGAGTTCGCTGCCGAGGGTGACGGTTACACGGCGGTCAAGCACCAGGCGGAGGTCGGCACCGGTTACTTCGACAAGGTCTCCACGGCCATCAACCCGGACAGCGGAACGCTCGCCCTGGCCGGTTCCACCGAAGCCCAGCAATTCCACTGATCAGCGATCTCTCCTCGAAGGACGAAAGGACCATCTCTCATGAACCACATCACCCTGTGCGGGGCGCAGGTCACGAACCACATCACCCTGGGCGGGCCGCAGACATGACGTCGACCATCGCCCGGACCCCGGCTGTCCGCGGGCCGCAGATCCCTCGCGGAGAGGAGATCCTCACGCCGGAAGCCCTTGCCTTCGTGGCCACCTTGGACGGCGCGTTCGCCGGCCGCCGCGCCGAACTGCTGGCCGAGCGTCGATCCCGCGCGAAGCGCATCTCGGCCGGTGAGACGCCCGGCTTCCTCGGCTCGTCCCGGTCGGTCCGCGCCGACCCCGGCTGGCAGGTGGCCGCGCCCGGTCCCGGTCTGACCAAGCGCCAGGTCGAGATCACCGGTCCACCCACCCGCAAGATGGCCGTCAATGCGCTGAACTCCGGCGCCGACGTCTGGATGGCGGACCTCGAGGACTCGACGGCTCCGAGCTGGGAGAACATCGTCTCGGCGCAGCTCAACCTGTTCGACGCGCTGCGCGGGGCGCTTTCGTTCACCGAAGGTGGCAAGCACTACGAGGTCGGCGCCGACCACCCGACCGTGATGATGCGTCCGCGTGGCTGGCATCTCTGCGAGAAGCACCTGACGATCGACGGGCGTCCGCTGCCCGCGTCGCTCGTCGACTTCGGGCTGTACTTCTGGCACAACGCCAGGACGCTGATCGAGTCGGGTGCCGGACCCTACTTCTACCTCCCGAAGCTGGAGTCCCAGCTGGAGGCACGCCTCTGGAACGACGTCTTCGTGATGGCCCAGGATCTGCTCGGCATCCCGCAGGGCACCATCCGCGCCACGGTCCTGATCGAGACGCTGCCGGCGGCGTTCGAGATGGAGGAGATCCTCTACGAACTCCGCGATCACAGTGCCGGCCTGAACGCCGGTCGCTGGGACTACATCTTCTCCTACATCAGGACTTTCGCCCACCGGGGGCCGGACTTCGTGCTGCCGGACCGCACCCAGATCACCATGACCACGCCATTCATGCGGGCCTACACCGAACTGCTGGTCGCCACCTGTCACCGGCGGGGAGCCCACGCCATCGGGGGCATGGCGGCGTTCGTGCCGAACAAGCAGGACGAGAACGCCACCAAGCTCGCCCTGGCGAAGGTCCGGTCGGACAAGCAGCGCGAGGCGGCGGATGGTTTCGACGGCTCGTGGGTGGCCCATCCGGGCCTGATCCCGGTCGCCAGAACCGCTTTCGGCGAGGTGCTGGGAGAACGTGCGCACCAGATCGCCAGGCAACGGCCGGAGGTCAGGGTGCAGGCGGCCGACCTGCTGGCCATCGGCACCGCCCACGGCGAGGTCACGATGGAGGGTCTGCTCACCAACATCTCGGTAGCCCTGCGCTACCTGGCTGCGTGGGTGGGCGGCACGGGTGCGGTCACCATCGAGAACCTGATGGAGGACGCGGCAACGGTGGAGATCTCGCGGGCCCAGGTCTGGCAGTGGATCCACAACGACGTGGCGCTGGCCGAGGGTCCGAGGGTGACCGCGGAACTCGTCCGCCGGCTGGTGCGCGACGAACTCGCGCGCCTGGGCCGCGACGCCGATTCGCAGGCGCAGCAACGCCTCGAGGCTGCCAGGGACATCTTCGAGTATGCCTCGCTCGGCGACACGATGCCCGGGTTCTTCACGCAGTACGCCTATGTGAAGTACCTGCTGGAATCCGGGCTGCGGATGACGGGTCCGCTGCGGCCCGAGGATCTGCGGATGTCCGAACGCGTCGAAGGCTGAGCGTGGAACTCCGGTAGGACGTTGCACATGCGACGTCCTACCGGGGTCAGCGAGGTCCCCGTGGGGCGTTTGGCACCCAGGTGGCGCCAACAAGTCTATCAGGCCAGCGGAAGCTCGCTATGTTCGAGGCATGTCGAACATCAGGAACGTGGATCTGACGGCCCTGCGGACCCGGCTCGGCCGGGTGGGAGTCTGGCTGGGGGCGCTCGAATCGCTACCGGCGCGCGCCGCCCGCGACGCGGCCGGCCAGATCGAGGCGATGGGCTACCCCACCCTGTGGATCGCCGAGAACCGGAAGGAGGCCTTCGCGCAGGCCTCAATCCTGCTGAGTGCCTCCGAGCACCTCACGGTCGCCACCGGGATCGCCAATGTCTGGGCCCGAGAACCGGATACGGCTGTCTCCGGCGCCAACACCCTGGGCGAGGCCTTCCCCGATCGGTTCGTGCTGGGCCTCGGGATCGGGCACGCCAAGTTCGTCGAGCGCTACGACAAGCCGTTGGCGACCATGCGGACCTACCTCGACCGCATGCATGAGTCCGCCGACGCGGGTGGCTCACCCGTGAATCCCGTGCCGTGGTTGGTCGCCGCGCTGCGGCCCAAGATGCTCGAACTCGCCGCCGCCCGCACGCAGGGCAGTCATCCGTACTTCGTGCCGGTGGAGCACACCGCTTTCGCTCGTGAGGCTCTCGGCCCGGCGCCGGTGCTCGCACCCGAGGTGGCTGTGGTGCTCGATCCCGATCCCTCCACCGCCCGGGCCACCGCGCGGGCCTACATGAAGATGTACCTCGACCTGCCGAACTACACGGGCAACCTGCTGACCTTCGGTTTCACCGAGGACGATCTGTCCGACGGCGGCAGCGACAGGCTGGTCGACGCGATAGTCCCCTGGGGCGATGTCGAGACCATTCGGTCCAGGGTCCACGAACACCTCGATGCCGGCGCAGACCACGTGTGCATCCAGCCCCTGACCGGCGGGCCTGGTGTCGGCCTCCGCGAACTCCAGAAGCTTGCCCCCGCATTGCTCGGCTGACGGCGAGCTCTGTTTCGTCCGAGGCGCAAGAGCCGAGGCGCTGAGATCGCCGCTGCCGGTCCCGAAGAGGGGTCCGAGGGTGACGGGGAAGATCTCAGGGACTCGGTGGCCAGGCGGCCGAGGCCGAAAGTGTCGATAGCGAAGGTCTGGGTCGTTCGACTTCGAACGACCAGGACCTTCGTTATCTGCCTTTGTGGACAACCTCGGCGGGTCACTTCCCGCATCAGCCACGCTGGCGTCGTGTACACACGCAAACCGGTACCACCAGGGCTCATCCGCCTGGCCGGCGCCCAGGCGGGTGTGGTTTCGCGGCCGCAGGTGATCGGGTTCGGACTACCGGACAACGTGGTGGATCGGTTGATAGTGCAAGGCATCTGGGGACGGCTGGAGTCCGGGATCTACCTGGTTCCCGACGTCGAGCCGAGCTGGTTGGCGATGGTTTGGGCGGGTCTGATGATCGGTGGAGCCGATGCCCGGGCTGCCGGCCCGACGGCCGCGGCACTCCAGGGTCTGACCGACGAGCGGACCTTGCCCTTGGACGTGCTCGTGCCGGTAGGCACCCGCCTTGCCGCCCGGGAGTGGGTCGTGTTCCGCCAGGAACGGGCTGGCGTCCGATCGATCTCCACTCGTTCCGAACCGCCGTGCACCCGGGTCGAGGACACTGTTCTCGACCTGTGCGCCGCTGGATCGCCGGCTGCCTGCGTCGAATGGATCACCAGCGCGATCCAGCGGCGCCTGACCACGGCTGATGCGCTGTCCCGGGCGATGCAGCGTCGCGCACGCATGCGGCACCGCAAGGTGATGATCGGCGTGATCGCCGATGCTGCATCGGGTGTCCACAGCTCGCTGGAGCATTCCTACCTGCACCAGGTGGAGCTGGCCCACTCGTTGGCGGAAGGCCGCCGACAACGAGGGCGTCCGGGCGGCGCTGGATTCATCGACGTGACGTACGAGAAGTTTGCGCTGGTGGTGGAGCTGGATGGGCGGATCGGCCACGTGGGCGAAGGAAAGTTACGCGACAGTCGCCGGGACAACCACCACACCGCAAAGGGTATGCGGACGTTGCGATACGGCTGGCACGAGGTCACCCAGGAGCCCTGCGCAGTAGCGATGGAGGTGGCCGAGGTACTACTTCAACAGGGTTGGACCGGGTATCCGACCAGGTGTCCGAGCTGTCTGGGGTGACTGCCCCCGCAACCGTGAAAAGCTCTGGGCATGACGACCGGCGCAGCGAGCACCCAACAGGTGCTGACCCCACCGGCCGAGACCGACCCCGGATCGCTCTTCGACCGCTTCTCCGAGTGGGCGGTCGAGCAGGGCATCGTGCTGTACCCGCACCAGGAAGAGGCGCTCCTGGAGATCGTCTCCGACGCCAACGTGATCGTCGCGACGCCGACCGGATCCGGCAAGAGCCTGGTGGCCACCGCTGCCCTCTTCACCGGGCTCGCCACCGGGCGCCGCGCCTACTACACGGCGCCGATCAAAGCGCTGGTCTCGGAGAAGTTCTTCGACCTCACCGACATCTTCGGGCCCGCCAACGTCGGCATGATCACCGGCGACTCCTCGGTGAACGCCTCCGCCCCGATCATCTGCTGCACAGCGGAGATCCTGGCCTCGGTGGCATTGCGCGGCGGGGCGGACTCCGATCCCGGCATCGTGGTGATGGACGAGTTCCACTACTACGGCGACCGGCAGCGAGGCTGGGCCTGGCAGGTGCCGCTGCTGGAGCTTCCGCACGCGCAGTTCATCCTGATGTCCGCCACCCTGGGGGACGTCCGGTTCTTCGCCCGAGATCTGACCGAACGCAACGGGCGGCCCACCACCCTGATCGA
Source organism: Nakamurella sp. UYEF19 (assembly GCF_040546275.1). Classification (NCBI taxonomy): domain Bacteria; kingdom Bacillati; phylum Actinomycetota; class Actinomycetes; order Nakamurellales; family Nakamurellaceae; genus Nakamurella; species Nakamurella sp. UYEF19. Next base: position 60,312 of record NZ_JBEPNO010000003.1, on the reverse strand, counting down.
CGGCGTCGAACGCCCGGTGCCACTGCACTTCTCGTACGTCGTGGTGCCGCTGCAGGAAACGCTGGAGGACCTGCTGGCGACCGGGCGGGCCCCGGTGTACATCGTGCACTTCACCCAGCAGGCCGCCCTCGAGCGCGCGCAGGCGCTCACCAGCATCACCGTCGCCACCCGGGCCGAGCGGGACCAGATCGCCGAACTCATCGGTGACTTCCGGTTCTCGCCCGGCTTCGGCCGGACGCTGGCCCGGCTGGTCCGGCACGGTATCGGCGTGCACCACGCCGGCATGCTGCCGAAGTATCGGCGGCTGGTCGAGAAGCTGGCCCAGTCGGGACTTCTCAAGGTCATCTGCGGGACGGACACCCTGGGCGTCGGCATCAACGTGCCGATCCGGACGGTGTTGTTCACCGGTCTCGCGAAGTACGACGGGCATCGCACCCGGGTGCTCTCGGCCCGGGAGTTCCACCAGATCGCCGGGCGGGCCGGCCGGGCCGGGTTCGACGTCGCCGGCGACGTGGTGGTGCTCGCGCCGGAGCACGTCATCGAGAACTTCAAGACCGCGGCCAAGGCGGCGCTCGATCCGAAGAAGAAAAAGGTTGCGAAGCGAAAGGCGCCCGACGGGTTCGTCGGCTGGAGCGAGGCCACCTACGACCGGCTGGTGTCCGCCGATCCGGAACCGCTGAGCTCGCACTTCCGGGTCAGCCACTCGATGCTGCTCGGCGTGCTGTCCCGGCCCGGCGACGCCTTCAATGGCTTGCGCCGGCTGATCGAGACCAGCCACGATCCCCGCAACCGTCAGCTCCAGCACATGCTCAGGGCGCTGGCGATCGGCAAGGCCCTGCTGGCGGCCGGGATCGTCATCAAGCTCGACGTCCCCGATGACGCGGGACGCCGGTACCACATGACGGCCGACCTCCAGCTGGACTTCGCGCTGGACCAGCCCCTGTCACCGCTGGCTCTCGCCGCCCTTGATCTGCTCGACAAGGAGTCTCCGGAGTACGCACTCGACGTCGTGTCATTGATCGAGGCGACCCTCGAAGGCCCCGGCCCGGTGCTGTCGGCGCAGCGGTTCAAGGCCAGGGGCGAGGCAGTGCAGGCGATGAAGTCCGACGGCATCGAGTACGAGGAACGGATGGCGCTGCTGGAGGACGTCGACTACCCGAAACCGCTGGCAGACCTGGTGGAGGTGGCTTTCGAGTCGTATCGGGCCGGCCACCCGTGGGTCACCGAGTACCACCCCGAGCCGAAGTCGGTGGTCCGCGACCTGTACCAGCGGGCCATGAACTTCTCCGAGTACATCGCCTTCTACCAGCTCCAACGCTCGGAGGGTGTGGTGCTCCGGTACCTGGCCGACGCCTATCGGGCGATGCGCCGCACCGTCCCGCAGGACGCTCGCACCGAGGAGCTCTCCGATCTGATCTCCTGGCTCGGCGAACTCGTCCGCGGTGTGGACTCGAGCCTGCTCGACGAGTGGGAAGCGTTGGCGCATCCAGAGCCCGACGAACTAGGAGGAGACGGCGACCTGCGACCGCCGACCGCCTCCCGCGGGGTCACGGCCAACGTCCGGGCCTTTACGATCATGGTGCGCAATGCGCTGTTCCGCCGGGTCGAACTCGTCTCGCTCGGCCGCTTCGACACGCTCGGGGAGATGGATGGCGACGGTGGCTGGGATGCCGAGCGCTGGCGCGAGGCCATCGAGCCCTACTGGGACGAATACGCCGATCTTGCGGTCGGCGCAACGGCGCGGTCCGCAGCACTGATCACCATCGCCCACGGAGCGGAGCACTGGACCGTGCGCCAGACCTTCGACGATCCAGCTGGCGACCGAGACTGGGGGATCAGTGCGGACATCGACGTCGAGGCTTCCGACGAGGTCGGCGAGCCGGTCCTGCGTGTCGTCGACGTGGGTCCACTGTTCGGCTGACCCGGGCCAACCTGACCATCCGTTGACCTGCCGACCTGCCGACCTGCCGACCTGCAGAACCGCCCGACCGCGGGTGCCGGTGGGGTGACCGTGAACGGGCCGACCACGGGCACATGGCACGCTGGAGACATGTCTGCCCCTGACGAACCCGGTAGCTGGCGTGCCGTGGAGATCGGGCCGGGCGGCATTCCCGCCGAGCGGATCTCACCCCGGGGTCCCGGCGCACCGCCATCGGCGTCGGTGCCACCCCAGCCGTGGGATGCGGCAGCAGGCCGGCCCCGAGATGTGTCGGTCCCGCCCTGGGGCCCGGCGTCCGACCGGCTGTCGCACTCACCGAGAACCCCGCCGTGGGACCCGCCAAGGGCAGGCGAACAGCTGTGGCAGCAGTGGTCGCAGCCGCACGAGCCGGACCGGGCGCGACCGTGGTTCGTCAGGCCGTTGGTGCTCAGACTCGTCGGCGGTCTGGCGGCGGTCGCCCTGGTCATCGGACTCGCTGTGTGGGCCAAAGCCAATGGGCCGCTCAGCTCCGCCGGCAACGTGTCCCGGATCGCGGTCGGCGACTGCCTGGAGGCCAGCGGCCAGCGCATCACCGGGGAGGTTCCGTGCGGCGGTGGCGCCGCTGACTTCTCCGTCGTCGGACGCTATCCGGACACCTCCGACGCGTCCAACTGCAGCGCTACCCCGTCGGACGTGGCCGTCGTCGGATCCGGGCCGGCCGTGCTGTGCCTGGACTACATCGCCGTGGTCGGCGACTGCCTGCTGGCCGGCGACCGGGCAGCGGAGGTGGGCAAGGTGGACTGCTCCAGCGACCTGACCGGGGTCTATCGGGTAGAGGCGGTGCTGCACAACACGATCGACCCGACCGACTGCCCGAAGACCACCCGGCAGACGCTCGTCCACCGTTTCAACTCCGAGGTCCTGTGCCTCGGGCAGAGTTCCTGACCTGACCTGACCTGACGTCACAGCCAAGCCGGCCAGACCAGGCGGACCGTCGTAGCGATCAGCCCTCGTAGGCCTTGCTCAGCGCCGAAAGCGTCTGCCACTTGGCCCAGGGGATCGTCCAGTCGTAGACGTCGCCCTCGGACTGCGACGCCGCGATGGACGAGCCGGTGATCTCCACCGGATCGCCATACATGGTCTGGTCGTAGAACGCCTTCGCGTTCGTCATGGTCAGGTTCGCGCAGCCGTGCGTGACGTTCTCGTAGCCCTGGATGTCGGCGGTGCCGTCGTTGGCGTGGATGAACACGCCGCTGTTGGAGATCCGCACGGCGTAGTACGCCTTGAAGTTCGTGTAGTGGTAGGCCGGGTTCGACATCAGGTGCAGGTATTCCTTGCTCATCACGATGTAGGTGCCGCCGCGGGTGACCCGGCCCGGGTCGCTCTCCAGCCCGAACGAGGTCGGGAAGTCGAACAGCAGCTTGCCGTCGCGGTACACCTTCAGTCGGTGGGTGTTGATGTCGCCCTTGGTGATCTCAGCCCGCCCGATGGTGAAGCTCGACGTGAGATCTGCTTTGCCCCAAAGGTTGTCGCCGTAGCTGACACCGTAGAGGTTCGCCGTCACGGTGACCTTGGTGCCCGGCTTCCAGTACACCTTGGGCCGCCAGTCGAGGCCCCAGCCGTCATCGTGCTGGATCCAGGCGAAGGACCCCTCCGTCTTCGGAACGGTCGTGATGGTGATGGCCTTCTCGATGTTCTGCCGACCAATGGTGTCCTGGATGTCGGTGCCCAGGCTGATCAGGATCGGCGCGCCGATGCCGACGGTGTCACCGTCCCCTGGAGAGATGTTCGCCAGGATGACGTCGTCCGGGCTGATCGTGCTGTAGCTGCCGTCGATCTTGACGGCCTTGCCGTTGGCGCCAACGGCCTCGCCTGCCAGCTGGTAGGTGGCGTCGTACCCGAGCGGCTCGCCGAGCGTCCAGCTCTTCCGGTCGGCGCTCAGGCTGCCCTTGACCTTCTCGCCGGCGGCGTTCGTCAGCGTCAGGTCCGCCAGGGTGCCGTGCGAGACGCGGACGGTGATCGGGGTCCGAGGGGAGAGGCCGGAGCTGCCCAATCCTGGACTGGCCGCGTAGGTCGCGGCCGGGATGACGACCTTCGTCGGGGTCGGCGTCGGCTTCGGGCTGGTGGTGAGGTCGGTCAGGGACGTGGGCGTGGTCACGGTCGCCCCGGTCACCGGCGCCGCGGAGGTCTGGCCCGCCGATACCGGCGCGGAGCTCACCGGCGGGACGGTCACCACCGGCGAACTCGCTACCGATGTGGTCACGGCCGCAGGTGTCGTGGTGCCGGCCACCGCACCCGAGCCGGCGCTGGAGGCCTTGCTGGTGCAGGAGGCGAGCAGGGTCGCGGCCAGCACGGCACCCACGGCCAGCTTGAGAGGGGATCCGCGCATGATGAGAACCGTTCTGCCGCAGGGGCTGTGCTGGTGAGGACGTGATCGATCGCCGACTATCCGGTCATGGCGTTGCCGCCCCTTCCGGCCGAACCTCGATTGCTGTCAAGCGTAGACGGCTGGGGTCACGGTCAGGTTGCCTTTTGCCGAAGGTTGATTGCCGTGTCTTTACGCAGCGCCACGTCGACGTGTCCGCCTCGTCGCCGCAGGTGACGGCGGCGGTCAGGCGCGGTCGCCGGGCTGTTCGCCCGCCGGGACGGACTGCACCCCGGTGATCCGGTGCAGGGCGAAGGTCCGCATCTGGTCGCGCAGCCGGTCGAACGCGGCGACGGCTCCACCCGAGACGGCGACCGGCTCGATCATCCGGCGGGTGGTGCCACCTTCGGAGTCGACGTACCCGATCCAGACGGCGCCGCGCCTCTCCGCTGCCTGGCGGAGCACGGCGAGGGTCTCGGCCGGACTCTGCCCGCTCTGCCGGTCGTCGATCTCCACGTCGGCGCTGCGCATCCTCTCGACCAGCGCGATCAACTGGTCGTCGGACGGCACCGGCGGTTCGCGGCGACGGGCCGGCGTCAGCACGACGCCGCCGGTTCGTTGTGGCGCAGCGCGCAGGTCGATGACGGCGCCCGAGGCGTTCTCCGCAGCGGGGACGAGACCGGCGGATCGCAACGGCTCCAGGAGATCCTCGAGCCGGCTGGTCGAGATCGCGACGGTCGGGGCCAGTCGGCGGACGGTCATCCCGGACGCGGTGGCCTGTGCGATGGCCTGGTCGATCAGGGCAGGGTCCTCGCTCCGGAGGTAGGCCGCCGCCGAGCCGACGCGCAGGACGCCGTGCCGGCGGGCGACGTCATCGATGAGGTAGGTCAGGGCCTGCGGCACGCCGGTGATGGAGTGCTTCTCGAACAGGGCGTGCAACTCGGCCGTCGACGCACCGCCGTCGTAGGCGCGGCGCAGGCTGTCCGGCGTCACCCGGTACACCGTGGCGCTACCGGACGACTCCACCTCGGCGGCAGCGGCGAGCCGGGCGGCCAGGTCCGGGAGCAGGCGTCCGGGCGCAACCACCGTCAGGTCCGCCTGCACCATGACGGTGTCGACCGGTTCCGGGAGGGCGGCGCGCAGGGCCTCTGCTGCCGCCTCCTGATCCTGCTGGAGCAGGGCGCGCCCGGCACCGGCGAGGGCGCCGAAGGCCACCACCCCTAGCGCAGTCGCCTCAGCGATGACGTTGGTGGCCATGGGATCCCGGCGCTCCGGGGTGCGCAACGGTGCCGACCAGGACAGGAGGGCAGACAGGCCGTCCGCGTCGAGCCCGGTGCCAGGGGGCAGGCCCGCCAGGGCGCTCAGCACGAAGCGTCGATCGGCCGGCCCGCGCACCCAGGACAACTCGGCCGACAAGGCGGCCAGCACCTTGCCGGCCGAGTCCCGCTGACCGGTGCGCGTCGGGTCGCGACGCAGCTCCAGCCAGGTGGCGGCCAGCTGGGCCCACGCCTGTTCGTCGTCGGAGTCGGCGAAGTCGTCCGCCGCCCTGGTCGGGGTCCAGGCGTTGACTGCCGTCTTGGCCCGCGGCTCACTGGTGGCGATGAGCCCGGCGGCGGCCAGCAGCTCGAGATGCAGCGCAGTCAGGCCCGGGTCGAGGTCGAGATCCTTGGACAGGCGCCGCATCTCGCGGACGCCCATGCCGCCGGACTTCAACACCGGCGCAGGCATCCGGCCGAGCAGTTCCAGCATCCGGTTCGCCGTCGCGACGGTGGCGATCGCCTGTCCGGCAGCGGTGCCGTCGACGGTGGCGCTGCCCTTGTCGACGGTGGCGACGCGCGGGGTCTGCCAGTGCACCGGACCGAGCGGTTCGTCGCCGCGCAGCGCCAGCCCGACCTCGCGGGGGAGTACAACGGTGCCGGCGTCCAGTCGGATCAGCAGGCCGGCGTCGACGAGGGTCCGGACCAGCGCGACCAGCGGTCCGCTCGTGCCGACGGAGCCGCGGGGCCGGCCCTGGGCCAGGCGGGACAGCAGATCCCGGCCATCGTCGGAAGCCGCGGCCAGAGCCTTGGTCAGCCGATCGCCGGAGAGTGGGCCGCTGGGTCCGAACCCGCCGGGGAACTCGCCCATCGCGGACGGCACAGCCGGGGAGGGCCGCACCTCGTCGCCACCGCGAATCAGGGCAAGCGTCTCCAGTTCCCCGAAGATCCTCCTGACCTGGGTGATCGGCGCCGGTTTGCCGAGAAACTCCTTCACCTGGGCGGGAGAGGCGGTCGCCTTGGTCCCGGCGAGCAGGACAACGGACTCCAGCACCTGCACGGAGAAGCGGTTCAGCGACTCCAGCGCCCGCCAGACGGACGGCGGACTGTCCAGCCGTCGGGCCAGCACCGACAGGTCCGTTGGGGCGGGAACGGTCAGGTCGGGTCTCGCGCGCACGAGGGCGACGAGGGCTGCGTCGTCACGGCTGCGCAGCCATTCCAGAGTGGAGGGCATCAGGTCAACGGTACTTGGGCGCAGCGCGGTGTTCTCCCCGGTGACGGGCAGTAGGCTGGGACCAGTAGGAACTACTCGAGGGCTGGATGAACTCGACCACCAGGAGGACCGATGGCCGGCAAGAAGAAGATGCGTGTTGACCCCACCTGGCCTGCCGTCGAGGAGGGCGGCCACGCGGTGAACGAGCTCAATGCCGACCGTCAGGGCGCGCTGTCCCCGTTCGGCGAGCTCGAGTTCCCGATCCCCGGCGACCAGCTGCCCTACATCCACCCCACCACCGTCATCAACCGCTGACCGCACCCCGCGTCGCTGGGCTGCTGCTCGCGGCCGGTTCCGGTCGGCGGTTCGGCAGTCCGAAGGCACTGGTCGACACCGGCAGCGGTCCCTGGGTGCTGACCACCCTGGCCGCGATGGCCGGCTGTGACGAGATCGTGGTCGTGGTGGGCGCGGAGGCCGAGCGAGTTCTGCCTCTGCTGCCATCGGGCATGCGCTCCGTCGTGAACCCCGACCACCCGTCCGGGATGGGGTCGAGTCTGGCCGCCGGGCTGCGGGCCGTGTTCGATACCACCTCCGACGTCGCACTGGTGATGCTCGTCGATCTGCCGGATGTCACCACTGCCGTGCTCGACCGCCTGACGGAGCTGGCCAGAGGCTCTGAGCATGCTCCGCAACTGCTGGCCAGGGCGGCGTACGACGGCCGTCCCGGCCATCCGGTGTTGATCGGGCGGGACCATTTCACGGCTGTCATCTCCGATTGCGTCGGCGACGCCGGGGGCCGTCACTACCTCCGGGCTCAACCGGTGCAGCTCGTGGAGTGCGGAGACGTCGGCGGTGGCCGGGACGTGGACTCACCCGACCAGTTGTGACGTGGTGCTCAGTTGTGACGTGGTGCTCCTGCCGGCGCCGGAGCCGGCCGCGTGTCGGGTCCTCCCGCCCGGCCTTCCGTCGAACCGCAGGCTTGAACCGGGCTACCCTCAGACTGCTCGTCGGCGCCGGTGCCGCACCACGATTCCGTGCGCCGCGCCCGCCCCGGGCACTGACATCGAAGAAGAACAGCGCACCGAACACCGCACAGCGCAGTTGAGAACAGTTCACGGAAGGTTTCAAGCAATGGCCATCCCCGGGCCCGGGTACTCGATCACCATGCGCGTGGCGGCCCCGCCGTCGGCCTCTGCCGCCGGCGACCTGACGAGCGCAGTCGGCCGCGCAGGCGGGGTCATCACCGGCTTCGACGTCGTCGAGTCGACCGCCGAACTGATGGTGGTCGACCTGTCCGCAAATGCGTTGTCGGCCGACCACGCCGAGGCCATGACGGAAGCGGTCAACTCGCTGCCCGGCGTCTCGGTCCGCAAGGTGTCGGACCGGACTTTCCTGGTGCACCTCGGCGGCAAGATCGAGGTCACCTCCAAGGTTCCGCTCCGCAATCGCGACGACCTCTCCCGTGCGTACACGCCGGGTGTGGCCCGGGTCTGCATGGCGATCGCCAAGAACCCGGACGACGCCCGCCGCCTGACGATCAAGCGCAATACCGTTGCCGTCGTCACCGATGGCACGGCGGTGCTGGGGCTGGGGAACATCGGTCCGGCGGCCGCGCTGCCGGTGATGGAGGGCAAGGCGGCCCTGTTCAAGAAGTTCGCCGGCGTCGACGCCTGGCCGGTCTGCATCGACTCCACGGACACCGAGGAGATCATCCGCACGGTGCAGCTCATCGCGCCGGTCTACGGCGGGATCAACCTCGAGGACATCGCAGCACCACGGTGTTTCGAGATCGAGCGCCGGCTGCGGGAACTGCTGGACATCCCGGTGTTCCACGACGACCAGCACGGCACGGCGATCGTCGTGATCGCCGCGCTGCGCAATGCACTGCGCGTCGTCGGCAAGAACATCCGCGACTGCAAGGTCGTCATCTCCGGTGTCGGAGCGGCCGGCAACGCGATCATCCGCTTACTGCTGCACCAGGTTCCGGCCGACATCATCGCCGTCGACATCAAGGGCATCGTGTACTCCGGTCGCGAGGGCATGGACCCCAACCTGGCCGAGGTGGCCGGCAGGACCAACAAGGACGTGCAGGTCGGGTCGATCCACGACGCCATCGTCGGCGCCGACGTCTTCATCGGGGTGTCGGCACCGAACATCATCACCGGCGCGGACGTCCAGCGCATGAACGACAAGGCAATCGTCTTCGCGCTGGCCAACCCGGATCCGGAGATCGACCCGTTGGAGGCGCAGCAGCACGCCGCCGTCGTCGCCACCGGCCGCTCGGACTTCCCGAACCAGATCAACAACGTGCTGGCCTTCCCCGGTGTCTTCCGAGGTCTGCTCGACGCCCAGGCCAGGATCATCACCGACGAGATGCTCACCGCCGCCGCGCTCGCCATCGCCGACGTAGTGGCCCCCGATCAGCTCAACGCCTCGTACATCGTGCCCAGCGTGTTCGACGAGAAGGTCGCCAAGGCGGTGGCCCGCGCGGTGGTCGCGGTCGCCCGCGACGGCGAGCGAATGGCCGGTGGCGCCAAGGAATCGGCCGCCACCTCCGGCGCATGAGCGAGCCAAGTCTCGAGGGAGCGGTCGCGCAGCGAGGAACGAGCGTGGAGCGGAGCGGCGGCAGCGATGAGCGCTTGCGCGAAGAGCCATCAGCACTGTCGCATACGGACGAGCACGGGCGCGCCAGGATGGTCGACGTCGCCGACAAGGGGCCGACCGCGCGGTCGGCGATCGCCACCGGTTGGGTGCGTACCACCGCCCAGGTCATCGACCTGCTGCGCCGTGACGACCTGCCCAAGGGCGACGCGCTGGCCACGGCCCGCATCGCCGGGATCATGGCCGCGAAGAAGACGCCGGAGCTCGTCCCGCTCTGCCACCCGATCGCTCTTTCGGGTGTGGTGATCGACCTGGTGCTCACCGAGACCGCGGTCGGCATCACCGCCACCGTCCGGACGACGGATCGGACCGGTGTGGAGATGGAAGCTCTCACCGCGGTCGCCGTCGCGGGCCTGACCCTGCACGACATGATCAAAGCGGTCGACCCGGCGGCGGTGCTCGACGCTGTTCAGGTCGAACGCAAAGACGGCGGGAAAACGGGAACCTGGCTCCGGCCGGAAAAGTGAGCACATGAAGAGATCTGCAGTCGTCATCATCGCCTCGACCAGGGCGGCTACCGGCGTCTACCAGGACCGCACCGGTCCGGTGATCGCACAATGGTTGGCCGACAAGGGGTTCGCCGTCGAAGGCCCGATCGTCGTCGCCGACGGTCCGCAGGTGGAGGCAGAACTGCGCAAGGCGGTCGGCGCCGATCTGGTGCTGACGTCCGGCGGCACCGGACTATCCCCGTCCGACCGCACACCACAGGCGACGGCCGCCGTCATCGACTACGAGGTGCCGGGACTGGCTGATGCGATCCGGCGGGCCGGCGGGGACGCGGTTCCGACCGCGATGCTCAGCCGGGGGATCGTCGGCGTCGCCACGCGGACCCTCATCGTCAACCTGCCGGGATCCACCGGTGGCGTCAAGGATGGGCTGGGCGTGCTGTACCGGGTCATGGCCCATGCGCTGGAACAGATCTCGGGCGGAGATCACCGGCCGGGAGGCGGCGTCTGATGGTCGGGACGGTCGCCATCGCCGGGGTCACCCTGGAGGTCCTGGACATCGCTGCGCACCACGCTGCGGTCCAGGCGGCGCAGGCCGGTGCCACGGTGAACTTCGCCGGGGTGGTCCGTGACCACGACGATGGAAGGTCGGTGGCCGAGCTGGAATACCAGGTGCACCCGACCGCGGGCACGATCGTCGCCGAGGTGGCGGCCGAGATCGCAGCCAGGGAAGGCATTGTCGCGGTCGCGGTGACCCATCGGTACGGGCTGCTGGCCATCGGCGACGTCGCGCTGGCCGCGGCCGTGTCCGCCGCTCACCGCGGTGAGGCGTTCACGGCCTGTTCCGATCTGGTGGACGAAGTGAAACGACGACTGCCGGTCTGGAAGCGGCAGGTCTTCGCCGACGGCGCCGACGAGTGGGTCGGGTCGGCCTGAAGGTGGTTCGGCGGAGGTCTGACGGTGGTGGGGCGGTGGCCTGACGGAGATCGGAAGGACGATGAAGGGCCGTGACCTGGATGGTCACGGCCCTTCATCGCAGAGGTGAGGACTACAGAGCCGGTCCCGGCACCTTGAACGGCAGTTTGCCGCCCTTGGACTGCACGGACAGCGCCGTGAAGTAGGCCAGCGCGAGAGTCGTGACGACAGCGAACCAGACGCCGAATCCGGGTCCGGCCGAAACGCCGCCCAGATCGGAGCTGTAGTAGGAGCCACCGTAGGAGAACGTGAGGATCAGCACGATGACCATGAGGACGAATGACCCGAGCGCGCCGTAGAAGAGGAATTCCGGCTTGATCGGGCCAGGCTTGATGATGCCGAACAGGGTCAGGGCGTAGACGACACCCACGGCCAGCGCAAGCAGCACAGGTAGCCACCACCAGCTGGTCCACCCGCTGAGTCCGCTGCTGGATGCGTAGGCGGAGAGCTGCCCGCTGAACGAGACGGACCAGAAGTTGAAGAAGCTGGCGATGAGCGTCAGGAACGCAGCGCCGATGACTCCCCAGCCGATGACCGTGACCTTCGAGATGTCGACCGACGGCATGCCGCCGCCGGCCGGGGCGGGCGGGCCGCCGTAGGCCGGAGCCGGCGGCTGGTAACCGGCAGCCGGCGGCGGGTATCCGCCGGGCGGTGGCGCATATCCGCCGGCGGGCGGCGGGGCGTAACCCGGCGCCGGGGGAGGTTGGTAGCCACCCGGTGCGGGCGTCGGGGTGTAGGCGGGCGGGGGCTGGTAGCCGGGGGCCGGCGGGGGCTGGTAGCCGGGGGCCGGCGGGGGCTGGTAGCCGGGGGCCGGCGGCGGATAACCGCCAGGTTGGTTCGAGTCCGGAGGCGGGTACCCTCCGGCGGGGGGCTGGGACACAGGAACCTCCAGTTGGCGCGGGCACCGGGTGTACCCACTATGACGGGCAGCAAACGCGTCGAGCGAACGTTAGCGTCCCCGTGCCCGCCACAGGAAGTAGACACGCGAATCGCCTCGGTCGTCTCGCACGGATTGCCGCACGCTGGCAGGAGTCGAACTGCGCCAGCCTGATACCGAAGTCACCCGAAAGGATGCATCAGCCTCCGGCGAACGGCGGAAGCACGTCCAGGACGTCACCGTCGGTGACAGCCGTTTCGTGGCCGTGGATGGCTGTTTCGTCCAACAGGTACGAGCATCGGCGCAGCACCTGGGCAAGTCCTGCACCGTGGATCGACACGGTCGCCTCCAGCACGTCACCTACTGTGGCCGGCGCGGACACCAGGATCCGCTCCTCGTCCAGTCCGGCCGCAGCCCTGGCGGCGGCGAAGAATCGAACGGTGACGGCAGCCTGCGGCGGCGCCGGATCATCCACCGATCGCACTCATCGGCCGATCTGGTTGCAGGAAACTTGGATCGTTGATGCCGTGGCCAGGCAGTTTGCGCCACATGGCCATGCGCCACACGTCTGCGATCTCGTCGTCGGTGCCGCCGCCACGGAGCATTCCGCGTAGATCGGTCTCGCCGCGGGCGAACAGGCAGTTCCGGATCTGACCGTCGGCGGTCAGCCGGGTGCGGTCGCAGTCGCCGCAGAACGGTCGGGTCACCGAGGCGATGATGCCGACCGTGGCCGGCCCGCCGTCCACGGTGAACAGTTCGGCGGGCGCCCCGGCCCTGGCCAGGGGGTGTGGCGTGAGAGTGAATCTCGCCGAGAGCGCCGCCTGGATCTCGTCGGCGGTCACCATCGCGGTCCGGTTCCACTCGTGGCCGGCGTCCAGCGGCATCTGCTCGATGAACCTGAGGTGGTACCCGCGGGCGATGGAGAAGTCGAGCAGATCGGCTGCCTCGTGGTCGTTGATCCCGCGCAGCAGCACGGTGTTGATCTTGACCGGGGCAAGACCGGCGGCCACTGCACCCTCCAGTGCGGCGACCACGTCGGCATGACGATCACGACGGGTCAGCGTCTTGAAGGTGTCCCGCTGAAGCGTGTCCATCGAGATGTTGACCCGGTCGAGCCCGGCGGCGGCGAAGGCGGCCGCGCGGCGGGCGAAGCCGATGCCGTTGGTCGTCAGCGACATCTCCGGACGTTGCGGGAGTCTTCCGACGGACTGCACGAGTCCCAGGATGCCCTTGCGCAGCAGCGGTTCTCCGCCGGTGAAACGGATCTCGGTGACCCCGAGCCGGCCGACCGCGATGCCGATCAGGCGCAGTAGTTCGGCGTCGGTCAGCAGCTCCTGGCCGGGGAGCCAGTCGAGTCCCTCGGCCGGCATGCAGTAGGTGCACCGCAGGTTGCACTTGTCGGTCAGCGAGACGCGAAGGTCGATCGCCTGACGTCCGTGGCTGTCGATCAGGCCTGGTCGATCCGGACGCGAGGAGTGGGGCAGGCCGTCCCGCTGGTCGGCGGCCGACCCGCCGCGGCCACCCCGCACCCCGAACAGCGGGATGCCGAGGGCGGTGGTCGTCATGAAGCAAGAGTAACCGGCTCGCCGTCGGGCCTCGAAGTTCAGATGGTTCATAGTGGATCCCATGACGGCATTTCCCGACCCGGCCAGGACCGTATTCCCTGATCCGCAGAGTGTGGCGGTCGCTCTGGAGAAGGCCGGTTACCTACCGGATACCGGAATTGCCACCGCAGCGTTTCTTGCCGACGCGCTGCGTCGCCCGCTGCTGCTGGAAGGTGAGGCGGGTGTGGGCAAGACGGCCCTTGCCTCCGCGCTCGCGCAGGCCCGCGGCACGGAGCTGATCCGCCTGCAGTGCTACGAGGGAATCGATGCGGCCCAGGCACTGTACGACTGGGACTTTCCCCGGCAGGTCCTGCACCTGCGGGCGGCCGAGGTCGGTGCGTCGGTGAATGCCGAGTTCGACCTCGAACGTGTCGAGAACGAGCTCTACAGCGAACGTTTCCTGGTGGCCCGGCCCATTCTGAGAGCGCTGCGCAGCCCGGGGTCGGTATTGCTGATCGACGAGATCGATCGGGCCGACGACGAATTCGAGGCATTCCTGCTCGAGTCTCTTTCCGATTTCGCGGTGACGATCCCCGAATTGGGCCGCATTCGCGCTACCGACCCCCCCTTGGTGATCTTGACGTCGAATCGGACCCGGGATGTGCATGACGCCCTCAAGCGTCGCTGCCTCTACCACTGGGTCGAGCACCCGTCGCTGGACCGCGAGGTGGCGATCCTGCGTCGCCGACTTCCGGAGGTGACGGCTGCGCTGGCCGCCCAGGTGGCGTCGGCGGTGGCCAGGCTGCGGGAGGCCGATCTGCTCAAGCCTCCCGGGGTGGCCGAGTCGATCGACTGGGCGATGGCCCTGCAGGCCCTCGGCTGCCGGCAGCTCGATCCGCAGTCGGCCGCCATGACGCTCGGCGCCGTCCTCAAGTACCGCGAGGACATGGACCGGGTCGTGGCCGGCGGGCTGTCCGAACTGCTGGCCCGCTGACCGGGCCGGGCGATGACGTCCGCTGTGTACCCGGGGGTTCCGGGCTGGGTCGAGGGCCGGGACGGCACCATCGTCCTGACGGCCTTCACTCGCACGTTGGCCGCCGCCGGGGTGTCGGTCGGGCCGGAACGGGCGGCGGGCTTCCTGTCCGCGGTGGCCTCGCTGTCGGTCGGTCGGGCGGGCGACGTCTACTGGGCGGGACGCCTCTCGCTCGTTTCCTCGCAGGAGGACATCGCCGTCTACAACAGCGTTTTCGACGCCTACTTCACCACCCGCACAGCGCCGGTCGGCCCCCGGTTGCCGCGTCCGGCGCCCACCTCTGCGCTGGCGCCGATGCTGCGCGAGGAGGGTGACGACGGCGACGAGGAGGGCGATGCCCCGCCGCCGATGAGGGCCAATGCGGCTGCCACAGAAGTGTTGCGGCACAGGGATTTCGGCGGCTTGTCGGCTCAGGAACGAGGCGAGTTGGCCGAGATGCTGGCACTCCTGCGGCCGGGCCTCCCGCAGCGTCCGTCCCGCCGGTTGCGGCCGGCCAGGCGAGGGCCCGTGGACGTCCGGCGGACCGTGAGGGCGATGCTGACCTCCGGCGGAGAGCCGGGGCTGCTGCAACGACACCGCAAGGGCCTCGCGCCGCGACGACTGGTGCTGCTGGTCGACGTGTCGGGATCGATGGCGCCCTACGCCGACGCGCTTCTGCGGTTCGCCCACGTGCTGGTGCGCCGGCAGCCGGGCGCGACGGAAGTGTTCACGATCGGCACCCGGCTGTCCCGGATCACCAGGGCCCTGAGGTCGGCCGACCCGGACGCGGCGCTGCGTGCCGCCGCCGACGTCATCCCCGATTTCTCCGGGGGCACCAGGCTCGGTGAGGTGCTCCGCGCCTTCACCGACCGGTGGGGGCAGCGTGGAACCGCGCGGGGCGCGGTGGTGGTGCTGTTCTCCGACGGGTGGGAGCGGGGCGGCGCCGATCTGCTCGCCGAGCAGGTCCGGCGCCTCCGCCGGCTGAGTCGCCTGCTGGTCTGGGTCAACCCCCACAAGGGCAAGGACGGCTATCTTCCGGTGCAGACTGGCATCGTGGCAGTGCTGCCCCACGTCGACTCGTTTCTCGCGGGACATTCCCTGGCCACCCTGGAAGAGCTGCTGGAGGTGCTGCGAGATGCGTGACGTGATCACCGATCTGATGCGGTGGTGGGACGCGGGCGAGCCGGTCGGCGTCGGGACCGTCGTCGGCACCTACCGGTCGGCGCCGCGCCCTGCGGGTGCGTCGATGCTCGTCGGACCGGATGGCACGGCCGTCGGATCGGTGTCGGGAGGGTGCGTCGAAGGGGCCGTCTACGAGCTGGGCACGGCCGTCCGGGACGGTGCCGAGCCGGTGTTGCAGCGGTACGGCGTCTCCGATGACGACGCGTTCGCAGTCGGCCTGACCTGCGGCGGGATCATCGACATCTTCACCGAGCAGGTCTCGCGCACGTCGTTCCCCGAGTTCGGCGCGCTGGCCGAGGCGATCGAGCAGGACGTCCCGGTCGCGCTGGCCACCGTCATCGAGGGCTCGGCCGACCAGCTCGGCCGCCACCTGGTGATCTGGCCGGACCGCCGGTCGGGGAGTCTGGGGTCGCTCCGCACCGACGATGCCGTCACCGACGACGCCCGTGGTCTGCTGGCTTCCGGCCGGACGACGATCCTGACGTACGGGCCCGACGGCGAGCGGCTCGGCGAGGGTCTGCGGATCTTCGTCTCCAGCTTCGCCCCGGCCCCGCGCATGCTGGTGTTCGGCGCGATCGACTTCGCCGCCGCGGTGGCCAGGGTCGGCAGCTTCCTCGGCTACCGGGTCACCGTTTGCGACGCCCGCGAAGTGTTCGCGACCGTGCGGAGGTTCCCCGATGCCGACGAGGTCGTCGTCGACTGGCCGCACCGGTACCTGGCCTCGCAGGTCGGCACCCTTGACCACCGCACGGTGATCTGCGTGCTGACCCACGACCCGAAATTCGACATCCCGGTGCTGGCCGCGGCTCTCACCCTGCCTGTTGCGTACGTCGGTGCGATGGGTTCGCGCCGGACGCACCAGGACCGGCTCGACCAACTGGCTGCCGCGGGTGTCACGCCGGAGCAGCTGGCGCGGCTGTCGTCGCCGATCGGTCTCGACCTGGGGGCCAGGACGCCCGAGGAGACCGCGGTGTCGATCGCGGCGGAGATCATCGCCCGCCGCTGGGACGGTGGGGGACGTCCGCTGTCCGGCCTGCACGGAGCGATCCACCGCGAGCCGATCGCGACTGCTGTGGCGGGCTGACGCTCGCTGCGTGGTAGATCGGTCTGGGCTGTACCGGCCGTCTGGGCAACGGCCCCGGCCGTCTCGGCAAGGTCGGCATGGTCCTGGCAACGGCTGCGGGCGTTGCGAGGTAGACAGAAGCCTTGCCAGGTCGGTCGGTCTGGGGTCCCTGTCGGTCCTGTGCCTCACACTGACGGACATGGGGAAGAACAATCAGCAACGCCGGGCCGCCAAGCGCAAGGCGCGGGCGGCACAGGTCGGCCCGCCGTTCGGCGCACGTGGGCGGCAGGCGACTCGGCCGACCGAGTCCACTGCGCCTATTGCGCCTACCGCGCCTACTGCGGGTCAGAATGCCGACGCCGATTTCCTGGCCGCCGGCTTCGCGGGTCGGGCGGGCGTGGGGGCAGCAGCGCCCGGTGCCGAGCCGGATCCGTTGGTCCGCGCGGTCGAGCTGATGCGGGCCGCAGTCACGGTGATCGACGATCCGAGGGCGCTGGACGATGCGGTGCGCGACCTGGTGGTCTTCTCCGGGACGGGGGCCGCCGCGGACACCCACGTCGCTGAGCTGGCGGTGGGCCGGGCGGTGCTCATGCAGGTGGGCAAAGCCTACGAGCACGGCTGGCAGCCGCTGGATCTCGTTCACGTGCTGCGCCGGCTGGCGGGTGCCAGGGCGGCCAGGGTCGTCGCGGAGGCGGTGGAACGCCAAGCGGGCGACACCGGAGCCGCCCTGCGTGCCCCGGAGGACTGGTTGTCGCAGGTGGAGGAGGTGGCCGGCCACCGGTTGCCGGGTGTCATCGCCACGGCGATCCCCTGGAATGTCCTGCAAGCAAAAAGCCTTGCGGGGCAGAGCATCTGGGACGCCTGGCACGACGTATTGATCGTCCTCGCCCGCCTGCTCGAAGTCGCGCCCATGTCCCGGTTGGGCCCGCCCCCCTCCGCCTGGCCGTCCCGTCGCGTCACGCGGACGGGGCCCCGCCCGGAGTCGGGGCACGATCCGCGGAAGCTGACCACCATCAGGGCGCTGCTGGCCAAGGCGGAGGCCACCGAGTTCGCGGCGGAGGCCGATGCCTTCACCGAGAAGGCCCAGGACCTAATGACCAGGTACTCGATCGACGAGGCTCTCCTGGCCGACGCCGGTGACGAGTTCGAAATTCGTTCCAGACGTGTCCATGTGGACAATCCGTACGCTCAGACGAAGGCCCAGTTGCTGGCCACCGTCGGCAAGGTCAACCGGGTCAAGGCCATCTGGGACGACCGGTACGGCATCGCCACGATCGTCGGCCTTCCCGTCGATCTGGACCTGGCGGAGATGCTGTTCACCTCGCTGCTGGTCCAGGCCACCCGGGCGATGACCGAGGCCGGCGCCGCGTCGACGGGTGGACACCGGCTCGACCGGGCCCCGTCCTTCCGGCGGGCCTTCCTGCTGTCCTATGCGAACCGCATCGGCGAACGTCTCTCGGTGGCCGAAGAGCATGCGCAGCAGGAGGAGTCGGTATCCCGCGGCCAGGACCTGCTCCCCGTGCTCGTCCGGAAGTCCGCGGCGGTGGAAACGGAGTTCGCCCGGCTGTTTCCGAGCACCACCGCCGCCCGGGCCACCAGGGTCGACTCCCGTGGATGGCAGGCCGGACGGGCGGCAGCCGATCGGGCGGTGCTGGCCAAAGGCGAGGTCGGCGAACGGTCGGCCTGAGCGGTGCGTCGACGGGGTGGTGCTGATCATGACGTGGCTGTGGAAGTCATCTCGTAAGTACGGGAGAATGTCCGCAGATGCGGTAGTTCCAGAATACTCCAGCCGCTGGTGCGGACCGTCGGAACTACTAGTTGCGAGGAGTCGATCTTGCGGGCATCGTCGTGATCACGGTCACGTTTGGTGCTGCAGAAGCCGCCGCCTCGTCAGTACCCACTCCGACCGGGATCACCGCAGCTTCCCACCCGCCCACCCGCTCGAGCACATGTCTCACCCACCCGCAAAGAAGAGGGAATGCCCATGACGGCCCTGTCGGTCAAGGTCGACGGAGTGAAGTACTCCGACGACGTCGAGCCCCGGATGCTGCTGGTCCAGTATCTCCGCGAAAAACTGGGAAAGGTGGGAACCGTCATCGGTTGCGATACCAGCAACTGTGGTGCCTGCACCGTGCACCTGGATGGGAAGAGCGTGAAGTCCTGCTCCGTCCTGGCCGTCCAGGCCGACGGTGGCGAGGTCACCACCGTGGAAGGGTTGGCCAAGGGGAATGAACTGCACCCGGTGCAGAAGGCGTTCCACCAGTGCCACGCCCTGCAGTGCGGCTACTGCACCCCAGGGATGATCATGCAGTCGATCTCCCTGCTGTCGGAGAACGCGAACCCGACCGAGCACGAGATCCGGGAAGGCCTGGAGGGCAACCTCTGTCGCTGTACCGGCTACCAGAACATCGTGGCGGCCGTGCAGTCAGCCGCCGGCGAGATGTCGGGCAAGTCGCTGGCCAGTGCCGGTGCCGCCCCGACCGACGAGACGGGAACCCTGCGATGACAGCCACTCTCGACACCGCGGCCGACGCCCCGGTGATGGAGGTCGGCAAGGAGCGTCGTCGTAAGGAGGACGCCCACCTGATCACCGGTCGTACCCGCTGGACCGACAACATCGTGCTCAACGGCATGGTGCATCTGGCGCTGCTGCGCTCGCCCTACGCGCACGCGAAGATCTCTTCCATCTCGGTGGCCGGTGCTCTCGACTCCCCCGGAGTGGTGGGCGCCTGGACCGGGGCCGACTTCCCGGAGCAGGGTGGACTGCCCTGCGCGTGGCCGATCACCCCGGACATGAAATCCCCGGTGCGGCTGCCCGTTGCGGTCGAGGCCGTCAAGTTCGCCGGCGAGATCGTGGCGGTGGTGGCGGCTCGGACCAAGGCGGAGGCCGTCGACGCCCTCGAAGCCATCGAGATCGACTACGAGCCGCTCGAGGTCGTGCTCGACATGCAGGCGGCGCTCGCCGAGGGCTCCACGCTGGTCCATCCCGAGCTGGGTACCAACCAGAACGCCGTCTGGGCCTTCGATTCCGCCGGTGCGGGTACCGGCGGCGACGTGGTCAAGGCCCTCGCAGACGCTGAGGCCGACCCCGACCAGGTCGTCGTCGAGCGGGTCTTCCGCCAGCAGCGTCTGATCCCGGCCTTCATGGAGCCGCGGTCGACGGTCGTCGACCCGACCTCCGAGCAGATCACCATGTGGTCCGCCACCCAGATCCCGCACGTGCTCAGGGTTCTCATCGCGCTGTCCCAGGGCATCCCGGAGCACAAGCTCCGCGTCATCGCGCCCGACGTCGGAGGTGGTTTCGGCGGCAAGCTGCAGGTGACGCCCGAGGAGATCATCACGCTGATGGTCGCCCGGAAGATGAACAAGCCGGTGAAGTTCACCGAGACCAGATCCGAGTCGCTGCTGTCGGCGCACCACGGGCGCGACCAGATCCAGCGGCTCAAGATCTCGGCTCGGAAAGACGGCACCATCACCGGTTTCGACGTCGACCTGCTGGCTGACATGGGTGCCTACCTCGGCACGGTCGGCCCCGGGGTGCCGATCCTCGGTGCGTTCATGTTCAACGCCATCTACAAGATTCCCGCGTACCGGTTCACCTGCACGAACGTCTTCACCAACAAGACCCTGACGGACGCCTACCGGGGTGCCGGCCGTCCGGAGGCGACGTTCGGCGTCGAGCGGATGATGGACGAGCTGGCGGTCGAACTCGGCATGGAACCGATGGAGCTGCGGAAGAAGAACTGGATCACCCACGAGGAGTTCCCGTTCACCACCATCTCGGGCCTGACGTACGACTCGGGCAATTACGAGGCGGCCACCGCCCAGGCGATGGAGCTGTTCGACTACGACGGAATGCGGGCAGAGCAGTTGCGGCGCAGGGAGTCCGGTGACCCGGTCCAGCTCGGCATCGGCATCTCCACCTTCACCGAGATGTGCGGTCTGGCACCGTCACGGCTGCTCGGCTCGCTGGCCTACGCGGCCGGTGGCTGGGAGTCCGCGTCGATCCGGATGCTGCCCACCGGTGGCGTCGAGGTGATCACCGGCGCGACCGCGCACGGACAGGGTCACGAGACGGCCTGGTCCCAGATCGTCGCCGACCAGCTCGGTGTGCCCTTCGAGAACGTCGAGGTGATCCACGGGGATACCCAGTCCTCACCACGAGGCATGGACACCTACGGGTCCCGTTCGCTGGTGGTCGGCGGAGCAGCCATCGTGATGGCCTCCCAGAAGGTGATCGCCAAGGCCAAGATCATCGCGGCTCACCTGATGGAGGCGTCGGAGGATGACATCGAGTTCGCGTCCGGCAAGTTCTCCGTGAAGGGCACCGACACGTCGATGGGCATCGGCGAGATCGCCTGGGCGGCCTTCGCCGCGCACAACCTGCCCGACGGGGTGGAGGCGAATCTGGACTCCGAGGCCACCTTCGACCCGGAGAACTTCTCCTACCCGCACGGCACCCACCTGTGTGCGATGGAGGTCGACACCGAGACGGGCAAGGTCGAGATCCGCTCCTACGTCTGCGTCGACGACATCGGCGTGGTCGTGAACCCGTTGATCGCCGACGGCCAGATGCACGGCGGTCTGGCGCAGGGCATCGCGCAGGCGCTGTTCGAGGAGGCCCAGTACTCCGAGGACGGACAGCTGACCTCCGGCACGTTCGTCGACTACCTGCTGCCGAGTGCCGCCGATCTGCCGTCGTTCACCTTGGGTCGCACCGTTACCCCGGCCACGACGAACCCGTTGGGCGCCAAGGGGGTCGGCGAGGCCGGCACCATCGCCTCGACCCCGGCCGTGGTCAACGCCGTGATCGACGCCGTCCGTCACCTGGGGGTGAAGGACGTCGAGATGCCGTGCTCCCCCCAGCGCGTCTGGCGTGCCATCCAGGATGCCAGGGCCGGTGCTTCGACGGCCCCGGATGCGGCGCCCGTTGTGGCCGGCCCGGCCGAAGGTGTGCTGTCCACCGGCGTTGCTCTTGGAGGCTCGGAATGATCCCGTCTTCGTTCGACTACGTCGCGCCCGATTCGATCGAGTCCGCCCTGGCGGCGCTCGCCGAAGCCGGCGACGAGGGCAAGATTCTGGCTGGCGGGCAATCGCTGGTTCCGGTGCTGCGTCTACGGCTCGCGGCCCCGGGGATGATCGTCGACCTGCGCAAGATCTCCGAGCTGACCGGGGTCCGGCTGGACGGCGACAGCGTGGTGATCGGCGCCATGACGACGCACCACGACGTCGTCAACGACCCGATCATCGGCAAGCACATCGCATTGCTGTCGAAGACCTCGGCCACTGTCGCGGATCCGCAGGTACGGCACCGCGGGACCCTCGGCGGGGCATTGGTGCACGCCGATCCCGCCGGTGATCTCGGGGCAGTGGCGGTTGCCCTCGACGCGGTATTCGAGATCGCCGGCCCTGACGGACGTAGATCGGTGGGTGCGGCGGACTTCTTCGAGGACTACTTCACCACCGCAGTCGCCGAGAACGAGTTGCTCGTGTCCATCAGGTTCCCCTCCTACGCAGGGTGGGGTGCGCACTACGAGAAGTTCACCAGGGTCGCCCAGTCCTGGTCGATCGTCTCGGTGGCCGCCGCGATTCAGGTGACAGACGGAACGGTCAGCGCCGCGAGGGTCGGTCTCACGAACATGGGGCCGGTGCCGATCCGCGCCTCCTCCGTCGAGGCTGCCCTGATCGGTGGTCCGGCAACGGCCGAGGCGATCAAGGCCGCCGCGGCCGCGGCTGCCGACGGCACCTCGCCCGTCGACGACACCTCCGCCGCCGCTGACTACCGGGAGCACCTGGCCCGCGTCCTCACCGAGCGCGCGGTGCTCGCAGCCGTCGGCTGACCCCGCCCAGCCGGCTTGGCGCCGCCGGCTCGCCGGGCGGCGCATCCGGCTGGTTGGGCGGCGCTGGCCCGGTTGGGCGGCGCTGGCCCGGTTGGGCGGCGCTGGGCCGGTTGGGCGCATACGGAAATGCCCGGCGCAGACAGAAGTGCCCGTTTTCGCTCCCGACGGACCGAAAACGGGCACTTCTGTATGTGCGGCCGGTATCGGCTGGCGGACTTTGTGCGGCTGATATCTGCTGGCGGACTGTGTGCGGGCGCGGCCCAGCGGGCATTACCGCCGGTGCCGGACGGTGGTGTCCGGTCTATCCGAAATCCCGATGTACTGTTACCGCATGACACGTCGCTGGTATGCGTATTTTGAGTTGGCTCTGGAGGAGACAACCGCTTAACGCGACCGCGATAACTCCAGAGCCACAAGGCAGGGACACGATGTCCCTGCCTTTCGTCGTTTCCAAGACGGGCTGGCCTGGACATCCCGTCATGATCAAGAGGGATGAACATGTCACCACAAACGTCGGACCTGCGGATCAGCAGTTTCGAACCGCTGCTGTCGCCGTCGGTGCTGCGCGAGATGCTGCCGCTGTCGGCCGCGGGTGAGAACAGCGTCGCGGCGAGCCGACGTGAGATCGAAGCGGTGCTGAACGGCGAAGACGATCGCCTGATGGTCGTCGTCGGGCCGTGCTCCGTGCACGACCCGGTGGCCGCCTTGGAATACGCCGGCCGTCTCGCGCCCCTGGCCCGCGAGCACACGGATGATCTGCTGATCGTCATGCGGGTCTACTTCGAGAAGCCCCGCTCGACCGGCGGCTGGAAGGGCCTGATCAACGACCCGCACCTGGACGGCACCCATGACGTCGCAGAGGGTCTGCGGATGGCCCGCGCGTTGCTGCTGGGCATCGTCGAACTGGGACTTCCGGTGGGCTGCGAGTTCCTCGAGCCGACCAGCCCGCACTACATCGCCGACGCCATCAGCTGGGGCGCAATCGGAGCCCGCACCACCGAGAGCCAGATCCACCGTCAGCTGGCGTCAGGCATGTCGATGCCCATCGGTTTCAAGAACGCGACGGACGGTGACGTGCAGGTGGCAGTGGACGGCGCCATGGTCGCAGGCCAGTCCCAGGTGTTCTTCGGGATCGATGACGAGGGCAGCGCCTGCGTGGTCTCGACGTTCGGCAACGAGTACGGCCACGTCATCCTCCGCGGCGGAAAGACCGGACCGAACTACACGAGCTCCGACATTGCCGCCGCCGTTGCGCTGCTCGAGAAAGCCGGCCGGCCGTGCCGTGTCGTCGTCGACGCCAGCCATGCCAACAGCGGCAAGGATCACGTCCGTCAGGTTGCGGTCGCCGGCGAGCTTGCCGCCCAGGTCGCGGACGGGGATCCGATCTCCGGCATCATGCTGGAGAGTTTCCTGCAGCCCGGTCGCCAGAATCTGACCGACGCCGGCCCGCCTGGCCTCGTTTTCGGCCAGAGCGTCACCGACGCCTGCATGGGCTGGGACGAGACCGCGGCTGTACTCGGCGATCTCGCCCAGGCTGCCCGTACCCGCGCCACGGTCAAGTCAGGTCCGGCCCTGGCTGCCTGCTGACCTCGGGCCGGCCGCGGTGGGGGGTCTACAACCCGAGCCGCGCCGCAGCCGGACGTCCGTCGCGCGGCCCCGGCCGAACGCCGCTACAGCTACGGCGGCTAGGACGCCAGCAGCGCGGGGATGACCTCTTTCTCGAAGAGTTCCTGGCCGGAGGAGTCGTAGGCGAGTTCCGGGAAATTGACGATCGCGTACGTCATGCCCAGCTTCTTCATCGCCTGCAGGTTCTCAACGATCTGCTCGGGGGTGCCGACGCAGGCGCCGGTGGAGTTCTGCGCGACGGCGGCCGCGGCTCGTTCGGCGCCGATCTGCTTGGTGTAGTGATCGAGGCTCCAGGCCCGACGATCTGCCACCTCGGCCTCGGTGGATCCGATCGCCACGTTGTAGTTGGCGGACCGGGTGATGGCGCCGAAGTCCGTCCCGACGTCGGTGCAATGCCCCTCCAGCAACGCTGACTTCGCCGCGAAACCCTCTGGGGTGCCGTCGAAGTTGGTGTACTGCGCGTACTTCGCGGCGATCCGCAGAGTGACCTTCTCGCCGCCACCCGCGATCCACATCGGGATGCCACCGGCCTGCAGCGGCTGGGGTCGGACGATGGCGCCGTCGACGGTGAAGTATTTGCCCGCGAACGTAGCGGTCCCGGTGGTCCAGGCCTGCTGCATGATCTGGACGCCCTCGTCCAGTGCGCGGAGGCGATCACCGGCGGAAGGGAACCCGTACCCGTAGGCCCGCCACTCGTGCTCGTACCAGCCCGCGCCGATCCCCATCTCGGTACGGCCGCCGGAGATGATGTCGACGGTCGCTGCCACCTTCGCCAGGTACGCCGGGTTGCGGTAGGCCATGCAGGTACACATCTGCCCGAGTCGGACCCGGGAGGTGGAGGCCGCGAAAGCGGCCATCAGCGTCCACGCCTCGTGAGTGGCCTGGTCCGTCGGGACCGGGACGGTGTGGAAGTGGTCGTACACCCAGATGGACTCCCAGGGCCCGGCGTCGGCGCGCTGCGCCAGCCGGGACATCGTCGCCCACTGATCTGCCGGCTCGATGCCCACCAGATCCAGGCGCCAGCCCTGCGGGATGAACGTGCCGAATTTCATTGCTGCTTCGGTTGAGGTCATGTCGAACAATTTACCCAGCCGAACGGACTCCAACCGGACGGGCCTCGATCGACCGGTCCGGCGGGGCCACAAAAAGCTCTACTCGACGCCGAGCATGACCTCGGTCGACTTGACCAGCACGGTCGCGGCGACGCCGGCCGCCAGGCCCAGCTCCTCGACGGCTTCCGTGGTGATGGACGCCGTGACGATCTGCTCGCCGCCGTCCAGCTTGACCTTGACCGACGCCATGACGGCACCCAGCTTGACCTCGGTGACGGTCCCGGACAGCTGGTTGCGGGTGGACAGACGCATGATTTCCTCCTGGTTGATGTTGTTGTCCCAGAAGGTAAACGACAGCGTCGACGACCGTGAAATGGCTCCGCAACTGCGCGTGGAACAGCAGCTGGCAGGCTCAGACGAGACCGAAGTGCCTGGCCTCATCGTCCGTCATGAGCCTCGACCGGATCATGAAGCGAACGCCCTCGGGCGCCTCGACGGAGAAGCCGCTGCCCCGGCCGGGGACGACATCGACGGTCAGATAGGTGTGCTTCCAGTACTCGTACTGGGCGACCGACATCCAGAACGGGACCGGCCGTTCCAGGCCCGGCACCGGCAGGTCACCGAGGTGGATGTCGGCGTCGCCGGTCAGGAAGTCGCCGTCCGGGTAGCACATCGGCGAGGAGCCGTCGCAGCAGCCGCCCGACTGATGGAACATCAAGGGGCCGTGACGGTCTGTCATCTTGAGCAGCAGACGCGCGGCAGCCTCGGTGAGGCCGATGCGCGTCTGCTGAACGCTCAGATCGGTCACGGTCTAGAAGAATCCGAGAGCGTCGGGAGAGTACGACACCAGCAGGTTCTTCGTCTGCTGGTAGTGATCCAGCATCATCCGGTGGTTCTCGCGGCCGATACCGGAAGCCTTGTAGCCGCCGAACGCAGCACCCGCCGGGTAGGCGTGGTAAGAGTTCGTCCAGACCCGGCCGGCCTGGATCCCGCGGCCGGCCCGGTAGGCACGCGCACCGTCACGGCTCCAGACGCCCGCGCCCAGGCCGTACAGGGTGTCGTTGGCGATCTTGATGGCGTCGGCCTCGTCGTCGAACGAGGTGACCGAGACGACCGGGCCGAAGATCTCCTCCTGGAACACCCGCATCGAGTTGTTGCCCTCGAAGATGGTGGGCTGCACGTAGTACCCGCCGGCCAGGTCGCCGCCGAGCTCGTTGCGCGCGCCGCCGGTGAGGACCTTCGCGCCCTCCTGCTTGCCGATGTCCATGTACGACAGGATCTTCTCGAGCTGGTCGTTGGACGCCTGCGCACCGATCATGGTGTCGGTGTCCAGCGGGTTGCCCTGGATGATCTTCTCGACCCTGGCCACCGCGTCGGACATGAACTTCTCGTAGATCGAGCTCTGCACGAGTGCGCGGGACGGACAGGTGCAGACCTCGCCCTGGTTCAGCGCGAAGAGCGCGAAGCCCTCCTGGGCCTTGTTGTAGAACGCGTCCTGCTCGGCCGCCACGTCGGCGAAGAAGACGTTGGGGCTCTTGCCGCCGAGCTCCAGGGTGACCGGGATGATGTTCTGGCTGGCGTACTGCATGATCAGCCGGCCGGTGGTGGTCTCGCCGGTGAACGCGATCTTGGCGATGCGACTCGAGGACGCGAGCGGCTTGCCGGCCTCGACGCCGAATCCGTTGACGATGTTCAGCACTCCGGCCGGGAGCAGGTCGCCGACCAGTTCGATCAGCTTGAGGATCGACCAGGGGGTCTGCTCGGCCGGCTTCAGGACGACGCAGTTGCCGGCGGCCAGGGCCGGCGCGAGCTTCCACACGGCCATCAGGATCGGGAAGTTCCAGGGAATGATCTGCCCGACGACGCCGAGCGGCTCCTGGAAGTGGTAGGCGACGGTGTCGCCGTCGATCTGCGTCAGGCTCCCCTCCTGAGCGCGGATGCACCCGGCGAAGTAGCGGAAATGGTCGATGGCCAGCGGGATGTCGGCCGCCAGGCACTCGCGGACCGGCTTGCCGTTCTCCCAGGATTCGGCGACCGCGATCATCTCGAGGTTGGCCTCCAGGCGATCGGCGATCTTGTTGAGGATGATCGCGCGCTCGGTGTACGACGTACGGCCCCAGGCCGGAGCGGCACCGTGCGCTGCGTCGAGCGCGAGTTCGATGTCCTCGGCCGTGCCGCGAGCGACCTCGGTGAAGGCCTTTCCGTTGACGGGCGACGGGTTCTCGAAGTACTCGCCCTTGACGGGAGCGACCCACTCGCCGCCGATGTAGTTCTCGTAGCGGCTCTGCACGGTGACCGTGCTGCCGGGCTGTCCTGGTGCGGTGAATACGGGCATCGCGTGACCTCCTTGTCCTACCGCCCTCGGCCGGATGACGGCACAGGCGGACGCGTCTGACGGCCCGGTTGTCCCGGGTCGAGTCGAAGACTAGGAGCGGCAACGCTGCAACAAGGCTGCAACCGTCAGAGGGGACGCTGCAGTCAGCGCAGACCCAGCTCGCGGTCGAGTCGTTGTGCCTCGGAAGTGGCAACGGCCCGTAGCGGGGAGGTGCAGGGCAGCAACTCGGCCTGACGTCTCCACATGACGAGATCCTCTGCACCCCAGCGGGTACGGGTCCAGGAAGCCATCAGATCAGGGACCTCGGAGGTGAGCAGGGCGGCCCGCACCCGACGGTGCAGCCGATCGCGAATCTCCACGACCCCCGGAGATTCGGAGTACGGCAGGAGCGGGCCTCGATAGGCGGCGGCCGCGTCCTCCGCCCGGCCGGCCTCCAGGTGGGCGGCGACCTGCTGCCAGTCACCCTGCGCCGGCCCCACCAGCCGGTAGGGGCGGGACTGCAACAGATCGGCGTCCAGCAGGGTGCGCAACCTCGTCATCTCCGATCGCATGGTGGACCGGTGGACGTCCTCCGGGTACACCTGGATCTCGAGCTGCTCGCCGGTGATGCCTTCCGGCCGGTCCATCAAGAGCACCAGGATCTCGCTGTGACGAGGACTCAGCCGGATGACTCGGCCGCCGATCATCACCGAGCAGTCGGGGCGGCCGAGAGCCTGGACGGCCAGCGGTGCAACGGTTCTCGCCGAGACCGAGGAGAGGCGACGGGTTGTCGGCTTGGCGACGGACTCCACGGCACTGATCCTGGCCAGCTCGATCTCGGCCATCCGGGCGGCCGCCCGGACCATGCCCAAGGTCTGCGGCGAGGCGACGTCGTCGCTGCCGGTGATATCCAGGACGCCCAGGATGGCCTGCGTCGCCGGATCGTGGATCGGTGCTGCTGCGCAACTCCAGTGCTGGACGGATCGGTTGAAGTGTTCGGCAGCCTCGATGACGACGGGCGCGTCCAGCCGGAGTGCGGTGCCGGGAGCGTTGGTCCCCACGAACTTCTCGTCCCACGAGGTGCCCTCGGCGAAGTTAATGGCCTCCGCCCTGCGGAGCACGCCGGGTTGGCCGCAGACCCACAGCAGCTGACCCTTCTCGTCCCCGAGGGCCATCACGCACTCGCAGTCCTCCGCAATCCGCCCGAGGATGTCGTACAGCAGCGGGAAGACCCGGGACAGGCGGTGCTCGCCGCGGTAGTCGGCCAGCGCCCTGTTGTCGAGGGTGACCGGTGCCAGATCGTGCTCGGCGTTGATGCCGGCGTCGACGGAACGACGCCAGGAAGCCGCGACCAGCGAGCGGATCCGGGAGTCCACGGTTCCGGTCTCCAGGAAGGCCGAGTGGGCGCGCAGGAGTTCGGGCTGGCCAGGACCGTTCCGCGACACCCCCCCCAGTAAAGCGCGGTTCGCCCGGACCCGCCACCATGACGGCACGATCACACCTTGATCGCGGTGGATGCGAAGTTCCGTATCTGCGGTACTACTGTGTCGCTCATGACGCAGTTCCGTATCAGTGAGGCCGCCGGCTTGCTCGGGGTCAGCGACGACACGGTCCGTCGGTGGGTGGACGCCGGATCGTTGACGGCTACCAAGGACGCCGCGGGCAGGTCGGTGGTTGACGGAGCAGAACTGGCATTGTTCGCCCAGAACCATGCCCACAGCGTTGCCGATCCGTCCGGTGTCGGCCGGTCGGCGCGCAACCAGTTCGTCGGTCTGGTCACCTCGGTGATCACCGACAAGGTGATGGCCCAGGTAGAGATCCAGTGCGGACCACACCGTGTGGTCTCCCTGATGAGCAGTGAAGCGGTGCGTGAGCTGGACCTGAAGGTCGGCTCGCTGGCAGTTGCGGTGGTCAAGGCCACCACGGTCATCGTTGAAACCCCGAAAGGACGATCGTGAGATCTGCTCGATTGATCGGTGCCCGGCTCGTCGGCGCGATCGCGGCCGCTGCCCTGGTGCTGACCGCCTGCTCCTCGACCTCCAGCACCGCGACCACCACATCCGGCACCAGCGCTGCGGTCTCGACCAGTTCCTCGAGCGCGCCCGCCGTCTCGGCGCCGGCCTCCTCGGTTCCGGTGTCCAGCCCGGCGGTGGCGTTGACCGGGACGGTGGTGGTGGACGCGGCCGCGTCGCTCAAGAAGACCTTCACCGCGCTCGGCGCCGAGTTCGAGAAGGAGAACCCGGGCGTCAAGGTCTCGTTCTCCTTCGATGGGTCCGCTGTGCTCGCCACCCAGCTGATCGGTGGCGCCCCGGTTGACGTGTTCGCGTCTGCCGACAAGAAGAACATGGCCAAGGTGACGGCGGCGAAGCTGATCACCGCCACGCCGACCGAGTTCGCCACCAACACGCTCCAGATCGCCGTGGCAGCGGGAAATCCCAAGAAGATCGCCGGGCTCAAGGATCTGACCGCGGCCGGCCTGAACGTCGACCTGTGTGCCGTGGCCCAGCCCTGCGGCGCCGCGGCCGAGACGGCCCTCAAGGCTGCGGGAGTCACCGTCACGCCGATCAGCCGCGAACAGAGTGTCACCGCGGTGCTGACCAAGGTCGAGTCCGGCGATGCGGACGCCGGGCTCGTCTACAAGACCGACGTGCTCGGCGCAGCCGGCAAGGTGACCGGCGTCGACTTCGCGGAAGCCTCGAAGGCGGTCAACCACTACCCGATCGCGGTTCTCGACGCAGCTCCGAACGCCGCTGCAGGCAAGGCCTTCGTCGCCCTTGTCACCGGCGCCACGGGTGCGAAGGTGCTGGCGGCAGCAGGTTTCGGCCCGCCGGCGACCTCGTAGCAGTCCGCCGGCCGGTTGGCGTCCCCGCATGCGGGAAGATCCTGGGACCGTGCGGGAGGATGACGGGATGACGGCGAACTTCGACGCCTCCGGCCGGTCGGTGCCGCGCATCCTGCTCGTCCCGGCCGTCATCGGCGTGCTGTTCCTGCTGCTGCCCCTGATCGCCCTCTTCGCGAAGGCGAACTGGGCGCAGTTACCGGCGGCGATCTCGTCGGAGTCGTCGGTGCGGGCGCTCACGCTCTCGCTCAAGTGCGGTGCCATCGCCACCGTCGTCTGCCTGCTGCTGGGCGTGCCGATGGCCGTCGTGATGGCACGTTTCGAGGGCCGATGGGTCCTGCTCCTGCGCGGCCTGACGACGTTGCCCCTAGTCCTCCCGCCATTGGTCGGTGGGATTGCGCTGCTCTACCTGCTGGGTCGCAACGGCCTGATCGGACGGCAGGTCACGACCATCTTCGGGCAGATCCCGTTCTCCACCGCTGCCGTGGTGATCGCCGAAGCCTTCGTCTCGCTGCCGTTCCTGGTGCTGTCGCTGGAAGGCGCCCTGCGGACCACCGGCACCCGCTACGAGGTGGTCGGCGCCACATTGGGAGCCGGGCGCTGGACCGTGTTCCGTCGGATCACCCTGCCTCTGGTCGCACCCGGCCTCGTCTCGGCGACCGTGCTGTGCTTCGCCAGATCTCTTGGCGAGTTCGGGGCGACGGCGCTCTTCGCGGGCAGCCGTGAGGGTGTCACCCAGACCATGCCGTTGCTCATCTACGAAGCGTTCAACAGTGCCGGTGCCGACCAGGACTCGGCCATCGCGCTGTCCCTGCTGCTGGTCGTGGTCTCGGCGGTCATCCTGGTGCTGATCCGGCCCTGGCGATCGGCGGTACCGCGGTGACCGCCGAGCTCAGGGTGTCGTTGTCCGTGCAGCGCCAGGACTTCACGGTGCGGGCACGTTTCGACGTGCCGACGGGCGAATCGGTCGCCGTCCTCGGGCCGAACGGGGCGGGCAAGTCCACCATCCTGTCGCTGGTCGCCGGTTTGCTCGCGCCCGATGCGGGCACGGTCGCACTGGACGGCCGGGTGCTCACGTCCATCGGATCCGGCCGGCCGTTCGTGGTGGCTCCGAATCGTCGTCGCATCGGGCTGATGGGTCAGGATCCGCTGCTGTTTCCGCACCTGTCTGCCCTGGAGAACGTCGCCTTCGGCCCTCGCTCCCAGGGTCGCTCCCGTTCGGTCGCACGGTCGGCCGCCGGTGAGTGGCTGGAGCGAATGAGTCTGTCCGGCCTAGCTTCTCGCCGACCCGTGCAGTTGTCCGGTGGTCAGCGGCAAAGGGTCGCGCTGGCCAGGGCGCTGGCCGCGGAGCCGCAACTCCTCCTGCTCGACGAGCCGCTCGGCGCCCTGGATGCCGGGACGGTGCCGGAGATCCGGCAGGTGCTGCGGACCCACCTCCGCGACTCGGGGACCACCAGCCTGCTGGTCACCCACGACGTGCTCGACGCGGCAGTGCTGGCGGACCGGATCATCGTCGTCGAGAAGGGCCAGATCGTCGATGACGGACCGACCGCCTCGGTGCTGGCCGCGCCCCGATCGTCGTTCGGAGCGACGCTGGCCGGTCTCAATCTGATCAGCGGCACGGTCGTCGAGCGGGCCGCCGGCGGTGAGGGTGCGGTGCTGATGACGGGATCGGGCTGGCAGTTGACCGGGATTGCCGCCGACGAGCTGACGCCGGGCGATGTCGGCGCCGCGGTCTTCCGGCCCTCGGCCGTCTCGGTCTTCGACCGGGAACCCGGCGGTAGCCCCCGCAATCACTGGCCGGCAGTGATCGCGTCCCTCGAGGCGGGAGTGGCCGCCGTCCGTCTCCGGACGGCCGGACCGCCCGAGGTGGCCGTCGACGTCACGCCGGCCGCGGTCGCGGAGTTGGCCCTCGAGCCCGGCGGTCGGGTGTTCCTGTCGGTCAAGGCGACCGAGGTACTGGTCCATCGCCGGTGAACCGGCTGGTCTTCGTCACACCCCGGCGAGCTTTTTTCGTCCACTTCGGTGAGAGCGGGCGGGCCGGGTGGGCGAGTAGGGCGGGTCCGGGTGGGAGAGAATGTTCGAGTGACCGCATCGAGTACCGAGCCTGATCCGGCCGGGATCCCCACACCGCAGGCCGCGCAATGGTCGTACCTGATGGACATGGACGGCGTCCTGGTCCACGAGGACCACATGATTCCCGGCGCCGACCAGTTCATCGACGAGCTCAACCGTCGCGGCGCGAATTACGTCGTGGTCACCAACAACCCGATCTACACGCGGCGGGACCTGCGGGCCCGGCTGCTGGCCACCGGGCTCGACATCGCCGAGGACCGGATCTGGACGTCGGCGTTGGCCACCGCGCGATTCCTGCACAGCCAGCGCCCCGGTGGTTCGGCGTACGTGATCGGTGAGGTGGGACTGACCACGGCGATGCACGAGGCCGGGTACGTCCTCACCGACCGCGATCCGGACTACGTGGTGCTCGGCGAGACGCGGACCTATTCCTTCGAGGCCATCACCACCGCTATCCGGCTGATCGAGAAGGGTGCGCGGTTCGTCGCCACCAATCCGGATGCCACCGGGCCGAGTCGGCAGGGACTGCTGCCCGCCGCGGGCGCGGTGGCCGCGCTGATCGAGAAGGCCACCGGCAAGCAGCCGTACTTCGTCGGCAAACCGAATCCGCTGATGATGAGGTCCGCGCTGCGGGCGATCGGCGCACATTCGGAGTCAACGCTGATGATCGGCGACCGGATGGACACCGACGTCATCGCCGGGCTCGAGGCCGGGCTTGCCACCATCCTGGTGATGACCGGGATCTCGACCAGAACCACCATCGAGCAGTACCCGTTCCGGCCCTCCCTGGTGATCGAGAGCGTCGCCGACCTGATCGGCCACACCGAGAACCCTTTCGGCTGAGCCGTTGCCGCCCGTCGCGTCCTGCAGAGCGTTCGCTATAGCGCGCGCTGTGCAGGACGCAACGGGATTGTGCGGACCGGATACGCCCGGAAAGGGTGGCGGATCGGTCCAGCGCAGGTGAGGATGTGACGATGGGTTCAACGATGACTGCTCCGCTTGTGTTGCCGTCCTACTCCAGCTCCGCCTCGGACAGGCCGCTGCTGGGCGACACCATCGGACAGAACCTGTCCCGCACGGTAGGGGCGTTCGGCGATCGACCCGCGGTGGTGGACGTCGCCGCCGGCCGTTCGTACACGTACTCGGAGTTCGGCACGCTCACCGACGCGCTCGCCCTCGCCCTGCTCGCCGATGGCGTCGAGGTCGGTGATCGGATGGGAATCTGGTCGCCCAACTGCGCCGAGTGGATGATCACCCAGTTCGCCACGGCGAAGATCGGGGCCGTCCTGGTGACCATCAATCCTGCCTACCGGACGCACGAGCTCGAGTTCGTGCTGAAGCAGGCCGGTATCTCGGTCCTGGTGTCCGCCAGGGAGTTCAAGACGAGCAACTACGCCGCCATGATCACCAAGGTGCGTGACCAGTGTTCTGCGTTGCGCCGGATCGTCTACATCGGAGGCGATTTCGATGCGTTGCTGGAGAACGGATCCGGGATGGACCGTCGCCTGCTGGACGCGATCATGCTCTCCGCGGACCAGCCCATCAACATCCAGTACACGTCGGGGACCACAGGTTTCCCCAAGGGCGCCACCCTTTCCCACCACAACATCCTGAACAACGGATATTTCGTGGGCGAGGGGTGTGCCCTCACCGAGAACGACGTGATCTGCGCTCCGGTCCCGCTCTACCACTGCTTCGGCATGGTGATGGGCAATCTCGCATCGACCAGCCACGGTGCCTGCATCGTCTACCCGGCGCCTGGCTTCGACCCAGCCGCAACCCTTTCCGCGGTGCAGGAGTACCAATGTACTGCGCTGTACGGGGTTCCGACGATGTTCATCGCAGAGCTGGCCCTGCCGAACGTCTCCGAGTACGACCTGTCGAGCCTGCGCACCGGAATCATGGCCGGGTCGCCCTGCCCCGTCGAGGTGATGAAGAAGGTCATCGCCGATTTCGGGATGACCGAGGTGACCATCGCCTACGGGATGACGGAGACGTCACCGGTCTCCACCCAGACCGGTCTGCACGACGGGGTCGAGGAGCGGACGTCGACGGTCGGGCGGACCCATCCACACCTGGAATCCAAGGTCATCGATCCGATCACCGGTCTGACCGTGCCGCGCGGGGAGCCCGGTGAGCTGTGCACACGGGGCTACTCCGTCATGCTCGGTTATTGGGACCAACCCGAGAAGACCGCCGAGGTCATCGATCCGGCGCGGTGGATGCACACCGGGGACCTGGCGGTGATGACGGAGGCCGGCTATCTCAACATCACCGGCCGCATCAAGGATCTGGTGATCCGCGGCGGCGAGAACGTCTATCCCCGTGAGGTCGAGGAGTTCCTCTACACGCATCCGGACATCATCGACGCGCAGGTGATCGGCGTCCCCGACAAGCGGTACGGCGAAGAACTGATGGCATGGGTGCGCATGCGCGAGGGGGCGACACCCCTGACGGCGGAGGACATCCGGGAGTTCTGCACGGGCCGCCTCGCGCACTTCAAGATCCCGCGGTACGTGCACATCGTCGACGACTTCCCGATGACGGTGACCGGAAAGGTGCGCAAGGTGCAGATGCGCGAGGAGGCGGTCGGTCTGCTCGGGCTGCAGGCGGACGCTGCGATCACTACGGCCTGAGACCGGTCATCGGTGGCGGAGGACCCCGGCTCAGAGCCGGGTCGCCCGTGCCACCCGGCGTGGGGAGTCCGCCGCCGCGCTGCGGCCGGCGAGATAGCGCCTGCGGCGCCGGATCCTGCGCCGCAGGGCGGGCAGAGAGATCAGGAAGCCCAGCAGGGCGCCGCCGGTGTTGGCCATCACGTCCTGGAGCGACGCCACCCGATGTGGGAGCAGCACCAGCTGTGTCAACTCGATGAAGCCCGATGCCGCGGCGGCGTACAGCACGACCAGATAGTTGTGGCGCCGCAGGGCCAACGACCCCAGCAGACCCAGCGGGACGAACATGAAAACGTTTGCGGCGTTCTGGATGAAATCGAAGGTAATCCAGCTCGGAAGGCCGTGCCGGTGTGCCCGCTCCAGATAGTCGTGCAGCGCGCTCTGGCCACCGGGGTCCGGTGGCCCCGGCCAGAAGACGATGACGGCGATCGCCACCAGGATCACCACCAGGAGGGTAGCGGCGCCTCGCCGGGCCCGCTGATCAAGGCGGGCCGGATTCCCGGATTGCGGGCGCCGGCGGACATCCGACCCGAGGGGCGGTCGGTCAGAGCGATCCAGCGGGGCTGCGATGCCGCCGAGGTTCGTCGTGCTGCGGGTGCCGGTGGCACCGTCAGCGTGGTCGGGAGACATCATCGAAGTCCATCGTAGAGGTGCCCGCTTCGCGCAAAACGGAGGTTTCGACCACAAAGCGTGGCTGAAATCACATCTGAAGTAACGTTGCGGTCACCATCGGGCCTCAGGCCGAATCATGGGGTGGTCGGGGAGGTGCCCGCGCCTACGCTGGCCACCGTGAGCTTCACCGTTGGTTTCGACCTCGACATGACCTTGATCGACCCTCGCCAGGGCATGATCGAGGTCTTCGCCGTCCTTGCGGACGAGTTCGGCATC
Organism: Nakamurella sp. UYEF19; assembly: GCF_040546275.1. Classification (NCBI taxonomy): domain Bacteria; kingdom Bacillati; phylum Actinomycetota; class Actinomycetes; order Nakamurellales; family Nakamurellaceae; genus Nakamurella; species Nakamurella sp. UYEF19. The sequence continues at coordinate 24,493 of NZ_JBEPNO010000003.1, read as the reverse complement.
CCGTTGGACGGGCCTGGTTTCGCCAACCGCCTCGGCCCGCCGCTGAGTCACGAGCTCGCCCGCTACGACCTCGACGAGAATCTTGTGCAGGCGATCATCGCGCGCTACCGGGCGATCTACCCGGGTATCGCCATTCCGCGGACGGTCCCGATGCCCGGTGCCATTGCTGCTCTCGAGTCCGTCTCGGCCCGTGGTGGCCGGGCAGTCGTGGTGACCGCCAAGTACGGACCGACGGCCTGCAAGCACCTGGAGACCCTCGGGGTGCAGGTCGCGGCGGTCGTCGGAGACCTGTGGAGCACGGGCAAAGCAGTCGCGCTGCAGGAGTACGGGGCCGAGGTGTACGTCGGTGACCACCTGGGTGACATCACCGGCGCCAGGGCGGCCGATGCTCTTGCGGTAGCCGTGGCCACCGGCCCGATCAGCGCGGCCGACCTGGCCGCAGCCGGCGCCGACGTCGTCCTCGAAGACCTGACCCGATTCCCGGAGTGGCTCGACTCGTACCTGCTGGCCACCGTCCACTGATCGGTGGTTGTGCTGGTCCTGCCGACCTGCTGGAGCACCCGCGGCCACCCATCAGGTCGGCCGGTAGTCACTTGAGCCGGGTCAGCAGCAGGTGGGCCGCCGCGAACAGACCTTCCTCGTCGCCGTCCGGTGCCTGTTCGATCGAGATCATCCGCGTACCGATCACGATGTCCAGAGCACTGCTGGAGAAGTAGGCGGCATCGCCCAGATTGGGGATCGGCTTGGCCGTGAAGGTTCTGGTCGATTCGAACGACTTCACCTTGGTGGGGTCGATCTTGGCGTACAGGACGACCGTGACGTAGTGATCTGCGCTGGTCTCGTTTTCGAATGTGCACCCGTTGGCGGTTCCGAGAGGGCCCAGGTGCACGCGATAGGTAGATTCCTTGGATTTCATGTCGAAGAGGCGGGACACTTCAGCACTGCTCAGCAGACACTGATGCGCTGCCCCAGGGATCTGCACTGCCGACGCCGGAACGCTCGACGCCGGAACGCTGGACGTCTCCTGGCCCGGCAGCCCGCCACCGGGTGCCATGCATTCGATGAGAAAGCCGCCCAACGCGTTGCCCGCGGCGCTGAGGCCGGGCGGGATGGCGGCACCGGACTTGGCGGCGGCCGCCAGCAACGCCAGATCGGAACGATCGAGGCGGCTGACGATGCCGGTCACGCATCCCGGATCGGCGGTCCGATGCAGCCGCGTCTTCATCGTCGCCACCCACCAAGTGGTGACCTCTTGAATCTCCTTGACCCGGGAAGGTCCACCGGCCGCCCCGGCGGAACCCGGTGTCGCCGGTGTCGCCGACAGCGTCGACGACGGTTGGGGGACGGGGGCAATCGTGCCGGTACCGGATGTCGCCACGGGCGGGGCGGACGTGACAGCCGCGGTGGGGGTCGGGCCGGAAGCAGTGGTGGCGGGTGCGGCGTTGCCGCTGCCGTTTGCACAGCCGGCCAGCGTCAGCAGTCCGGCGAACCCCAGCACGAGGGCGAGCCTGCGCGGTCGTGATCCGGGTCCATCAATGGTTCGAAACATGTTTTCTCCTCGTGGATTTCGATTGTCATCACGATAGGAAGAGTTGGCATCGGGCCGCCGCAGTGCTGGCACGGAACGAGATCGCCGACAGGTCGTGCACCCGTGCGTGTCAGCACTGTCCCCGGGTCACGACTGTCCCCGGGTCACGACTGTCCTGGGTCACGACTGTCCTGGGTGACGACTGTCCTGGGTGACGACTGTCCCGGGTCACGACAACCTAGCGTTGATCGAGCCACTGGATGACGGCCTGCACCCGACGGTTACCGGCCGGATCGTCCCAGATGTCCAGCTTCGTCAGGATCGATCTGACGTGCGACTCGACGGTGCGGGCCGACAGGACGAGTCGGTCGGCGATGGCCACGTTCGAAAGCCCCTGGGCCATCAACTCCAGGACGGTCCTCTCGCGATCCGCCAAGGTCGACAGCTGACCGGCGGTCCGGTGTCGCGCCAGGAGTTCCGAGGTGATCATCGGGTCGATCACGGTGCCCCCGGAGGCGACCGTGCGGGCGGCCTCGAGGAATTCGTCGATCTTGGTGACCCGCTCCTTGAGCAGGTATCCGATACCGGCGCTCTGATCGTCGAGCAGGTCGGCCGCTGCCGACGCCTGCACGTGCTGGCTCAGGATCAGAACGGCCAGATCCCGTTGCTCCGTGCGAAGAATGCGGGCGGCGCGCAGGCCCTCGTCGCCGTGCCCTGGCGGCATCCGGATGTCGGCGATCAACAGGGCCGGTCGCGTCGCCCGCACCGCGGAGAGCATGGTTTCGTAGTCCGCGGCCTCGGCGACGACCGATATGCCCTCGGCTCGGAGGAGGCTGACGATGCCGGCGCGGATCAGCGCGACATCCTCTGCGACAACGACTCTCAGCCGTTCCGCGGCCGCGCGGCCGCGCCAGTCCAGGCGGTGCACCCCGTCCAGCTCGGTGCCGCCCGACGTCCATTCGCCGGCGCTGACAGTCGGTAGCAACATGTGGACGATGTCGGTGGCCAGGATGTCGCCGGCCTGCCCCTGCCGCGCCAATTGCATGATCCAAGCGAACTTTGCGTGCTGGTCGGCATGGTCGGTCTCGTCGATCTCGAACACCCCGACCGCGATCGACGTGCCGAGCCCGAGTCGTTGCAGGCTGACTGCCAGCTGCATCGCCGACGATGCTCCGGCGAACAGGATCACGGCCGGGTGTGACGTAGGGCGCCCGCCGTGACGCTCGACGAGGCCGGCCCGGACTGCGCCGAGACTCTCCGGGGCGGGATCGAGATCGGACCAGGCCAGCAGCGCGGTCGTTGCCATGGGTCACCCATCGATCGGAATGCTGATGAGCCAGCGAGGATCTGATCTGACCACGGAACCGTCGAGAGCCGAGATCCGGTCCAGTAGAAAGGGTTCAGGCGGGATGGACCTGCTGATCTGCAGTGCCGTCCGGCCATCGTCCTCCAGCATGCCGATCGTCGCCCCCGGATCCGGCATCACCGCGAGATAGGCCGTCATCTCGACCGCTGCCGGGAATCTGCGGTCCGGCGTCCCTGGTCGATTGATTGCCCCCACCAGGCCCTGGGTGGTCAGAGCAGACGGGAAGAGGCCGTGGGAGATCGTCCGCACCCGGGCTGTGATCGCACGCAGCCGATCCGCCACCTCTTGCATCGATGGACCGGCAGGCCCCTGACCCAGGTCCGCCGCGACGTTGCCGAGGTCGAGCAGGGGCCCGGCCAGCAGCTGGCTGCGCAGTGCTGCGCGGGGGGCATCAACCGCATGCAACAAGCGCGCGGCCAGCAGTCGACTTCGTTCGAGGTCACTTCGCGCCGAGGCCAGCAGGCTCTCGGTCTCCATACGCAGCCCGGCAGCCGTCGCCACCAGTTCGACGGCATCGGGCCTGGCCGTGGGGGCCGCATCGAGTTCGACCAGTCCGATGGTCTTGTCACCGCGGCAGAGGACGGCCACACCCCGATCGCTCCGATCGACGGCAATGCTCGCCGGTCGTCCCCGGACGTCGATCCACTGCCGGTCGGCGTCATCCGCCGGGTAGAGCACCCTGATGGTGGGATCGGCCAGCGCGCGGGACAGGAACTGCTCGACGTCCTGGTCGTGCCGGTCCTGCGACGGTGGGGTGGCCCGCGTGGTGGGCCCCTGGGGAGGTGACTGCGGATGACGGACCATCAGGTCGATCCAGGTCGCGCCGCCGGCCATCGCTGACACCAGGACCGCCGGCAGGAAGATGATGACGTTCGTCGTGGCGGAGGTCAGCTCGGCCGTTGGTGCGTCCAATTCCAGGACGGCGGTCCACGCGCCCGTGCCGATGGTGGTGATGGCCCATCCGACGGCCGGGTAGACGAACGGTCGGAGGACCGAGCGACCGATGGCCGAATTGGATCGGTATTCCCTGCCGACGGCCACGGCGCCGACCACGACGGCAAGGGCGACGAGGACGGTGCGACCGAGATGTAGAGCAGCGAGCCACCAGACGATCGGTCGCGCCGATCCGACGTACCACCAAGACGTCGGCACGGTGCCCAGCGCCCAGGCGCAGATGACGATGACCACACCCAGTGTCGCCGTCAGAGCGAAACACGAATCGATCACGAGCCGTGCGCCGGGCCTGCCCCGGAGGGCCGGGTGCCGGGTGGCCAGCACCGCAGGAAGCAGGACGAGCGTCATCGACACGAGCCCGGTGACGGGCGTCATCACTCCGAGCGATGTCGTTCGGCAGGCGGCCAGGTCGGCAGCGATGACGCACACGCCGATTAGCGGTCCGGTCCATTCGCTCGGGTGTCGTCGCAGTATCCAGGCGGCCAGCACAGGAGCGGAGATCGCCGCGGCGCAGAGAAAGATGACCTGCCCGCCGGAACGATTCATCAGTTGGCCCGAGGAGATGAGCGCGCCAAGGCCGACGACGAGGGCGCAGCCGACGACCAGGGCCATGGCTGCGACAGCCACCCATCTGATGTTCATCCGGATCCGACTGCCGATTCCACCGGCAACGGCGCCGTGACGAGCCCAGCCGTGACGGGCGCGGCGGAAGCCGACCGGTGCGCGGTGATCGAGATGGTGGTGCCGGTACCCGTCCCCGATCTGGTCCCGGAAGGGCCGGACACCACAATCGTCCCGGAGAAGCCGTCGACCCGACGGGCCAGGCCGGCGGGCACCTGGTGGACACCGCCACGACCGTCGTCCCGGATCTCGAGCTCGACCGTCAGCTCCGAGATGTTGAGGTCTATCCAGACATGGCCGCCAGCAGAATGTTTCACCGCATTGGTGAGCGCCTCGCCGGTCACCAGGTAGAGATCGAGACAGAGCGGGTCGCCGGCCGGCAGGTCACCGACGACGCTCGACGAGGTATCGATGGGACACGTCGCCGCCAGCGATCGGATTGCGTTGGTCAGTCCGGCGGAAAGAATTGGCGGAGTGGCCGAATCGATCAACGAGAGGATTTCGGCACTGGTCAGGCGGAGCTGGTCGACCAAGGCCGTCACCGCCGCGGCGCGCACGCCCCCGTTCTGCTCGACCACATCCCGTCGAGCGGACAGACCGGCAGTGAGGGCGATCCCGACGAGCATCTGCTGCGCTCCATCGTGCAGGTCGCGTTCCAGATCGATTCGACCACGGTCGGCGGCTTCGACGAGGGCGCGAGCAGCGCGGGTCACCTGCGTCCGACGGGCGTCGGCGAGGGCCACCGCGCGTTCGTTGATGGTCCGGGCCTGGACGGTGCTGATGGCCAGATCTGTCAGCAGCGGCGGTAACGACAGGCTCCGGTCGACATCCAGACCGGCGATGATCTCCCCGTCTTCGTCCCTGACCGCCAGTAGTTCCCGACCGGGCAGCAGACCCGGCATGTCCATCCCTGAATCATCGATCCATCGACCATCAGCCCCGGCATAACGCACCTGCGCGGTCGGGTCACCCAGGCAGGTCGCCGCGGCGGCAGACGGACTGACCATCGGCGTGGCCGATCTCAGATCGACCACCAGGCGGCGGCGTCCCGCGGCGACCGCGCGGTTCCGGCGCGATGCGCCGATCAACACGCCCAGCCCGACCGCGCCGAACATCGAGTAGCTGCCGAAAAGGGCGCCCGTCAACAACCAGGTGTTTCCGCCCTGAGGCGCGAGAACAGCTGCGAACAGCTGGATGCCGAGGTCCTGGATCAGCAGTGCCAGGCAGACGAACCCGCCGGCCACGACGATCGGAGTGATGAGCGGGCGCATACCGAGTGGAACTGCGCGACGACGCCGGATCAGCACGATCAGGACGATGGCCGCCGGCAGCGAATCGAACAGCAACGCCTGGAGTGGATCCAGCAGGTGCCGGACCCCGGGCACGCTGAACAAGGCCTCAGGAGCATCCGGCCACGCCACCGAGGGTGCTGCGGATCGATTGAACACGCTGCCGACGAGAACGATCAACGCATCGCCGACTCCGAAGAACACCACGAGGCGGCGCACTCGAGGGCGTAGCCGCCCGGTCGGCCAGCCCAGCACCACCGTGGCCAGCAGGGGAGACTCGAAAGCCATGAACCAGAGGAGTTCGTTCGCCCAGGCCGACCCGGGCCAGTTCCAACCGATCATCCACAGGCAATCGCAGAGCGCTGCTGCGTAGAGCAACCGCCCGGTCGGGTTGGCCGGAGCGCGTCCCCACCGCCACAGCCCCACGCCCAACGCCAGCCCGATGCTGGACCAGCGCAAGATGATCAGCACCAGGTCCTTGGTGGTGAACTCGGCGCCCCGTCCCCAGTTGGAACAGGTCAGGACCAGCCCGGCAACACCCGCGAGCAGACCGGCGACGGCCGCGGTCAGGATGACCGGACGCGATCCGGGGATCCGACGCGACGTCGGGGGAGCTTTTCCGATCATCAGCCACCGGCCCCTTCTGCTGCCGGCAGGGTCATCGATGTGGATGGCCCCACCATGGCAACGGTCGTGTGCGTCGTCGGCATCCGAACTTGCCAAGAGACGCTACGCCAGGATGTCCGATTCCGATCGGCCGCGCAGCAGTGCCAGCACTGATCCTCGACCAGCCGCCCGAACTGCCGGCGCGGGGAGCGAGCAGGTATGGCGGGCTACTTCTCGGCAGCCGCCTTGCGTGCTGCCATGGCTGGCGAGGACGAGCGGTTCTCGCGGACGACGGCGATGAGCCCGAGGCCCAGCCCGACCGGTGCGAGCATCGCGGTGAGGTTGATCCAGAGCGGCAGATCCCGGGAGCCGGATGCGAACAGGATCATGTCCGCGAAGATGGCGACCAGCCCGATCGCGAACACGATCATGCCGATCTTCGCCAGCGGAGCGGCCTTGCGGCTGGCCTTCGACCGCGCTGCGGTCCGCATCCTGACCGGTGGCTCCTCGCGCACGGGCGGGGCGCCGTCGGTGTTGCCGGAGGCTGGGACGGCGGAGGGACGACCAGGGCTGGACACATTCCCGAGAATAGTCGCCCACCACACGGACCCCTGGGTTCGAGCGGGAAGGAAGTGCTCTGCATCACCAGTACTGTGGATGGTTGTGCCAGCACAGCGGTGCTGGTCGACGGCCGAGTCGGCCGTCATGAGCGTGTGAGTGACAAGGATGGTGAGTTTGGTGCCGGCCGGCAAAGTGAAGTGGTACGACGCGGACAAGGGTTTCGGTTTCATCGCCCAGGAGGGCGGCGAGGATGTGCACGTCCGATCCTCGGCGTTGCCGACGGGTGTCGCGACCCTGAAGCCGGGGCAGAAGGTGGAGTTCGGTGTTGCCGACGGTCGTCGCGGCCCGCAGGCACTCCAGGTCATCCTGCTCGACACGCCACCCTCGGTGGTGGCGGCGACCAGGCGACCGGCCGAGGAATTGCACGGTCTCGTCGACGACATGATCAAGATGCTCGAATCCAAGGCTCTGCCCGATCTTCGGCGGGGTCGCTACCCGGAGCGGGCGATGGGTGGCCGGATGGCGACCGTCCTCCGCGCCGTCGCCTCGGAGTTGGAGTCCTGATTCAAACGTCCTGACGTGCCAGTTGGCTCGCAGTGCGGATACAGGAGGCCGCGTTCCCTTTCGGGAACGCGGCCTCTTTGCTGGCTTGGTCGCGGGCAACTTCCGATCCGCGGGAAGCGAGGTCAGGGTGCCGGAGGGGAGGTGACGACGGCCGAGGAGGCAGGCGCCGGCGTGATGACAAGCACCCACGTCCGCGAGGCGGTGATCGACGTACTGCCGCTGGTGTCCAGCGTGGGCACCAGGCCCGACTGCACCTCGACCCTGGTCAGCTGGGTGCCTTTGCCCAGGGCCGGCAGGGTGTACGCCAGTTGACCGTCGGTGAAAACCTCGGTCCGGCCGTTCTGGGCCTTGCCCGCGGCGTCCTTGTACTCGAAGACGACAACCCAAGGAGTGTCTCCGATCTCGGTCGGGACGTTGATCTGCAGATACTGCTCGGGTGCCATTTCGAGATGGCCGTCGTTGGAAAGATCCGTCGGCGCCGGGCAGTCGACCGTCAGGGTGGTGGTGTTCACGTCGCAGAACAGTTCGGGCGAGACCTCGATCGCGGTCCGGTTCCCGTAGAACGTGACGACCGGTTTCGGCACCGTGCACCCGGTGAGCAGCAGGGCGGCCACGATCAGCGTTCCGGCCACCCGTGCGAGTCGAAGTCTTCGGGTGCTCAATCCTTGCCGGCCTTCCGGATTCGCCGACCGGGCTTTGCCCCGGCCGCTGTGGTGCCACCCTCGGCCGGGTGGCCCGAACCGTAGGCGGCGGTGCGTGTCTGACCGGAGAACCCGCCGACCTCTGGGAGTACTGCGGTGGTGGGCGAACCGGGACGGGCCAGGCGGTCGGTCTGGTGGCCGGTCTTCTTCCGACTGCCGCGGGCGGGCAGCTTCGGCAACATCGTTCGACCGGACCGGACGAGCCAGCACTGCACCAACCCGACCAGCAGCAACACCGTGATGGTCCCGAAGCCGATCGCGTAGACATTGGCGTGGCCGAAGGTCCAGACGCCGCCCAGGAGCAGCCCGACCACACCACCGAAGACCCAGCCCAGCTGGAGGACGGATTCGCTGACGCCGAACCCCGAGGCGCGACTCTCCTCTGGCAGGTGCCCTTGGATCACCGAATCGAGGCTGACCTTGGCCAACGACGACGCCGTCGAACCCACGAAACCGACGATTGCGGCAGTGGCCAGCCCCGGGATCAGGATCGCGATGATGGTGGAGACCAGCACGCTCACCAGCGCGATGAGCGACATCGTCTCCGGCGCCGAGAGGGTCAGCCGCGCGCCCATCGTGTTGCCGATGAACCCTCCGATGCCGGCGGCCGCGCCGATGACGCCGAGCAGCAGCAGCTGGGTGAACGCACTGTGCGCCGGCTGCGGGTACTGGCTCTTCACGACGAAAGCGATGAACAACGCCAAAAAGCCGGTCTCGACCCGGATCATGCTGTTGGCCCACAGGGTGGCCACCACGATCTGCGGGAAGCCTTTCTTGGTGCCGGAGTCGGCCTGCTTGACCGGTACCTCGCCCTCGGTGGACTCCACCCAGGACGGGATGCGCAGACACAGGATGCCGCCGGCGACCGCGCAGGCGGCCATGAAGAACAGGGCGCCGGGGGAACCGGCGATCTTGGACAGCCCGGCCGCGATGGCTCCGGCGACAGCACCGGCGATCATCCCGAAGGTGGTCAGCCGTGAGTTCGTCTTGACCAGGGTGATCTGCTCCGGCAGCACCCGCGGCGTCAGGGCTGCCTTCAACACACCGAAAGCCTTGGACAGCACCAGGTTTCCGAGCGCACAGGGGTAGATCACCCACGGGTTGAAGTTGCTGAAGTTGAAGGCCATCAGGATGGCGAGCAGTGCCCGCCCGAAACTCGACAGCGCCAGCGCCAGCCGTCGACCGTGCTGCAGACGGTCGAGCATCGGTCCGATGAACGGCGCGATGAAGGCGAACGGCGCGACCGTGATGACCAGGTAGAGCAGCACCCGGCCCGTCGATTCGGCGGTGGCCGCGGCGAAGAAGAGGGTGCCGGCGAGCGAGACGGCCAGCACGGCGTCCACCGCGTAGTTCGCCATGACGGCGTAGGTCAGCGCGGTCAGGCCCGACTTGTCCGCGCCGTCCGCCGTGGTGGCCCGGTGGAACATCTGCACGCCGCGGTGGGTCAACTCGCGACTGCGCAACGCGGCGACCCTGGTGACGGTGAGCTTGCGGGGACTGCGCATTCCGGGCTTCGCCGATGACGCGTCCGGCAGGTCCGCGTCGGTCATCGGCTCCTGGTACGGCGGCAGATGGCTGCCCCTGGGGGGCGGCTGCCGGCGGGCCTCCGCGGGTCGCGGTTGGTCGTACGCGTCGCGCCGGTACGGGTCGCCGGGGTAGCCGCCGGGTGCCGCGCCCGGGTAGGGATCGCCCGGGTAGTGGTCTGCGCCGTATTGGTCTGCGCCGTATTCATCTCTGCTGTGTTGATCTGCTTCATGCGGATCGGCCGGGTACGGGCCGGCGGAGTACGCGTCCGCGCGGCGAGGGTCTGGACGTCCAGACTCCGGCCGCTGCTGGTCCGGTCGGTATCCGTCATCCCGGTATCCGTCCTGGCGGTATCCGTCCTGGCGGTATCCGTCCTCCCGGGACCCGTCCTGGCGGTATCCATCCCCCCGGTATTCGTCCTGGCGGTATCCGTCATCCCGGTACCCGCCCGGGCGGTACTGGTCCGGGCGTGATCGACCGCCGCGGTAGGGATCGGCCTGGTAGGAATCTGGGAGGCGGTGATCTGAGGGGTAGCGCTCCGCGGGGTAGGAATCTGCGGTGGGCTGGCGGGAGGGAGGCGGTCCGTAGGGGGTCGGCCGGCGATCGATGCCGAAGTCGGGGCGACGGTCACCCTCGGGCGCACGTCCCGTGCCCCGATCGGAATCACGGTCGTTCGGTGCTCGAGCCGGGTCGTGGGGCAGGTACGGCCGGTCGGGCGAACGGCGCGGGTCCTGCGGTTGCAGGTCTCGCCGTGATTCCGGTTGGCGTGCGTCCCGCGGGCGTTCGTCTTCCTGGCGGTACTCGTCCCGGTGCGGACGGTACGGCTCCTGGGCAGCCCAACTGGGTCCGACCGGAGGCGGGTTTCCGGTCGACGGGACCGATCTGTGCCCGGCTGGGGGAGTGGGATTGCGGGGAGGCCCGTACTGCGGCCGCGGCGGCGTCGGCGGCCGGGGCAGCGCCGTGGTCGGCTGCCAGGCGGAATCGACGGGCCGCCCGGACCGGTCGGGGGGGCGGGGCAGAGCGGTGGTCGTCTGTTCCTCGGGATCGCCGTACTCGTCGTACCGGGCGGAGTCCCCGTCGGGCGGCCGCCGGCGACCATTGCCGGTCGACGGCGGGCCGTATCCGGGCATGGGCGGGCCGTATCCGGGCACGGGCGGGCCGTATCCGGGCACGGGCGGGCCGTATCCGGGCACCGGCGTGCCGGACTCGGGATCGGACCGCCGGTCAGTCCCGGAGGTGCCGGAATCGGGACCGGACTCGCTCACCCCCTCATCCTGCCCCACCGCGAGTCCACGGCGTACAGCCTTGGCCAACACGGCGCGTGAGTTGTCGGCGATGGCATGCGGCAAGATGGGCCTGTGAGTTCCAACCCAGCCCCGAGCGCGACCATCGACGACGCCGCTTCGGATCTGACGTCGTCTCCCACCGTGACCGACGCCGGATCGACTGTGCAGGTCAGCGTCGATCCAGCCGTCTCCGACGACGTTCCCCCCGTCCTGATCGTCGTGCTCGACCAGGTGGCCCTCGATCTGGCCAGGGCCGCCGCCGTCGGGGAAGCGGGCAGCGCCGACCACGTCGGCGACCTCCTGATGTCCGTCGCGGAGGACGACGTCGCCGTGACCGCGACCTTCGATGCCCGGCAACCGGGCTACCAGGGCTGGCAGTGGTCGGTGACGTTGGCCGTCCTCGACGAGCAGGGGCCGACCGTCAGCGAAGTGGTGTTGATCCCCGGTCAGGGCGCGCTGCTGGCTCCGGCCTGGATCCCGTGGGACGAGCGGGTCCGGCCGGGCGATCTCGGTATCGGTGACCTGCTGCCGCTGCCGGCCGACGACCCCCGGGTGGTTCCCGCGTACCTCCAATCCGACGATCCGGCCGTCGAGGCCGTGGCCCGCGAGCTGGGGATCGGTCGGGTCAGGGTCCTCAGTCGTGACGGCCGCATCGAGTTCGCCGAGCGCCTGCACGAAGGCTCGTTCGGACCGTCCGACGACATGGCACTTGCTGCGCCCGGTCATTGCGTGACCTGCGCGTTCTACCTGCCGCTGGCGGGTTCGCTCGGTGGCCTGGCGGGTGCCTGCGGCAACGAGTTCGCTCCGGCGGACGGCCGGGTCGTCGATGCCGGTTACGGCTGCGGCGCGCATTCGGAGACGGTCGTTGACATGCCGGCCCGGTCGGCGGCCACCGACAAGGTCATCGACGAGCTCGCCCTCGAGGTCCACCGGCGCCCGATCGGGGTTGGCGAGACCCGTGGTGACGCAGTGGTTCTGGATGACGCAGTGGTTCTGGATGACGCAGTGGTTCTGGATGAGGGCGGGGTTCTGGATGACGGCGTGATTCTCGATGAGCCGGACGACAGCACGGATCCGTCCTCGATCGACGCGCAGGACTGATCGTCCCGGTGCCGGCGGCCGAAGCGGCAGTACCGGTGACGGGCGACCCCTTCGGCACCGGGGCACTGCGCCGGGTGGTGTTGGCGGCCTGGGCTGCGTCCCCGGCGAGATTCCGCGAGGACGCCAACGCCGAGGAGGCGCTGGCGATCGGCGGATACGCCGACCGGTTGCTGATCGAACTCGCAGCGAACGGAGTCGACGCCGCCCGTGAGAATGGCGCGCCGGGTCGGGTGCGATTCTCGCTGACCGATGTGGACCGGGGGGTGCAGCTCCGGGTCGCCAACGTCGGCGTCCCGCTGACCGCCGACGGGGTCGCCGGCCTCGCCTCGCTCCGTGCTTCGGCCAAACGCGGTCACGCCGCCACCGTCGGCCATTTCGGCGTCGGCTTCACCGCTGTCCTGACCGTCACCGATGAGCCGCAGGTGGTCTCCAGGACCGGGGGCGTGCGATTCTCCCGGACCGACACCGCTTCTGCAGTGGTGGATCTCGGTGTCACGGGTCTGGACCGGGAGATGACGGCCCGGACCGGGCAGGTGCCGGCGCTGCGCCTGCCCTGGCCCGCCGAGTCAGGCGATCCGGTGCCGCCGGGCTTCGACACCGAAGTCCGCCTGCCGCTGCGGGCCGGGCTTCGCGAGCCGTTGGTCGAGCTGTTGCTGGCGGTCGGCGACGACCTGCTGTGGGCGTTGCCCGGGCTGATGACGGTCGAGATCGACGTGCCCGGCCGGGCGACCCGCGTCATCTCGCGGGAGGATCTGGACGACGGCACCACCGTCATCGAGGACGGTGGGACGGTCACCGCGTACCGATCTGCCACCCGTAGCGGGACGATTCCCGTTGCGCTGCTGGGTGATCGGCCGATCGAGGAACGTGACCGCAACGCATGGCAGCTGACTTGGATCCTGGCCGTGGACAGGCCGGCTCCGGTGCTGGGGTTCGATCTGGACCCGGTGATCGAACCGATGTACCTGGGCGCGCCGACGCCGACGGACGAGCCGCTGTCTCTGCCGGCCCGCCTGGTCGGGACGTTCCCGGTGGACGACACCCGTCGCCGCCTCGCGCCCGGCGCCCTGACCGACTACCTGTTGGACCAGGCGGCGGCGGAGTATTCGGAGCTCTTCACCGCGGTTGCGGTGGCGGACCGGTTCGCACTGGTGCCGGCGGCGGGTTTTCCGTTGGGCCCGGTCGACGGCGCCCTGCGGCAGGGCATCGTCCGTCGACTGGCCAGGGCGCCCGTGATGGTCACGGTGCTGGACGTTCCGGTCGTGCCGGCGCAGGCCTGCGTCGTCGTCGGCGTGTCGGACGCGGCCGGGGTGCTGCTGGGCCGCGCCATTCCGGGTCTGCTCCTGCCCCCCCGGTCACCCGGTCAGCTCGAGGCGATGCGACTGCTGGGGGTGTCGACGCTGCCGTTGGCCGAGGCGATTTCCTCGCTGGCCGGGCTGGACGGCTCGCCAGTGTTCTGGCACGAGGTGTACGAGGCCCTGTCGGACCAGAACGCCGAGGATCTGGCGAATCTGCCGATTCCGCTGTCCGGCGGAGGGCGCCGGATCGGGCCTGCCGGATCGCTGCTGCCCGGACCCGGTGCACTGGAAGACGCTCTGCTCGACCGGGCGGTGACCTTCGCCCCGGAACTGCGCATCGTGCATCCCGACGCCGTTCATCCCTTGCTCGGGCGGCTCGGTGGCGTCCCGGCTGATGCCGCAGCCCTGCTCACCGATCCCGCGCTCACGCAGCTGTTCCACGAGTTCCGTCAAGACCTGGAGGACGCCGATCCGGACCCCGACGAGCTCCGCGATCTGGCCCGTCTTGCCCTCGACCTGTGCGGTGACACGCCGGTGGCAGATGCTCTGCTGAGCGAGAGTCTGCTGGCTGACGTGGTTCTCACCGATGCCGGCGGTGAGGCGTGGCCGGCTGGAGAACTCCTGTTGCCCGGCGCTCCGTTGGCCGCGGTGTTGGCCGCCGACGCCGACCTGCCGATGATCGGGCCTGAGTGGACCGGCTACCCACCGTCGGCGCTGGCCGCCATCGGGGTCCGCACGGGCGTCAAGATCGTCCAGGTGCAGGACGCCGAGGCCGACCTCCCGGATCTGGAGCGGTGGTGGTCGGAGGTGGTCGGGGATTCGCTGCCACCGGAGCCCTTCGACGCCGTCGCCGACCTCGACCTGGTGGACGACGGCCGGTGGCCACAACTGCTCGACATGCTGTCCGGCGACCGGCGGGCCCGAGACACCCTCGATGCCCAGTCCGGCCCCGAGCCGTCCTATACCCGTTGGTGGCTCACGCATTTCGCTTCGATCGATGGTGAGACGCCAGACCGTTGGAAGCTACCCGCGGCTGTCGGGCTTGCCGGTCTCTACGACGAGCTCCCGGTTGTGCTCGATGTCGAGGTGGCGTTGGCCATCGGTGTGCTGGACAGCAGCGCAGCCGCCGTCCGGGCCGACGCGGCGGAGTTCGTCCGGCGGCTCGCCGATCCGGAGCGGTTGGTCGACGCCTGGTCGGTGCCCGCCCTGACCGCGGTGGCCGTCGACGTCCTTCGTGGGGACCAGCACATCCCGCTCCCCGGTTCAGTGCGCGTGTTGGACGGCTCCGTCATCGATGCCGACGACGCCCTCGTGCTCGATCTGCCCTGGTTCGCGCAGGTCGTCGGCGCCGATCGGCTGGTCGCCGGCGGTGATGATCCGGAGCGGGTTGCGCGTGCCCTCGACCTGGACCTGGCCTCGGTCGCGGTCGCCGTCGAGATCGTCGCTGGCGAGATCGACGCCGTCGGCACGGGTGCTGCCGTCGCCGGTCGGGGAGAGCGTCCGGCTTCCGGGTCGGCGGTCGCCGGACTTCCGACCGAGGCGGAGCAAGCCGCCGCTCAGCGTTCGGCTCTGGCCCTCGGGGTCGCGCTGGCAGACGTGTTCCCCGCCGGAACGCTCCTGACGATGCCGGGTCTCTCCGTCCGCCCCGGTCGTGGCCCGTCCGTCGTCGTCCGCTGGTGGTCGGCCCCGGAGCGGACCGGCGTCGATCGCAGTGCCCTGGTGACGGACGGGTCGCCGGAGGGCATCGGGCGGGCGGTGGCCTGGCGGGCGGGGCGGTGGAAGGACCGGGAAACGGCGGTCGCTGCTGCCCGCGGCGACGTCGTCACCTTCGGGGAGAACGGCCGGGCCTGACGCCCGAGGTCAGATGTTCTCGTCCAAGCACATCTGCTGGGCGGACCTCCCACTCTGCCGTGACGCAGTGCGTTGCCAGACGTACAGCGAAAGCCGTGAGGTACGGCGTTGCCAGTCGTACGCCGAAAGGCCGAGGCCACCGAGAAAGGTCCCGGCTTACGGTGTCCACAGCCATTCCGGACGGTGGTCGGCCCGAAGGTCGTCCAGGTGCAGGATCACCGCGACGACGGCCAGGAACCGGACCGCCGTCACCGCAACAACGATGTGAAACAGGTTGGCGCACATCGGCAGCGGCGGCGGGGAGTAGGTGGGAACGTCTCGATCGGGCTGCACGGGGGAAGGTGGGCCGTTGTCGATGATCGGATGCAGTGCCTGCGTGAACAGTGTTGCGGACAGGCCCCCCGAACATGCCGAACCGCGGACGACGAAATGGGTAACAGGTCGGTAAAAGGCGGGACGTGAATGTGTGGTGGCTCTGGGCAGAAGGTGGCAACTCGTTGAGTAGCAGAATCCGCGCGTTCATTTGCCCTGACTTAATAGTATGGTTACCCACATGCCTGACGTAGCTCCCCTCGCCAACGAATTGCGCCTGGCCATCCACCGCCTCACCCGGCGGCTGCGTCAGCAACACCCGACTCACGACCTCACCCTCACCCAGATCTCGGCGCTTGCCATCATCTGGCGTGATGGCCCGATCACCGCGGGGGAACTCGCAATCCGTGAACAGGTGCGGCCACCGTCGATCACGCGCGTCGTCGATGGTCTCGAGAATGCGGGAGTGGTGGTCCGGAAGGACAACCCGGCCGATGGACGCCAGGTGTTGGTGGAGATCACCGAAGAAGGTGTGACTCGTATGGAGAGCTACGTGGAGGCCAGGGAAGCGTGGCTGGCCAGACAACTCGCAGACCTGCCCTCCAAGGATCGCGAGATCCTGCACCGCGCCGCCGTGATCCTGAACGATCTGTCCACCCGCTGACTTTCATTGCGCCGACCCGGTGCGGGAGTCTCCGGTCCCGACGGTGTCGCAAGCTGGAGGTTGGCGGCGCAGGTTCGCGTGGTCGGATCCGGATCGATGTCCAGCCGTGCGGCAGGATCCGGGCGTGACATCGCCGATCCAGATCACCGATCCCGACGACCCGCGCCTCGATGACTTCCGCGATCTGACCACAGCGGACCGGCGGCCCGATCGGCCCGGTGGCCGAGGACTGGTGGTCGCCGAGGGCACCGTGGTGGTCCGCAGACTGCTTGCCTCGGCCTACCCCGTCCGTGCCCTCCTCGGCGTGGAGCGTCGACTACAGGAACTCGAATCCGACCTGGCCGGCCTCGATGCCCCCTCCTATGTGGCTTCAGCGGAGTTGATGGCCGAGGTCGTCGGGTTCCATCTCAACCGCGGCGGGCTGGCCACCGCCGATCGCGTGTTGTTCCCGCCGGCGCAGGACCTGCTCGGATCGGTGTCGTCGGTGGTGATGCTCGAGGGCGTCGGCGACCACGAGAATCTCGGGTCGGTCTTTCGAAACGCGGCTGCCCTCGGGATCGGAGCCGTCCTGCTCGGTGAGGGCTGCGCAGATCCGCTGTACCGACGAAGCGTCCGGGTGTCGATGGGGACCGTGCTCTTCGTGCCGTTCGCATCGGTGTCAGGGGATTGGCCGGAACCGGCAGACATGTTGCGCGCGAACGGTTTCACCGTGGTCGGGTTGACTCCACGACCCGGTGCGATCACGCTGAGGAGCGCCGGGCTGTCGGGGCGCCGGGTTGCGCTCCTGCTCGGATCTGAAGGGCCTGGTCTGACGGAGATGGCGCTGGATGCCGCTGACCTGCACGTGCGAATCCCGATGGCCAACGGCGTCGATTCCCTGAACGTGGCGACCGCCGGTGCCATTGCCTTCGCCGAGATTGCCGCCGACCGGTGACCGCTCGTACGGCACACTGATCCCATGCACGTTCCTGCGGCCCTGCCCTCATCGGTGATCGGCCGTCGTCGGGCCGGCGCCCGATGACGGAGATTCCGGGCGATTCCGGGCAGATCCCGGAACGCACCGCGACGACTTCCAGCGCGGCCGTGTCTTCTGACAAGCTCTCGGCGTCTGCCGGGGGGCCCGCCGCATCGGAACGATCAACGGGTGGTATGACCACCGATGTCGTCGATGGTCCGGGGCTGGAGGGTGCGGGTGTTGATCGCCCGGGTGCTGAGGGCGTTGGTGTCGAGCGCACGGGTGTTGATCGCGCGGGTGTCGAGGGTCCGGACGGCGAACTCACCGACCTGAACAACGAGAACTTCGACCTGGACGCCCGCGACTGGGCATGGGTGGAGGAGTGGCGCGAGGGCGGCGAGCCGGTGCCGTGGGGGCCGGGTCTGGCGCTGGCCGGATTCGCCCTGTTCCTGGTGGCCAGCGCCGTGTACGTCCTGTCGTCGGGCTTGTCCGACCACCCGATCCTGGCCATCGGGATCAACATCGTCGTGGCCGGTGGGCTGGGGCCGGCGCTGTGGCTGTCCCGAGGACTGCCGGTGCTGCGGTGGATCTCGGGCGGAGCGGTACTGGGTGTTCTTGTCGCCTGGCTCTCGGTGCTGATCTTCCTGACCTGACGGGCCTGACCTGACCTGACTGACCTGACCTGACGGGCCTGTCTGACGGGCCTGTCTGGCCCGTCAGGTCAGGCCGGCTCAGACGAGCGACTCCTGCCAGGCCGAGTGCAGGCCGGCGAATCGGCCGCCCCCGCTGATCAGCTCGGCCGGGGCGCCATCCTCGAGGATCCGGCCGTGATCCATCACCAGCACCCGGTCCGCGATGGCCACCGTTGACAGCCGATGCGCGATGATCACCGCCGTCCGGTTGTGCAGCACCGTCCGCAGCGCAGCCTGCACCGCCCGTTCCGAGGGGATGTCGAGAGAGGCGGTCGCTTCGTCCAGGATCAGCACCGCGGGGTCGGCCAGGAAGGCTCTGGCAAAGCCGACCAGCTGCCGCTGGCCGGCCGAAAGCCGACCACCGCGCTTGCGGACGTCCGTGTCGAAGCCTTCGGGCAGAGAGCGGATGAAGGTGCCGGCCCCGATGGCATCGGCGGCTGCCTCGACCTCTGCCCTGGTCGCGGCCGGATTTCCCAGGGCGATGTTGTCGGCCACCGACCCGGAGAACAGGAACGACTCCTGGGTCACCATCACCACACCGCGCCGCAGATCAGCGGTCGACAGCCTCGAGATGTCTACCTGGTCCAGCAGTACGCGGCCGACCGTCGGGTCGTAGAACCGCGCCAGCAGCTTCGCCAGTGTCGACTTTCCGGCGCCTGTCGCCCCCACCACGGCCAGGGTCTGGCCCGCCGGCATGTCGAGGTCGAAGGTGGGCAGCACCTCGACCTGGCGGTTGTACGAGAACTGGACGCTCTCGAAGGTGACCCGGCCGACGACGTGCGGAAGCGGGATCGGGTCGGTGGGTTCGGGGACCGACGGCACCTCTTCCAGCAGCCCGGAGAGCTTCTCCAGAGCTGCGGCAGCGGACTGGTAGGAGTTGTAGAACATCGCCAACTCGTCCAACGGGTCGTACATCCGGCGCACGTAGAGCAGGAAAGCGGCCAGTACCCCGATCGCCAGTCCGCCGTTGATCACCTGGACAGCACCGACGATCATCACCGCGGTGAGGGTCAGGTTGCCGACCATGCGAACGGCCGGCGTGTATTTCGCCAGCGCCATCATCCCGTCGCCGTTGGCCTGGGCGTTCTCGGCGTTGAACTGGGCGAAGATCGCCTCGTTCCGGGCCTCGCGACGGAAGGTCAGGACGGCGCGCAGACCGTTCATGGTCTCGGTGAACTGCACGATCAACGACGCGATGGCCGTCCGCGTTCGCCGGTAGATGGTGCGCGAGGTGCCCTGGAACCACCTGGTGAGCAACATGATCGGCAGGAAGGCGATCAGTGCGATCAGGCCGAGCGGAAGATCCAGGAACAGCAGCGCGACGCTGATGGCGAAGACCGACAGCACTCCGGAGACCAGTCCGTCCAGTCCCTGCTCGGTGAGGTCGGAGAGGGTGTCCAGATCGCTCGTCATCCGGGCGATCACCCGACCGGACGTGTACTTCTCGTGGAACGAGAGGCTCAGCGCCTGCGAGTGATCGAAGACCCGGCCACGGAGGTCGAGCATCACCGCCTGCGAGATCCGGGCGGACAGCCGGACGAACACCGCCTTGGACAGCGCGTTCAGCACCCCGGCCCCGAGGTAGCCGATCGCGGTGAACGTCAGCGGTCCGCCGTCCCCCCTGGTCAGTGCCGGCACAGCCGAATCGATGCCGTAGGCGACGATCAGCGGCCCGACCAGGAACGCGAGTTCGCTGACGATCACCACGACGGTGGCGAGTGCGACGAGACGCCGGTGCGGACGCACCAGCGACCGCAGCAGCCGGCGTGACCGGTCCTGCAGCTTGATGCCGACGGCGTCGGAGATGTCGTTGTTGTCCTCGGCGGCGACGCCGCGCCACGAGTCGTCGGAATGGGTGTCGGGGGCGTTCGGAACGGCCGTCATGCGTGAACCCCGTCTTCCAGTCGTCGGACGCCGGCCACCTGGTCCTCGCGGCTGGCCAGCAGATCCCGGTACGCCGGGACCGTGGCCATCAGCTCGGAGTGGGTGCCGGTCGCGGTGATCCGGCCGTCTTCGAGCAACGCGACCCGATCGGCGAGCATCACCGTCGAGGCACGATGGGCGACCAGCAGCGCGGTGGTGCTGCTGAGCACCGAGCGCAGGGCCCGTTCGACCTGGGCCTCGGTATGGATGTCCAGTGCCGACAGCGGGTCGTCCATCACCAGGACGGCCGGACGGCCGACGACGGCTCTGGCCAGGGCCAGCCGCTGTCGTTGACCACCGGACAGGGAAAGGCCCTGTTCGCCGATCCTGGTGTCCAGACCCCAGGGCAGGTCGTCCACGAAGTCCGCCTGCGCGACGTCGAGTGCGGCCCGGACGTCCTCGTCAGAGCCGTCCGGACTGCCCAGCAGCACGTTCTCCCGCACCGAGGCGGAGAACAGCGTGGGTTCCTCGAACGCCACGGACACGCTCTCCCGCAGCGTCGCCAGGTCGAGCTCTCTGATGTCGACACCGTCGAGCCGGATGGACCCACCCGTCACGTCGTACAACCGGTTGATCAGCGAGGTGAGCGTGGTCTTGCCGCTGCCGGTCGCGCCGACCACGGCCACCGTCTCGCCGGGCTGCAACTCCAGATCGATCCCGCGGAGCAACTCCGCCGGGCGCCCGAGACGAGGACGGGCATCGGCGAAGGCGAACCGCACGTCCGACATCACCAGATGGCCCCGTGACGGGGCTGCGGCCGTCGGGCTGTCCGGGGAGACGACCGTCAACGGCGAGTCCATCACCTCGAAGTAGCGCTCGCTGGCGGCGGCGGTGTCGTTGGCGATGGCCAGCAGCCAGCCGATCGAATCGATCGGCCACCGCAGACCCATGGCCGTCCCGAAGAAGGCGACGAGTGCACCTGCCGACAGACTTCCCGCCGCCACGTCGCGAATCCCCAGGATCAGCGCGACACCCAGCGCGATCTCGGGCAGGGCGATGATCACCGCCCAGAGCACCGACACCACCTTCGCCTTGGACATCTCGGTGTCCCGCAGCTCACCGGCCTGGGTGCGGAAGGTCCGGCCCAGATGCGCGCTGCGCCCGAACGCCTTGAGGATGCGGACGCCGAGCACCGACTCCTCGACGACCGTGGCCAGGTCGCCGACCTGGTCCTGGGAGCGCCTGGCCAGGATCTGGTACCGCGATTCGTACTGGAAGGACAGCAGGACCAGCGGGATCGCCAGCGCAGCGACGATGAGCCCGAGCTTGACCGACAGAAACAGCAGAATGCCCACCCCGACGATGAACGTCACCAGGTTGACCACCAGGAACACCACTCCGAACACCAGGAAGCGGCGGATGGTCGAGAGGTCGGATACGGCGCGGGACATCAGCTGCCCGGCCGGCCACCGATCGTGGAAGCTGACCGGCAGACGCTGCAGACGCTCGTACAGATCCGCGCGCATGGTGGCCTCGACGCGCATGGTGGGCCGTGTGGCCAGCACCCGGCGAAGCCAGAACAGAGCCGCCTCCGTGACGCCGAGCACGACCAGGAGCAGGGCAGGGCCCCAGAGTTGGGACAGGTTGCGACGGGCGATCGGGCCGTCGATGATCCAGGCGATGACCAGCGGGAACGACAGACCGCAGAGGGTGGCGACGATCGCCACCACCGTCGATGCGGCCAACGAGGGCAACGCCGGCCGGGCGTAGGGCAACAATCGCCGCAACGACGCGACAGTGGGGGTCTGGGCCGATCCGGCGGAACGGTGCCCCACCTGTTCGGGCGCGGACGAGGGTTCGCGGGTGGATGATTCGACGCTCTGGTCGGGGGCAGGGGGGATGTTCGACATGACCGGCCAAGGCTACGTCGAGGCACCGACAGTGCTCCAACTGTTTAACTCCTGGCTCCCACTGTTTTGCAGGCTCCCACTGTTCGACATCAGCGCTCGCGCCGGCTCGACCAGGCTGGGCCGCTGCCGCATTTCGGAGTGTCGTGTCGACCCGACCGGTCAGCGGCCGTTGGACCTGGTCCCGAGCAGCACGTCTTCCCAGGACGGCATGGATGGCCGTTGGCCGCGCCTGGCCGGCTTGGGGGCCTCCGGCTTGGCCGCCGTGGTCGCCGCCGGCGATGCGGTGGACGACTTCGAAGGGGTAGCGGCCGCGGGCTTGGACGGGCCGGCGGGCGCGGCCGATTCCGTACCCGTCCTGGCGACCGTGGCGTCGGCGATGATCGGATTGACGCCGGCCCGTTCGTCGGTGATGGTGTCCTCGACGATCCGCTCGACGGCGTCGATGTCCTGGTCCGGATCGATGGCCATGGCCGTGGCGGCACCGCCCGTGGCGCCGGCGCGGTTCTGCGGCTGCAGTTGCTGACCGAAGCGCGACCCCCGCTGTCCTGGGCGGTCCGAACCGCCCTGCGGCCTGGTGCCCGGCGCGCTCAGCTTGCCGCCGGCCGGGTGGGCCGACCGTGACGCTGCTTCCGACGGTGCGGAAGAGGGGCCACCACGGGTGGCACGGGCGTCAGCCGGGCGCTCCGACGTGTTCTTCTCCGCGGATCGAGAGTCGAAGGCTCGGCCGTCCGACGGCGGGGCGTCGGTGGGAACGGTCGGATCCAGCAGCGCCGAGGAGACGACGCTCTGGCGGACCGGCCGCAACGGTCGGAGAATGCGCAGGGCCGGATCGACGATCTCCGCGGCGGCCTCGTCGCGCGCACTGAGGGTGCCGCCATCGGGGCCCGGGTGGAAGAGCCACTGCGCCTGGTTGTCCGAACGGCCCGCGTTCCAGCGGAGGCAGAGGACCCAGCCGTCGTCGTCCTTGAAAGCGTCCCAGCTCACATCGCCGTCATGACCTCTGGCCGCCAGGGTGGCGGCGACGGTCTCGGCGACCGAGGATCCGGCAGTGATGCCGTCGATCGACGGGCGCGCCTTGATCGCGCGCTCGACGATGCTGGCCCGCTCGAGGAGCACCGGATAGGCGAAGCGTTCGACCCGCGCGGTGGTGGTGCCGGCCAGCGAGGCAACCTGTTCGACCGTGGCTCCGGAGCGGATGCGGGCCTGGATCTCCCGGGGTCGCAACTGCGATTCCATCTCGATCTCGAGCTGGCCGAAGCGGCTCAGGTCTCCGCGGGCGCCGGCCCGCAGGCGGTCGTCGCACGGCACCGAGAACTGCTCACCCGTCGAGGGATCCTCGCAGACCAGGAACTTGCCGTCGCCGTTCTCCGGAGTCTGCGTCAGACCCAGAACCCGTAACGCGCGCATGGCGTACTCCTCCCGCACCGCGGAAGATTTCCGCAGCTCTCCGGACGTGAATTTATCCCGGCCTGCGGTGCAGCACGCCCAGGCGCGCCGCACCGCAGGCCGGGATAACGGTCAGGGATTCAGAGCTGCCCGACGATGTGGTCGATGCAGGCGGTGAGCGCCGAGACGTCATCCGGTTCGATGGCCGGGAACATGCCGACCCGGAGCTGGTTTCGCCCCAGCTTCCGGTAGGGCTCGGTGTCGACGATGCCGTTGGCGCGCAACGTCTTCGCGACGACGACAGCATCGACGGACTCATCGAAGTCGATGGTGCCCACGACCTGCGAGCGCAGTTCGGGCCGGACGACGAAAGGCGTGGCGAAGGAGGACTTCTCAGCCCATTCGTAGAGACGGGACGACGAATCCGCGGTACGCCCGGTAGCCCAGTCCAGGCCGCCCTGGCCGTTGATCCACTCGATCTGGTCGGCCAGCAGGAACAGGGTCGCCACCGCCGGGGTGTTCAGCGTCTGGTCCTTGGTCGAGTTGTCCAGGGCGGTGGCGATCGACAGGAACTCCGGGATCCAGCGATCGGTGGCGGCGATCTCGCCGATCCGCTGCAGCGCGGCCGGGGAGGCCAGCGCTATCCAGAGACCGCCGTCGGAGGCGAACACCTTCTGGGGTGCGAAGTAGTAGACGTCACTCTGGCCGATGTCGACCGGGAGGCCGCCGGCTCCGGATGTCGCGTCGACGAGTACCAACTGGTCGGCGGTGGCGCCTGCAGGCCGGACGACGGGCACTGCCACTCCGGTCGAGGTCTCGTTGTGCGCCCAGGCGTAGACGTCGACGCCGGCCTCGGCTGTCGCCACCGGTGCATCGCCGACCTCGGCCTTGATCACCGTCGGATCACCCAGGAACGGGGCGGCCTCGGTGACGGCTGCGAACTTGGACGAGAACTCGCCGAACGTCAGGTGCTGGGAGCGGTCACGGACCAGGCCGAGAGCAGCCGCGTCCCAGAAGGCGGTCGTCCCGCCGTTGCCGAGGATGACCTCGTACCCGTCTGGCAGGGCGAAGAGAGTGCCCAGACCGGCGCGGACCCGGTGCACGAGCGACTTGACCGCCGGCTGGCGGTGCGAGGTCCCCATCACGCTCGCGCCGGAGGCGGCGAGGGCGGCCAGCGCCTCCGGGCGCACCTTCGACGGACCGCAGCCGAAGCGGCCGTCGGAGGGTTTCATGTTCTCGGGCAGTACCAGGGTGGTCGGATCGGCCATGACAGGAGGCTCTCCTCGTTACGAGCGTGATGGTTCGGTGCGAACTGGGTGGTGCGGCACACAGTGTTCCATTGGCCCCGACAACGCCGCCGCCACCCCGGACGGGGGGGGGGGGGGGGGGGGGAAACCCCCCCCCCCCCCCCCCCCCGGGGGGGGGGCACCCCCCAACCCCACCGGCCCCCCCCGCGCGGGC